>NZ_VTZN01000001.1 GCF_008370645.1 Mycobacterium simiae
GCTATACACTTGGGGAGGCGCTGGCGGATCCAAGGCCGGCAGCGGCAAATTTGCCTTCTTGGCGTATTCGGCCAGCACCGACTCCGACTGACTCTGGTACTGCGTATACGTCTTCAAAATCGACTGTTCCATCATGTGCACCTCCCTTTCCGCTTCGGAGCGTTGGTTGACGAACGGACCCGTCGGGAGGGTGGGCACAACTTTGGTCTTGTACTCCTCCGTCTCGTTCCACGAGTTGTCGAGCTTCGCTATTTGGGCGACCGTGGGGTGCTGCGAGACGGCCCAGCTGTGCGCCGACGTGACGCCTTGAGCCTGGGCAGCCAGCTGCTGGCACAGGTTCGCCATCTGATACACCCACTGCCGGAACTGTTCGAAGTTCGCCGCAACGGCGGTGGCTGCGGTGCCCTCCCAATTCACAAAAGGCCGGAACGCCTCGGCGGAGTCCAGCAGCGGTTGCTGGTATGCACTCCACGCCTGGGCAAACGCGTTGCAGGCTGCGCCCTGGTCGGCAGAAGCGATGTCCGCGGCTGCCTGCCTGACCGGGTAGTACGGGGGCGGCGGGGGTATTTTTCCCGGGCCAACAACAGGACCAGGGCCAAGATGCGGGCCAACGCCGGCGCTGGGACCAGTGCCGGGAGCGTAATCACCCAGCAGATGGTGGGGCGTCGCTGCCGACCCGGAGTCGCCCGCGCCGTTCAGACTCTGCGCAGCCTGCTCGTCAGTCGCCTCGTAGAGTTGGGCCGCTTGCCTAAGAGCTTGCGCCAGTTGTTTGCGCGCCCGATTACCCGCGTCGAGGTAGGTCCGCATCGCGTTGGCCGAAAACGCAATTTCCGCGGCCGCGTTGATGATCATCGGAAGGAGGCACGGCGGCCAGGGGAGTTCCGATGGTTCTTTGATGACAGCCTCCAGCTCGGCGGCACGGGCTAAGAGCTCGTCGCTCACCACCTGCATGTTCTGTGTTTGCGTCATGGCGCATGGTCTCTTTCACTTGGAGGTCGGTCCTCAGCCGGCGTCGAACCCGCCGGCTCCGCTGGTTGGAATTGGTGCTGGCTGAGCTGGCCGCCCAGCGTCTTATCGGTGTCCGCGTATGTGTTGGCGGCGGTGACGATGTTGGCGCCTATCTGCTGCACAGAGGCTTGAGCGGCGGACAGCGCGTCACTTGCCGCCAGGTAGATATGTGGCAGGACCTCATCGTTTGCCACCGAAGCCAAATCCGTTCCGAAGGCCAGGGTTGGCTTCGGAGCCTGCGGCAACTCAAGGCTGCGCAGTTTTTCCCCAGCAGCCTCCAGGAGCGGGGAATCGACGGTCACGTCAGACATCGCCGGATCCCCTGTGCACGTTCTTCATTGCGTGTCGGTACCTACGCGAACATCCCTGCGAGCGCCTTTTCGGTGCGCTGCATCGCCTGACCCGACTCGCTGATCGCCTGCGAAAGGCTCTGCAGCGCAGCGTTGAGTTCGCCAGAGGTGGCGTCCCAACGCTGCTGAACGGCCTGGTAGGACTCTGAGGCGCTACCGCCCCACGCTGCCGCCAGCGTGGCGAGTGAGTGCTTCCCGTCACGGAGCAGTCGCCGGGTGGTGAGAACCTCCGAGTGGATTTCGGATGCCCCGGCTTCGATGGCGGGGAAGTTATAGTGCATCTCTGACATGCCGTTGTTTCCGTTCTTCTGGCGCTAATGGGTTAGAACTGCATCTGCGACGACAACAAGCTGGATTGGTGGTTATCCGTGCGGCTGTAGTTCATCCCGGCGCTCCAGATATTGGTCGAGATTTGGTTGAGCTCCCGAATTTGATTTGTGGCCGCTTCATGGAAACGCTGAATCGCAGCCTGGGCGGCCTGGCCGGCCTCGCCGCGCCATGCGGTTTGCAAAGCGCTTGCTGTCGACTCGACGTGCCCAATAGAGGCCTTGAGCTCATCGGAGATCCGGTCGAAGGTCTTGGCCTCCGTCGCGAGGGTTGCGGCATCGGCCTTCATCTCTGCCATGGTGGACCACGTTCTCCTTTCACGCTTTTGGCCGAGTGCGGGCAGACGTCCGGCGCGGACCGCCGGACGGTCTGTTGCTGTGGGCGCTGAGCAGTCTTGCTATGCGAACATCCCGGTGACGGTGCCCTCGGTCGAGGCCATCGCCTGACCCGCCTCGCTGATTTTCCGCGCAAGGTTCTGCAGCGCGTTGTTCAGCTCGGTCGCGGTGGCGTCCCATTTGTACTGGACACCCTGGTAGGCATCCGAACCGCTACCGCCCCATGCCGCCGCGAGCTTGGTCAAGGATTGCTTGCCCTCGTCGAGAAGGGAATGAATGGAGGTGACATTTCCCTGAACTGCGCTAGCCGCGGCCTCGATGCCCGCGAAATTCCACTGCTGCTCTGTCATTTTTTCTCCGTTTCTAATTGGTATGAGGAGATCAGAAGCCCATTTGCGAGGACAGCGCTTGCTGCTGCTCCTCGTCGGCCTTCGAGTATTGGACGCCGGCCTGACGAATATTCGTCGAGATTTCGTCGAGTTCCTGCTTCTGCTTGGTGGCTGCCTCGTGGAAGCGCACCACCGCGCCCTGGGCGGCCGCACCCGCCGCGCCCCGCCACTGGCCCTGCAGCGAAGCCGCCGTCGACTCCACCTGGTCGATTTGGGTCTTCAGGTCGCCGGAGATCCGCTCGAAATTACCTGCCTCCTGCGCGAGGGTAGCGGCATCGGTCTTCATCGCTGCCATGCTGAACCACTTTCTCTCGTTGTCTCTCTTTGCATTTGCTTGCCAAATGTTGGCAAGTCTTCCGGCCCGGGCGGCCGGGAAGTCTGCTGTCGGTACCGCCAGTTACCAGTAGTCCTGGTCGTCCCCGTCCTCTTCCGCTCGCTGCGGTACGGGCGGTACTGGGGCGACCAGTCCCGGCCTGGTGGAACCGCCGGACCGTGCCCCCTGCCCCATCGCGCCCACCGGAGCGGCACCACCCATTGCCGACGACTCGGCGCCGGCCGCCGGCGGCATCGAGGCGCCAACGGGCTTGTCGAGGAGTTGGGATATCAGCGGGGTGCGGGACAATGTCCCGCCCGCACCGGGCAGCTCCTCGGCGCGCAGCAATCCCGCGCCCACGCTAGGGCCCGATCCGCCGGCCAGCGGATGGTTGGACAGCGGGTTAGTGTCGAGCAGGCCCATCTGTGCGGATTCGTCGTCGGCCGGGGTGGTGCGACCGGCCCCGCCCATGCCGCCCGCCTGGCTGAACAGCGACGTCACCTGCTGCAGCGGTAGGAGCAACTGCATCATCGTGCCGCTCATCGCCGGGAGCTGCTGGATCGGCAACGCGCCGGCGGCGAACGCGGGGGCTTGTGACACCATCGCCGTGAGCTGGCCCGCTGCGGTTGTCAAGGTCTGGCTTATCCCGGGATCCAGGATCGCCTGTAGCGGCTCAACCGTCTCGAAAAACGTGTTGGCGGCGGTTTCCACCTGGTAAACGTCCATCGCACTGACGGCCTGATCCCACATGCGGATGAAATAATCGGCTTCGTTGGCGCCAATCGGCATCGTGTTGATGCCGAGGAAGTTGGTGGCCGCAAGGACCGCATGCGTGATGTGGTTGGCGAAGATCTCCAGCAGCGACGGCATCATGGCCAGCGCCTGGGTGTACGCCGCGGCTTGCGCAGTCGCCTGCATCGCGCGCGTCTGCGCCACCGATGCGACATTGCGCAGCCAGATCACCATTGGCGTGGTGGCGGCTACCGCACGTTCGCTGCCTGCTCCTGTCCACGATTCCCCGAGCAAGACCAAGCTTGCAGCCAACTCGTCGGCCTGAGTCTCTAACGCGATCGCAAGCGCTTCCCAGCCCGAAGCCGCCTGCATCGCCGGCGCCGCACCCGCTCCGGCCATCAGCCGCGCGGTGTTCAGCTCCGGTGGCATTGCGTGCCACAGCATCGCCATCAGGTCCCTTCGGTTGCGAGGTGGTGCACGGGCTATTTCGTCGGCCGGCCTGCTACGCGAAAGTGCCGGCGCAGCTGTCGTCGACGGCTGAATAGATGCTGGCAATCTTGGTGAACGCCTCGCCCGCCCGAGCGAGCTCTTCTTGCGCGGATGTGTTCAGAGCCAACATTTGTGCGCCCTCCGCCGCGAACGCCAGCGCAAAATGCGCCGAGATTTCGTCGGCGCCAGCCGGGTTCAGCGCAGTCACCGACGCCGACGCCGTCGTGGTGGCCGCCAGCCCCCGGGAAGCGTTAGCCATGATTTCGGCGATAACGCCGGCCGCGGCCAGGTCAAATGACATGTGCTGCATCTGGGTACCTTTCTCTACTTACTGGTCGGGCTCGGCCCGTGGTCGGGGTGAGCTTGTTGGTCGTCATCAGGGGGCTCCGGCTGGATCATTTCGGGGGAGTGGGTCACCATGCAGCGTGTCGTGCTCGAGCAGTGCGGCATCTTTGGACAGCACCGGACCGTCAACCAGGAGCCGAATGATCTCCCAGGGTGCGTTTTGGGGCGAACTCAGGCCCAGTGCCTTCGCCCCAGCCGCGTCCGGCACCCCGTAGCGCACACCTTGAGAAGCGACGTAGTACACCGATTCGGCGTAGCGGGGATCTGGCGTTTGCAGCGCAACGAACTTTCCGCCGTCGATGAAAACAGTTGCCGTTCCATGGATCTGGTCGACACCTACGTTCATCGCTGACAGCGGTATCGGCAGCTGCCGGCCGGTCAGCAGGGTCGTCTTCGGTGACTGTTCCCCGGCGCCACGCTCCCATGACCAGCACAGCGTGGGATCTTCCCGCCGGGACACAATCTTGAGGGGTTGGTCGGGTAGCGGTGAGGCATACACCCTCTGGGGGGTGGCGATGGCCAGATTCGGCAACACCCACGGTGGCTCTACCAATCCATAGGATTGCCTGTCGCGCAGCGCCGCTGCGGTGTCGGCGTTCACCGGCGCAATCCCGTCGGGCAGCACCACAAAGTGTTGCGGCGCCACTGAGATCGAGCTCTTGAACACCGACCCGATCACCAGACCTGCTGGCAGTCCCAGCGAATTGGGTGCGCCCGCAGCGGGTATCGGCGGCAGCTGCCAGCGCCCGAGGTCAGGTAGCGCGTTGAACAGGCCCTCAGAGATCGGGGCCGGGTTCGCGGTCACGGGTATTCCCATAGCTGCGGTCCAAGCAGCGTCGGTTAGATCGATGGCGTGCCGTCCCTGCGGGGTGACGACCCATGTTTGGCCTTGGTAGGACACCAACACTGCCTGGTTTGACTGGAACGGACCGATCGAGGGATCGATTTGCGACGGCATCGTTATTACCGCTGTTTGCACTTCCGGGGAGGCGGTGCCGGCTCGGGTTACGGTGTCGCACAGGGTCCAGATCGAGGTGCTGCCCCTCGAAACGGGCGTGGCGTACGGAGCGCCCGGGATTCCGATGGTGTGGCCCTTGGGCAGCTTGCTCAGTTCGGAGGACTTCACTGTGACGGGGTCGGCCGGGCGGTCCAGCACCAGCCGCGCCGAAGTCAGGTTGTAGATGGGATGCAACTGTCCGGAGAGGATTACGTAGAGCTGGTTGGTGGAGCGGTCGGTGACCAGGTTGGTGCCACCGAGTTTGTCCGGGGGGGTGACGTAGGCCAGGAGCAGGGCGCCCACCAGAATCACGACTGCGATGACGATGCCAAGAGCGACCGACCGGCTGTAGAACTGCAGTGGGTCGTCGAGCATCCTGGTGTCGCGGCGCACGATGGCGTGCTCGAGCCGGCGCAGTAGAAAGCGCCAGCCGCTAACCTGAACCTTGGTGGTAAGCCGAAATGCAGCCATCTGTCACTCGATGATGTTGCGGTGTGCGTGCGCGTCGGCGATCGCCGCGGCCATGTCGGCGTCGTCGATTTCGGGAAGCCGGCCTTCGTCGAAGGCGGTGATATCCAGGACCTGGGCCGCGAGAGTGTTGCGGTACTGCCCGCCGGCCTGCACGAGCTGGCGCGCACGGCGACCGTCGCCGGTGACGTCGAGTGCCGGGTTCGTTCGCTGGTCCAATAAGTTTGCGGCCGTTAGCAGATAGTCCGCGTCGTCGGTACGCAACGTCGAGTCCTCAGTGAGCGATCGCGATGACTTTCGTGATGCTGAGGGTCGCGTGCGGGGAGTGAGTCCGCCGTTTTCACCGGTGCCGGGCGCTCCGTTGTTCCCGGTTGCGATCAGCGGGCGATCCAAGAGTGTTTGGGTGGACGCGTTGACCAGATCGAACGGTTGCCGTGTCGGTGATGTGTTGGCGGCCTCGGCATCGGCAGTGCTGATCGCCACACCGATCCCGACCGCATTCGCGGCCGCCACCAGCATCTCCGGCGCAACCAGAACATTTGACATCAGTTCGTTCCTTTAACCTCAAATAACTATTCAGGCGTCCGGCACCGCGGTGGACATATCTTCGCCGTGCTGAGGATTAAATACGCGGCAGCTAAGCCTCGATCCCCAGATGGGGTTTCCTCTCGCAAATATCCAGTTAGCCGTACAATTCCGCGCGATCGAGCTATCGTGGGTACGCCTGTCACGGCACAGTCCGGCGTCCTCGACGGTGAATTTTGCGGCAGGTATGCGGCTGTACTCTACGTTATTGCCTACCGATTGCACATGTTAGAGCAAACTTCTTAAGCGATTCTTAATTCTTTATCTGGAGAATTTGTGGGGTGCCGTAAAATTCTGTGATTGCTGAATTAACTCGGACCGAACGAGTGGAATTCATCGTGCTAGGAATAATGAAATTCATCATGTTTGGAATAACGATTGATCACCGAGGAACTCAAAGACCTCGACGCCGGAGCAGGTGTTGACTTCGAGGCAATCCTCGCCGCCGCGGCCGCCGACCAGGCCCTGCACCGCACGACATTGATGAGCAGCTGCCCTTCGTCGGCCACTTGACGTTTCAAGCGCGACGTCTCGTCGACCTTTCGAGATCCGTTGTCCTGCAGAGTGTGCAGAGTGGTCGCGTGTCGAAACATCCGAAACCAGACGGTTCTGAGATGCCGGCAGCGCGGCGAAACTCGCCCAACCCCGGCCAGCGGCTTCGGGCACCGGAAACGGCCACCCCAGTCGCTAGACCGGCTACTATTCTGTAGCTGTCCTAGGTTTGTCGCGCTACCGAAGATGAGAGCCGCCGATGTCGTCGTACGTGATCGCAGCACCCGAGGCGCTTGCCGCAGCGTCGGGGGAGTTGACCGGGATTGGCGAGGCGATTAGGGGTGCCGCCGCTGCGGCGGCGCCCGCGACGACGGCGATTGTCGCGGCCGCAGGCGATGAGGTGTCGGCGGCTATCGCGAACCTCTTCGGCAACTACGCCCAAGGGTTTCAGGCGCTGAGCGCGCAGACAACGGCATTTCACGCCGAGTTTGTGCGTGCGTTGAGCGCCGCTGGGGCCGCGTATGCGGCCGCTGAGGCGGCAAATGTGTCGCCGCTGCGCACGCTGCTGCAAAAGGTCGAGAGCCTAGGGGTTTTGTCACCCATCGAACGGTTGCTGGGGCGCCCGCTGTTCGGCAACGGCGCCACTGGGTCCACCGGCCTCAATACGCCCAGCTCGTTGCTCAACACTGCCACCAACGAGGCAAGCCTCGGCGCCGCGGTGAATCTCGCTGCCACCGAGGCCCTCGCTGCCCCGCCCACTAACGGGGTGACCGGGGTGAGGTCGGGCTTCTCCTTCCTGCAAATTCCGATCGGTCCGTCCTCCTTCCTGGGCTTTACGATTCCCCAGTTCAACTTCCCCGCCCCTGCACAGTGGTACTTCCCGACACAGGCTGACGGTTCGGTGAACGCCACCGGTGTCATCTACCTGCAGCACGGCTTCGGGGCGTTCGGTTTGTTGTACCAACCGCTGGCCGTCCAATTGGCCCAGCAGACCAACAGCATCGTGGTCACTCCGACCGTGCCGTCGATTCCGTTGCCGTTCGGCCTGTGGATAGGCAGCCCGCAGATGCAGCAGGGCGTGGCGTCGCTGTTCCTGGGGCCCCAGACGGCGCTGAACATCAGCGCGAACCAGGCCGGATACTTCGGCACGCTGCCACAGGATTTCATCCTGTCCGGACACTCCGCGGGCGGTGGCCTGGCCACGATCGCCGGCGGCAATTACCTCGCGAGCCTCGGAGCTGCCACCAATCACCTCAAGGGTGTGGTGATGTTCGACGGCGTCGCCAACAACGCTGGGGTCTTCGGCGCCGCGATAGGCAACCTGCAGGCGGCGAATGTCCCCGTTTATACGGTTGCCGCGCCGCCGCAGCCGTGGAACGCCTTCGGCGCCACCACAAATCAATTGGTCAGCCTCTACCCGAATCAGTTCGTCGGGGCCGAGATCGTCAACGGCTCGCACGTCGACTCCATGCTGGGCCTAAACCCCATCACCGACCTCATCCTCCAGCTGGTGACCGGCTTCTCCCCGCCGGGCGCCACCTCGGCCGTCTACACGCTGTCCAGCGGCTGGATCAACGACATCTGGGCCGGATTCGGTCCGACCAACCCGATGTACGGCATTTATGGGCCCACCGGTGCCGGATACGTCGCCCCCGGCGGTCAAGCCATCTTCCTTGGGCCGACCGCCGGCATCATCCTGCCGGTGTAATCGACCATCGCGGAAGAAGTGGTCGCCAGCTCCGGCGCAAGTGGTCCCTGCTCTTGCCGCCGTTCTTAGCCGTCTACCGCTGCCGAAGTGCCACTATCTGGTTATTGCGCCCGCCAACGTAGACGGTGCCCCTGTTGTCGACCGCCAAACCCCACGGATAGTCGAGGCCGGTGAACGGCAACTCGATTTGCCTTGACGATCCTGCCAGAAGTTTGAGTGCCCGACTGTTGCCGCTGTCGGTGACGTATACCGCGCCTTCGTTGTCCACCGTGACACCGCCCGGCTGCCTGAGGCCGGTGAAAGGCAGCGCTGCTTGCACTTTCGAATCCGCTGGTAGCGCGAGAACCCGATTGTTGCCGCCGTCGGCCACGTAGACCGTTCCGCTGTTGTTCACCACTAACCCAGTCGGATCGTTGAGATCCGTGAAGGGTAATTCGATCTGGGTGTTGGAGCCGGCGAACAGTGCCACCACCCGATTCTTGGCCGTGTCGGTGACATAGACGGTGCGGCTGCTGTCCACCGACAAACCGGTCGGATTGCTGAGATCGGTAAAGGGCAGCGTGATTTGCGTTTGCGAGCCCGCCCGAAGGACCACCACCCGCTTATTGCCGGCGTCGTTGACGTAGACCGTGCCGCTGTTGTCCGCGGTCACACCGGTCGGATAGCTGAGGTTCTGGAACGGCAGTACGGCCGGGGTGGTCGAACCCGCGTGTAATGCCAACACCTTATTGTGCAGGGTGTCGGCGACATAAACCGTGCCGCCACTATCGACCGAGAGACCCTGCGGGTCACGCAGGCCGGTGAACGGCAGCGTCACTTGGTGGAATTCTTCGCGTTGTGGTCGCGATGCGCTCATCGCGACCATGCCACCAGCAATTGCAGCCAGGGCGAGCAGGGCAGCGGCGATACCGACGGCCTTGCGGTGCCACCACGGCTGCGATGGTGATCGCGTCATCTCGGCTCGTGGTCCACCAGAAGGCTTTCGTTCGTTGACAGCCAACGCTTTTTGCAGCGTTCGGGGGACGGTGGGTAAGACGTGGGCGCTCCCCGGCGCCGGAATCTGCTGTTGACGACGGCTGTCTAGAGGGGCGTAGGCAGGGACCTGTGTCGCAGTCAACGGCCGCAGCGGAGGCGTGCTGAGCGCGTCACGGGCGGCTAGCGCCAACTCCACTGCCGTGCTGTAGCGATCGCCGGGACTCTTCGCCATGCCTTTGGCGATGACTATGTCTAGGCCCACCGGTAACCCAGGATTGGTGCGCGACGGCCGCGGCGGCGGAGTTGTGCGATGGTTGGTGATCTGTTGCTCCAAGCTGTCACCGGGGAACGGGTGTTGTGCGGTCAAGCACTCATAGAGCACACAGGCCAACGAGTAGATGTCGCAGCGGCCGTCGATCTGTGCGGTGCTGAACCGCTCCGGGGCCATGTAATGGTAGGTGCCGATCACATCGCCGACCGCTGTCAAGCCCACTTCGCCTGCCGCGCGGGCGATTCCGAAATCGATCAGATAGGCGAAGTCGTCGGCGTCGAGCAAAATATTGGACGGCTTCACATCCCGGTGCAGCAGCCCGCCCCGGTGCGCGGCGTGTAGCGCCTTGGCAACCTGCTCGATGATGCGCACTGCCCGATCCGGCACCAGCGGCCCGCGGCTGAGCACCGACTGTAGGTTGCTACCCTCGATCAACCGCATATCCACGAACAGCCGTCCGTTGATGTCCCCGTAGGTGTGGATCGGGATCAGATGTGGGCTGCTCAAGCGCGCGGCCGCATGGGCTTCGCGTCGGAACCGCTGCTGGAATATCTGATCGTGGGAAATCTCGGCGGACAGGATCTTGAGCGCGACGGCTCGGTCGGTGGCGGTGTCGTGCGCCCGCCACACTTCGCCCATGCCGCCACGACCCAGCAACTCGACCAGCCGGTACTTTCCGAACGACGTGCCCTCCAACCAGCCCTCCCACCGCGAACTGCCAGCAACTGGCCAGACCATAACGTGGCACCGAAACAGTTGCAGGTGTTTCAATGCTACGGTGCCGGCCGCCTGATGCCAGGGAACCGGACCGGCGGTCAGCAAAAGTAGCCAACACACCGCCGCTGCGAACGTCGCCGTCGTGTCAAACCTGGTCCACCTGGCCGCAACTCGGGCCGCAACACCTCGGTAGCGATGGCATGCGTAGTCGCGCACTTCAGCGCGCTCATCGGTGACCTTGGTGGTGCTGCGCGGCGAGAGTCGCTGGCGCTGACTGAGTCACGTTGCCCTATTGAACCTGTTGGACAGAACTTCTCGGGTCCGATGCGAACATCGGCCGGGTGGCTTGCATCAGGGGTCCGTACCCCACGGCTGGTATGCGGTCCATCATCTTCGCGGGTGCAGGCCGCTGCTCCAGTAACGCCTCGACCGCCTCGTCGGGACTATCGACGATGCGCACCAGTTGGTCAAAGTCCTCGCGTCTCAGCTTCCCGCGGCCCACGAACAATGCCTGCAAGACCGGCAGCACCGGTAGCTGCTCGGTCCAGAACTGTCGACCAAGAAAGATCATCGGGGCGACCGCCAGGTCATCAATTTCGGTCTGCTGCGATGGGTGATCGCCACCGCGCAGTTCACCATTGCCATCACGCCCCGGGAACCGCAGGCCTACAACTCCAACTACGCCGGAGAATTTCCCGCCCTGGACGCGTTATTCGGCACCATCTACCTACCCGGCAACCGCTGGCCCGCGCACTACGGCGTCGACGACATCCGGCCTGCCGGCTATTTGCGTCAGCTGGCCTGGCCGTTCGGCGCTCGTTGCTCGAGCAGTTGAACTCGCGCAACTGAGCCCCGAATCAGTCAGGCGGGACTATCTGTTCCGGGAGGCGCGGGATGCGTCAACCCGGACTGGCGAACCCGTCGCTGACAACGCAGCCCCGCCGGCCCAGGGTGGGAGCACTGGCCAACGTGACACGTCATCGTGCCGCAGTGAACGCCGCCTTTTTTGTTCCCAATATCGGGCCGGGCGAAGCTGCCATTCTTGCTACGAACGGCGCAGAATTGGTTGCGGCGACGTGACTCTAGACTGCTGGAATAGGCCCGACAACCACATCATTCACCTCGACAACCAGAGAGTGGCCTCGGCGTAAGGAGGTTGTTTGGACATACAGCCCCAGAAGTCCAAGGCGCCAACAGATATCGCGAGACTACGCAGTCCCGGTTTGCTATTCATCCGGGAAAGTGAATTCAGATGACCGGCGTACGGGCTTCACATCCGCCTATGACACCGCCCCAGCGGATGACCGTAGTGGCGACCGGGCTGGGAATCTTCATGGTGTTCATGGACGTCAACATTGTCAACGTGGCGCTGCCCAGCATCCAAGCGGTGTACAGGACGGGTGAACAAGGTCTTCAGTGGGCGGTCGCCGGCTACAGCCTAGGCATGGCTGCCGTGCTGATGAGCTGTGCCTTATTCGGCGATCGGTATGGACGTCGGCTCGGATTCTTTGTCGGGGTCGCAGTATTCGTCGCAGCCTCGCTGGTATGCGCGCTACCGGTTGGCCTCGGAATACTTACGGCCGCACGCGTCATCCAGGGCGTGGGGTCGGCGTTTATCTCGGTGCTGTCGTTGGCGTTGCTCAGTCACGCGTTCCCCGACCCGGGGATGAAGGCACGCGCAATAGCCGGCTGGATGGCTATTGGCATGGTCGGCGCCGGCACTGCCCCGGCGCTGGGCGGCATCCTGGTCCAGGGCCTCGGCTGGCGCAGCGTGTTCGCGGTGAACGTGCCTATTGGAGCCGTGGTCTGGCTGCTGGCGCGGTGGGGTGTCACCGAGTCCAAAGATCCTGATCCGACTCAGCTGGACTGGCTGGGGCAGCTGACGTTTGCCCCCGCGGTCGCCGTGATCGCCTATGTGATCATCGAGGCTCCGCGGTTGCATTCCGAGCCTGCAATGATCGTCGCGTTGCTGCTGCTCGTCGTGGTGCTCCTGTGGATATTTGTCCGACACGAGCGTCGCGCTGCGTTCCCGCTGATCGATCTTCACTTGTTTACCGTGCCGGTGTACCGGTCGGCGCTGCTGGTCTATTTCGTGGTGATGGCTTGTTATTTCGGCACGTTGATGGTGATCACCCAGCATTTCCAGAACGTGCGCGGCTTTTCTCCGCTGCACGCGGGGCTGGTGATGCTGGGCGTTCCCGTGGGATTTGGAATCGCCAGTCTGCTGGCGGGACGGATGGTAGAAAACTGGGGCCCTCGGATGCCGGTGCTTATTTGTCTGGCAGCGATGATGATCGGGTTGGCGCTGTTCGCGGTGGCCATCGGCCGCGTCACACCTGTGGTAATTATCGGGCTAACGATATTCGGCGCCGGGTCAGGCGGCTGCGCGACGCCGCTGTTGCATATCGGAATGACCGAGGTTGACGATCACCGCGCGGGTATGGCCGCCGGCTTGATCAATCTGCAGCGGTCGTTGGGCTGCATTTTTGGCGTCGCCCTGCTGGGCTCTATCCTCGCGGCCTGGCTGAGCGCCACCCTGCCCGCCCGGCTGGATGCTGTCATTGCTGATCCCGCCGAACGGGCAAAGGTCGTCTCGGCCGTCGTCGAGGGGGCGAATCCCCGCGCCCACCCCGCACACATCGGCCCACGACAACACCTCGCGTCAGCCCAGGAGCAGCTGGTCATCAGCGTCGCCGACAAAGACTTCATCCGCGGGGTCCAGCTCGCGGTGGCCGGCGCTGCAGCCTTGCTCACGGCCGCAATCGTTGTCGGCTGGCGGCGATTTCCTCGCGGGCGGTGAGCTCATGCTGGCGAGCAGACACAGAATCGGCATGCGGCGGGCCGCCGCAACGCGATTCTGTGTCTGCTCGCCAGCTCAGCGCCATGGGCGATCGGCGTGCGAAACGCTGGCGAAAGCCGGACCCTCGGCCGGTCGGGGATTTTACGCGAACCACTCCAGCCTGACTCTAAACAACGCCCAGGTCGGCCCCGCTATCCACTTGGCTCATGCGATGCGCGATTCGCTGGTGGCGGCGGGCCTGCAGCCGGCCACCTACATCGGTACCGACGGCTTGTTGGGCCGCGATGATCTCGCCGGCTTGAACCTGGCCCAATATCCCGCTGTTCTGGTCGAACTCGGCAACATGAAGAACGCCGACAGACGAAGCCGCCGTGATGGAGAGCGCTTACGGTCGAACGACATACGCCGCGGCCGTCACTGAGGCAATAATCGCGTAGCTGAGCTCTTTAGCCCGAAGTTGCTGCTCGAATCGCCCCACGGGGTGGAATTGCCAGGATCAACGTCGAAGGCCCCCCGTGCGGATACCTTGAACTTTCGATGTCACGGTTGTCGCCCAGCTGGGCACTCGGGAGCTGTTCCCGGCTCGAGTGCCTAGCGCAGTTGGTCGACTGAGGTCACCACGATAAGCAGCAGTGCGGCGAGCCCGACGGCGTACACGGCGCGTCGTGGCGTGATCTGCTTCGGAATTAGCTGCTGTTGCAGAATCCGCTGGCGCCGCAAGGCGATCATGTAGGTGCCCAAAGCGACTGCGACAGCCAAGAAGACGGGGATCAAGCCCACCGGCCCTTCGAAGGTGTGCACGTTTTTGATCGCCAACAGCGCACCGTTGACCAGGAAAGCAAACGACGTCCGCGTCCAAGCCAGGGCTGTCCGTTCGGCTTGGAGTCCGCGGGCTCGAGGATCGCCTTTCGCCGTCGAACCGGTCAACCCATGACCGCCTTGGCGATCACCAGTCCGAGCGCGATGAGCCCGACCACACTGAGCCCCACCGCGAGGTAGGCCGGAGTCGGGTGACGAGGCAATGGGTCGTTGCGCCGCATGGCGCGATCGGCTTGCTGCCAACGCAGTAGTCCCATTCCGCTAGTGAGGATGGCCAGCACCGCGAGCCCCACGCCGAGCAGCCGGCGCGCGCCCGGCACCGTCAGCTCTGGTACCAGCTGGACTAGGGCAACGGCCGCGGCCAGCAGCCCGAGCGCGGTTCGCTGCCAGGCCAGGAAGGTCCGCTCATTGGCCAGGGTGAACCGGTAATCGGGCTCGCTTTCGGTGACATCCTCGTCGTCGGCCACGAACCACCTCGTCGGAACATCGACGACGGACATTCCGGCGTCGACAGAGTGTAGCCAACACCCGGCACGCTGCGTCGTTGAACGCCCGGAGCCGACACTGGCACGCCGGCAGGCGCACGATGAGTCGATGGTGAAGGCGTTGTTGTTCGACGTTCAAGGGACGGCCACTGATTTTCATTCGACGGTCTGCGATGAGGCTCGGCGTGTTAGCGCCGGCCGGCAGCTAGCCGTTGACTGGGCCGCGGTCGTTACCCGTTGGCGGGCTGCCTACTTTGAGAGGTTGAAGGCGGTGACCAACGATGGCGGCACGTGGGTCTCGGTGTCCTGGGTGTACCGTCAGGCACTCGACGGGGTGCTGGACGAATGTGGAATCACCGACATCTCGGCCGACGAACGTGACGAGATCACGCTGGCGTGGCAACGCTTGCGGCCATGGCCGGATACGGTGCCGGGGCTCAAGCGGTTGAAGAACGTGTTCACACTGGCGACCCTGTCGAATGCCGACGTCGCCACGGTAATCAACATGTCCAAGCGCGCGGGGTTGCCCTGGGATGCCATCTTTGCCGCGCAGATGGTGGGCGCGTTCAAACCCGACCCGGCGGTCTATCGCATGGCCGCGACCTACCTCGGGCTGGACCCTGCCGAGATCATGATGGTCGCCTGCCACAAGTACGACATTCGTGCCGCGGACAGTTTGGGTTTCAGGACCGCTTTTGTCGCTCGACCCTTGGAATTCGGACCCGGAGGCGGCGCGGATGTGACCTACGAGGACGAGTTCGACGTCAATGCCGCCGACTTTCTCGACCTTGCCGAACAACTCGGTTGCTGACTGTGGGGCATTACACTGCCAACACGGGCGGCCATTGCAAACGTTGCTCCAGCTGGAGGCCGGCCGGTCCATGCGTTCAGTGACGGGCAGACCCGGTCAGCGGTTGGCCGGTGGCGGCTTGCAGCAAACAGATGACGGTGCTCGGTGTGGGGTCGGCGCCGGTCCGGTCTTGGTGCGAGTCGATCAGCCAGGTTATCGAGTAGCGGCTGCCAGCAATAGCTTGCCCGGTGTAGGGAGCGAAACCGGCAGCACATTCTCGGTTTGCCACGGCAGCAACGGCGGAATCGACGGACACTGGTGCACGTAGATACACCTCGGCCAAGTGTGTTGCGGCGCAATCGGCCACGGTGACGTCAATGCGGCTCAGATCGGCCGGCGGAAGGTCGGCTAAGCAATCGCCGACTTGCAGGTCAATCCACTTCCGAGCCCGCGATGTCGGCGCAGTCGGTGAGCTGATCGAGGTGAGCGCCGGCGCAGTGTGGGTCGACAAGGTGTGCGCCGACGTAGGACCGGTCTGGACCGCAGCGGGGGCGCAGCCCGCCAGCAGCGCTATTGCCGGCAGGCCCCACCAGCCGTCACAGCCTAGGACCCGCATGGCAGCCTCCTCGAAACCATTGGCTACGCCCGGTATCGGGCTTGGCGAAAGGCATTAGAATCCGCCGCCCGCAAGGCGCAGCCAGCAGCCAATTCTACGGCTTCTTGTGCTCAGACAAGGGTTTCCGCCTTTACCCCGGAGAACCTTCTGCTAAGGTGCACGAAAATGACTTCCGCACAGCCGCTTTCCCAGAAGGTCTGTACCCGTGTGTCGGACATGCTGGAGGTCTTGCGGCCGGCGGACAGGTTGCGCGGACAAGCCGAAGCGCTCGCCGGCTATTTCGACGAAGGTGACAGCGTCCTCGACGTCGGATGCGGGACCGGCTTCCTGTCGGCCTACCTGCGCGCGATGTACGGCGTGGCACCACATTGCCTGGACGTCAAGGACGCCCGTCGAGCCGATGTGGCCTTCCGCCTGTTCGATGGCACCTCAATTCCTTTCCCAGACAGAACTTTTGAGCACGTTATGCTCAGCGAGGTGTTGCACCACAGCCATGACCCGGTCGCGTTGATCAAAGAGTGTTTCCGGGTAGCGTGCCGCAGCATCATCGTGTTTGAGGACCTGCCGGAACGTCGCCTCGGAAAATCCCTGCTCTATTTTCATGTGCACGCCTTTGCGCGATACCACCGCTATCCATTCCGGCCAGCTGACATCGGCGCCTACCGCTGCGCGCTGGAGTGGTTGAGCCGCAACGCGTCGTGTGTCGCACGAGTCCCGCAGCCACCTGAATGGCTGCGTGTGTACCCGCGCGTGCTGTTCAGCTACACACTGGCGAAGCAGCGCTAGGCCACCGTCAGCGTCTCGATCATCATGACTTCGCTGGCGGCACGTTCGCCGGAGCGAATCGCGCCGTCGATCCAGCCGCACATTGTGGCCGATGTCTCGGTGCCCGCCCAATGAATGCGGCCGCATGGTCTGCGCAGCGCATGCCCGTACTGAGTGAGCACACCGGGTGGCGCGTGGCTAATCATTCCGCCCCCGGAATGCCGTTCGCGGCTCCAGTTCTGCTCGACGTAGTCGACGGGTTTCCCGGCCTTGGCGCCGAATCGTTCCACCAGGGCGTCGAGCACCGCCTGGCGGCGCCCGGCCTCGTCTAGGCGCTCGTACCGCCGCGCGATCGGACCCTCGATAATCACCACCAGCACGCCCGGCGTGCCGGTGTCAGGGCAGCCGTCGATGGTCACCGTCGCCAGCGATCCCGGCGCAGCGCTTTGGCCGGACAGACCGTTGGCACGCCAGAACGGCTCGTCGTAGACGATCGAGACCTTGACGATCGCGCCGCTAGGCATCCGCTGGTGCAAGAACGACCGGTCGGTGGGAAGCATTGGCTCATAGACGATGTGGCTGGCGATAGCCAGTGGAACCGCGACGATCACCCGACGTGCCCGCACAGTCATGCGGTCAGATTGCACGGTGACTCCGTGGGTGTCCTGGGTGATGGACCGCACCGGCGCCGACAACTGGATTGCCTCACTCAGCTCGGCGGCCATCGGCCGGTAGATGGCACCCATGCCGCCCACGGGCCGCGAGTCCTGCGCGGCGCCCGCGCCGCCCAGCACGAAGCCCGGCCCACCGCCGGACGCCATTTGATACAGAACAAACAGCATGGACACCTCGGAGGCATCCGAAGTGTAGGTGCCGGCGATAGCGGTTTCCAGCAGGTCGTGAGCCGCCTTGGACATCACGTTCTTGCGCAGCCATTGGGCCAACGTCATACGGTCCCACCTCGCCGCCCGCTTGGCTTCCCAGGGCGCCTCCAGCGGTACCGTCTTGCACATCTTGCTGAGTTCGAGCATGGCCGCACCCAGATTCAGCGACGCCCACGGGCTCATGCTCCACGGCACCGTGCCCTGGTAGCGGTACTGCTTGCCGTCGAGCACCATCATGGCGTCGCCGCCGGTGTACTGCTTGAAGGTCGACACGCCAAATTCCTTCATCAGCGCATAGATTCGATCCTGACCCGGCCCGACCCAGGCCCCGCCGCGGTCGATCCACGACCCGTCGTCGCGCTCGACGGTGAAAGTTCGGCCGCCAACGCGGTCGCGGGCCTCGAGCAACGTGACCGCCTGGCCCGCCTGTTTGAGCCGCAGCGCGGCCGTCAACCCGGCGAATCCGGCACCTACCACGCACACATCGACGTCGTTCATGTCAGTGCCGCCACGCCACCGGCAGGCTCTTGATGCCGTGGATGAACGGCGACCACAACCGGGCCGGCTCTTGGGTGACGGTGAAGTCGGGCATTTGGCGGCGCAACTCGTCGAACAACACTCGGATCTCGCGGCGAGCCAAGTTGGCCCCCAAGCAGAAATGCGCCCCCCCACCACCGAAGCCGAGGTGCGGGTTGGGGTCGCGGGCCACGTCGAAAGCCCAGGGATCGGCGAACTTCGACTCGTCCCGGTTCGCCGAGCAGTACCACAGCGTGACCTTGTCGCCAGCAGCCATCGTGACCCCGCGCAGCTCGACGTCCTCGCTCAGGGTGCGGCGCATGTAGACCACCGGTGAGGCCCATCGCACGATCTCCTCGACTGCGGAATGGGCCAGGCCGTCATAGTCCGACCACCACTTCGCCCGTTGGTCGGGGTAACGCGACAGGGCCAGCACGCCGTGGCTGATCGCGTTGCGAGTGGTCTCGTTGCCGGCCACCACCAGCAGAATGAAAAACGACGCGATCTCCGACGACGACAACCGCTCGCCGTCGACCTCCGCATCGACCAGGCTCGTCGTCAGGTCGCCGTGGCGGTTGACCCGGCGATCTTCGGCCAGCGCGGCGGCGTAGGCGCCGATGTCCATCGACACCGTCATGAACTCTTCGAAATCGGTCGACAGGTCCGGATCGCCGAACCCGAGAATCACGTTGGTCCAATGAAATATCCGATGGTGGTCCTCTTCGGGAATCCCCATCATGTCGCAAATGATCTGCAACGGCAGCGGCCCGGCGAGCTCACTGACCAGATCGGCCTGCCCGTCCGGGTGGTTGGCGATCATCGCCGCCACCAGCCGGTGGGCACGGTCGCGCACCGACGCCTCGATGCGGGATACGACCTTCGGGGTGAACGCCCGGCCGACAATAGAGCGCAGCCGCTGGTGTCTTGGATCGTCGAGCACGATCATCGAACCGAAGTACTCGGCCAGCTCGGGGGTCTGGTCGTTGATCACGATGTTGGGGTGGGAGTGGAAGACCTCCGGATGACGGCTGGCGAAATAGACGTCGTCGTGCCTGGTGAGCGCCCAGTGCCCGGCACCGGCGGTGAACCCGGGCAGTTCGATAGCGGGCCAAAACGAGATGGGCGCCTCGCGCCGCAGGGTGGCAAAGGTGCCGTCGCGAAAGTCGTCGTCGCGGCCCCAGAATTCCAGCGAGCCCAGATCGATCTCGGACATCGGGACGGGTGGTGGCGGCGCCCCGTTCACCCGAGGCAGCAGGCCTGTGTTGGGGTCTGCAGTGAGGTCCACCGTGCTCCTCCTTTGTGGCGAGCTAAGCCACTACGGGCCACTGCCGGCCGTCAATGCGTACAGACGGTGTGTCCCGGTGCTCCTGTCGCCGTTTGCTGGGTCACTACCTCGCCGTTGACCAGAATCCGGCAAGTTATGCTGCCCGGCCCCTGTGCGCTGAGCACGAATACTTGTCCGCCGAAGCCGGTGAATTGGGTTGACCATGGCAGGCCCACGTTGACCGCGCGCTGCTGACCGGTGTTGGTTTGGTACGAGATGTATTCGGCGACGCCGCTGCCACTTATCTCGTAGCGGACTTGCGGAAAAGGATCGGCATTTGCCGCACCGCAGGTGGCTGTGAAGCTGATGCCGAGAGCACATGCCACTGCGGGTCCGCTGACATGCTTCAGGTGACGTAGCTTGGCTACCGAACGACTGGTCATGGTTGTCCATCGTGTCACCGGATGGGCCGCTATGTAAGTGGTTTGCTGCGCCTTTGGCTCTAGCCCGAGCGCGCGACGCTCCGATGCTAGAGCTGAGGGTGCGCTTAGGGTGAACCCGGGAGGTGACGGTTCATGGCGCGCAGTGGCGGTAAGCGGGTAGTGGTCTGGGGCACCGGCTTCATCGGCAAGATGGTGATTCCCGAGATCATCAACCATCCCCTGTTCGAGTTGGTGGGTGTCGGCGTCAGCAGTCCGGACAAGGTGGGTCGCGACGTCGGCGACATTTGTAGCCTGCCCGGGCCGGTGGGCATCGTCGCCACCGACGACGTTGACGCCCTGATTGGCCTCGAACCCGACGCAATGGTGCACTACGGCCCAACGGCGATGCACGCCAACGCCAATATCTCGCTGATCACCCGGTTCCTGCGAGCCGGTATCGACGTGTGTTCCACCGCAATGACACCGTGGATTTGGCCAACGATGTCGCTGAACCCGCCGCAGTGGATCCAACCCATCACGCAAGCCTGCGAGCTGGGAGAGTCGTCCTGCTTTACCACCGGCATTGACCCGGGATTCGCCAACGACCTGTTTCCCATGACTCTGATGGGCCTGTGTTCGGAAGTACGGCGGGTACGGGCCTCCGAGCTGCTGGACTACACCAACTATGAGGGGGACTACGAGAAGGAGATGGGTATCGGCCGAGAACCCGAATTCAGTCCGCTGCTGGAAAACCGCGACGTGCTGATCTTCGCGTGGGGGGCCACTGTGCCGATGATCGCCCACGCCGCCGGCATCATGCTCGACGAGATCACCACGACCTGGGAAAAATGGGTGACGCCCACCGAGCGCAAATCGGCCAAGGGCGTCATCGCGGCTGGCCATGTCGCCGCCGTCCGGTTCACCATCAATGGGATCTATCAGGGCCAAACGCGCATCCAGCTCGAGCATGTCAACCGCATCGGGCACGACGCCGCGCCCGGGTGGCCCTGCGGCCATGACGATGACGTCTACCGGGTGGACATTGAGGGAACGCCCAGCATTGCTCAGGAAACCGCCTTCCGGTTCACCGACGGCTCGGGCCGGGATCCGGCCACTGCCGGGTGCCTGGCGACCGGGATGCGGGCGCTTAACGCCGTGCCGGCCGTCAACGATTTACCTGCGGGCTGGGTTACGGCGCTAGACCTGCCGCTGATACCCGGCGCGGGCACCATCCGCTGAGCAAGGGCGTTACCTAGCTGACGCATAGCGTGGGGAAGGAACGGCTATAGATGTAGACGGCAACACTTCGGGTTGGCGCGCACGGCGGCATTCTCGTCGGACACGGGGATTGGACACATGGCAGCAGGACCACGGCCCGCACTGGGTCTGTCGATCGGTGCCACCAACCTGGCGGCGGTAACCGCCGATCATGCCGTTACCCGCAAGCCCGTCCTGAGGCTGTATCGACAGCGCCCGCCGCAGGTCGGAGTGCCGTCGGAGAACCCCAGGTTGGACGAGCCCGGCCTGGTGATGGCCGGGTTCGTGGACCGGGTCGGGGACCCGGTCGGCCTCGTGGCCGGCGATGGCTCCCTGCGCCGCAGCGAGGACCTGCTTGTCGACAGTCTGCGAGCGCTGGCCTACACCGCCACCGGCGGCCGTGCCCTGCCCGACAGTGTCGCGCTGACCTATCCCGCGCATTGGGGATCCGGTGCGCTAGCCGCGTTAGGTGCGGCGCTGGGGCGGGTGCCGGAATGGTCGCGCGAGGCGCAGCCGCCGACGCTGATCTCCGACGCCGCGGCTGCGCTGTATGCGGTGCGGGCCAATCCTGGTATACCGGCCCGCGGGATTGTCGCGATCTGCGATTTCGGCGGCAGCGGGACCAGCATCACGCTGGTCGACGCCGCCGCGGATTATCAGCCGGTCGCCGCGACGGTGCGGCATCGAGAGTTTTCGGGCGATGTGATCGACCAAGCGCTGCTCACTTACGTGATGTCGGAAATGCCCGCCACGGGTTCCTTCGAACCGTCGGGTACTTCGGCGATCGGCTCACTGAGCCGGCTGCGGACCGAGTGTCGCAGTGCCAAGGAGCGACTCTCCCACAGCACGGTGACCACGCTGTCCGACGAGCGGCCGGGTAAGCACGGCGAAATCCGGCTCACCAGAACCGAACTCGACGAGACGATCCGCGATGCGCTGGACGGTGTAGCCCTGGTTGCGGAAGACACATTGGCGCGCAACGGAATTCACCGAGATGATCTGGTTGGAGTCGTGTCGGTGGGGGGTGGAGCCAATATCCCGGCGGTCACGACGACGCTGTCGGGACGCTTCGGCGTGCCGGTGATCACGGCGCCGCGCCCGCAACTGACGGCCGCGATCGGTGCGGCGTTGCGGGCTGCTCGCGGTCCGGCCGATTCCAGTGCGACGGTGTTGACTTCGGCTGCGCCGGCCACCGCGACGGTGCTGGCGCCACTGGCGGCCGCGGGCCCGGCCGGTGCACCGGTCTCGGCGCAGCAGCCCGCGCTGGCTTGGTCCGAGGCTGACGACGACTCCCAAATCATGCCCGTCGCCGCCGGCGAGTACGAGAGTCCGCACGGCGGCTCGGGGTACACCTCTGCCCGCCCGCAGCTGGCGTTCCACCACGATGCGCCCGAGGAACCGGAGCCGCAGGCTCCGGTCATCCCGTGGTATCGCCTGCCGGCGGTGATCATGATCAGCACAGCTGTGGCAGTGCTGTTGGTCGGCGCCGCGTTGGCCATCGCTTTGAGCTCCAACGACGCACCCGCTACCCGCTCGCCAGAAGTGACCACGGCTCCGGTGACCTCGCCTGCCCAGACCCCGGCAATCGATGGCGTGACTCCCGAGCCGGCGCCACCCCCGCCGGCGTCCGGGACCCCGGCGCCCGCAGCACCGTCGCAGCAGGCGCCACCCCCGTCGACGCAGACCCCGCCTCCCACGGAAACAACCCCGACGCCCACGACCCCGCCGCCGGCAACCACCACGGCCCCCGCAACGACCTCCCAGCCACCGGTGACGACACCGCCGCCGGTGACGACACCGCCGCCGGTGACGACACCGCCGCTGCCGCCGATCCCGCAGATTCCGGCGATTCCCGGGATCGGCAACATCCCCGGAGTACCCCAAGTCCCCGAATTTGGCTGAGCATCCGGATCGGGCTCGCGGCGCCTAACTCAGCGGCCGCTTGTGCTGTGGTGACGACGAGCATGGCGAACGCCGCTGTCAGGGACGTTCGTCAGCCACCTTGAGGACTTGCTGGCTGAAAGCCTGTCTTTGTCGCGATTATCCGCCACTTTCTGGTTTGCCTCAATCTGGTCGTTGGCTGTCTTTGCTTGTGCTGCAAGCGAATCCTGCTCATGGGCGTACTTGGGATGGCCGGCGTCGTCGAGCCAAATCGTTGACTGCCGTGCCCGTGATGGTCTTGCTAGAACCGGGTAGCACCAGCATTGGTCGGTAATCGTCAGCGGCCATCAGCTGCGCAGCTGTTTCTTTGGCGACTGCACTCGGTTCGGCTGCTTGGGGAGTGTTGACTTTCCTGCCGTCGTTACTACTGGGTTGTTGGTCGTCGTCGTGATGCGCCTTCATGCCGGTGCCCCCTGTGCCGTTGCCGGGTGTGACCGACCCCACGTTGGACTACCCAGTCCAGCGTCGCGATGAAACTCTCCAAACTGGATCTACGGGTCGGAGCTCAGGCCGGCGCGGGGTAGGCAACACCAGTGAGGCCTTCGGAAACCTCCCAGAGCCGTTGCCAGTCCGCCTGATTGCCGGCTCGGGCAGGCACCTTGGCCTCCGTTACGCCACCACCGGCCAGTTCATAGCAGCCTTGCGGGCCATAGAAGGCGCCGCCTTCGGCCTGCGGCGTGGCAGCCGCATACAACGCGGGCAGCATGCCTTCGTCGATTCCCTGCCAGAGGAATGGAGTAAATCGCCATGACGCCGTGTACAACCGCTGCATCAGCGCGGGCTTTTGGCGGCCGTGCGAGGGTCCACTGATCTGCAGATTGGTCTTGGTCAATCCGGGATGCGCGGCGTTGGACATGATGCCCCAGCCGGCCTGGCGGCTGCGCCGGTCCAGCTCGAGCGCGAACATCAACACCGCCAACTTCGACTGACCATAGGCCGCCATCGGGGCGTAGGAGCTTTCGAATTGCAGGTCGTCGAAGTGGATGCGGCCGCGGCGGGCCGCCAGGCTGCTCAGCGACACCACCCGCGCGCGGTTCGCTGCTCGCAACAGCGGCAAGACGTGGGCGGTTAGCGCGAAGTGCCCGAGATGGTTGCTGCCGAACTGTAATTCGAAGCCATCTGTGGTCGTGTCGCGTTCCGGTGGGGTCATGACCCCGGCATTGTTGATCAGGATGTCGATCGGGCGGCCCTCGGAGCTCAGTTGCTCACCTAAGGCGGCAACCGAGGCCAGTGACGACAGGTCGAGGTCCCTAATGGTCAACCTGGCGTCGGGAACCCTGCTGCGGATTTCCCGGATCGCCGCCTCGCCCTTGGCGCGGTTACGAATTGCCATCACCACATCAGCTCCGGCCGCCGACAGCCGCCGCGCCAGCCCAAATCCCAGTCCGCTATTGGCGCCCGTGACAACAGCGAGATTCCCGGACAGATCGGGCACCGTGGCGATGAGATTGTCGGCCATGTGTATCACTTCCTTCTTCCGGAGACGACCTGTTTTAGTGTCCGCCTGCCTTCGC
This sequence comes from Mycobacterium simiae, assembly GCF_008370645.1. Lineage (GTDB taxonomy): Bacteria > Actinomycetota > Actinomycetes > Mycobacteriales > Mycobacteriaceae > Mycobacterium > Mycobacterium simiae_A. The sequence goes on from NZ_VTZN01000001.1 coordinate 24,575, forward strand.
CGGCGTGGAATAGAAACGGCATGCTGAACGGCATGGCCCTGCGTTCGGTAGCAGGCCGGCGGCGTCTTCCTGGATGGACGGCAGCGTCGGTTTTCGGCACCCTACCCGCGCTGGCTTTTCCCGGGCCATCGTGGTGGTGGCTGGCGTGGTTCGGCGTGGTACCGCTGCTGCTGGTGGTGCGGGCGGCAGCCACCTCATGGGACGGTGCGGTGCGGGCCTGCCTGGGTGTCGGTGGATTCGTGCTGATCAATCAGTACTGGCTGGCCGGCGGCAGCGGTCCGATGTTGGTGCTGTTGGCTCTTGGGCTCGGCGCCCTGTGGCTGCCGTGGGGGTGGATCGCACATCGGCTGCTCGCGGCGCCACTCACTGCCGGGCGCACGGCAGCCGCGCTGGTCATGGTGCCCAGCGCGTGGGTAGTGGCCGAAGCGGCGCGGTCGTGGCCATCGCTGGGCGGTCCGTGGGCGTTGTTGGGCGCGTCGCAGTGGAACCAACCCGTCACGCTGGCGTCGGCATCCTTGGGCGGGGTGTGGCTGACGAGCTTTCTCGTGGTTGCGGTCAATACCGCCATCGTCGTCATGGTCGCGCAGCGGGGGACCGCACGACTCGGCACCCTGGGGTGTGCGGTGGCGTGCGCAGCGCTGGGACCGCTCTGCTACCTGCTGGCACCCGCGCCGGGCACCGGGTCGACGGTGCGAGTGGCGCTGGTTCAAGCGGGCGATATCGACGATGCGACGGCCCGTCAGGCGGCCAGTGAAGCGATCACGGCGACTCTGGCGGGCCAGCGGCCGGACTTGGTGGTGTGGGGGGAAAGCAGCGTAGGCCAGGACCTCACCGAACACCCCGAGGTGTTGGCCCGCCTGGCCGAGCTGTCCCGGCGGGTCGGCGCGGATCTACTCGTCAACGTCGACGCGGCCGCGCCGGGCGGGGGCATTTTCAAGTCGTCGGTACTTATCGGCGAAGGCGGAGTGTTGGGCAGCTATCGGAAAACCCGCCTGGTGCCGTTCGGCGAATATGTGCCGCTGCGGCCGCTTGTTGGCTGGCTCACCCGCTACAGCAAGGCCGCCGCCGAGGACCGCAAGCGGGGAGCTGGTCCGGTGGTGCTGCATTCCGGTGCGCTCGCTATTGGGCCGTTGATCAGCTATGAGACGACGTTTTCGGATTTGGCTCGGCGCGAAGCACAGCTTGGCGCCGAGCTACTGGTATACCAAAGCTCCACCTCGACGTTCCAAGGGAGTTGGGCGCAACCGCAATTGGCCGCGCAACCCGCGGTACGCGCCGTCGAGGCGGGCCGCCCCGCAGTGCACACCGGGTTATCCGGCGACAGTTCGGCCTTCGACGCCCGAGGCCGCCGATTGGCTTGGTGCCCCTCGGATTTCCGGGGTGTCACGGTGATCAGCGTCCCGTTGGGCTCGACGACCACGCTGTACCAACGGCTGGGGGATTGGGTGCCGTTGACTGCGTTGCTGGTGCTGATCGGTGCCGCGACGCTGCGCTGGCGTGACAAACTGCGAAGATGACTAGCAGACGGGCCGCCAAGATTTCACTAGCCTTGGCCATCTTGACGTTGGTGGTGTCGGTCGTCGGCTTCATCACCACCCTGGTGCTCAATGCCTTCTTCCTGGACAAGTACCACGCGTACGGCGAGGTGCCCATCCCGGGCTCGGGCAGCGTCCACTTGCCCGCCGGTGACGTCACCGTCAGTCTGCACACGATTGTCATCGGCGGCACCAATGGCACCGGCTTGCCGGTGCCCCCGCTGGGCCTCTCGATCAGCCCGCCCGAAGGTGTACCACAACCGCAGGTAATCGAAAGTATCGGCAGCACAACGACGGTCAACAATGACGCGCATGTCCGGGTATGGAAGATTCACGTTCCCGTCGAGGCCACCTACGCCGTGACGACCGAGGGCCAGGTCGGCGGATACATCAACCCACGACTGGCTTTCGGCCACCAGAGTTCCTACGGCTATCTGGTCTGGGTCTTCGTCGCGATGTTTGTCGTCAGCCTGGTCGATCTTGCTGTGTCGGTGATGTGGCTGAGCCGCCGCCCACGTACGGTGGTATCGCAGCCGGCCTTGCCTTTCGAACCCAGCGATGCAGGGGTTAAGCTTGAGCGACTTAAAACTATTGCGGCACTTCGTGATTCGGGTGCTCTGACCGAAGGTGAGTTCGAAAGCGAGAAGCGTCGGATTCTGCAGGGGCACTGACCCGCTTGCTGACACCGATCACCGCAGGCAAAGTGCGAGACGTGATCTGAAAAACGTCGATCTCGGGGAAGTTGGAGGGCACCCCGCCGGCCTTCAGTGGCCCCGAGCGACCCATTCTTCGTAGTGGACGATCTCGTCGCCGATAGTGGTGCTGTCGCCGTGGCCGGTATGCACGACGGTGTGGCCCGGCAACGTCCCAAGCCGTTGGGAGATCGACCGTAGAATCGTTGGGAAGTCGGAGAACGAGCGTCCGGTCGCCCCGGGCCCGCCGGAGAATAGGGTGTCGCCGCTGAACACCACGCCTGTGCCGGGGTCGAGCTCTGGGGCATACCAGCACACCGATCCGGGCGAGTGGCCCGGGGTGTGCAACGCATGCAACTCCGTCCCGGCAACGCGTAATGTCTCCCCGTCGTCGATGGCACGAAAGTCTTTGTCCGGGTGCGTTATCCGCCACAGCACCGCGTCGCCGGGATGCAGGAGCACGGGCGCATCGAGCGCCTCGCCGAGTTGGGGCGCCACCGTCACGTGGTCGTTGTGACCATGGGTGCACACCACCGCCACCACCTTGCGGCCCTTGACCGCCTCGATGATCGGAGCCGCGTGATGAGCGGCGTCAAAAATCACCACCTCGGCGTCATCGCCGACCAGCCAGATGTTGTTGTCGACTGCCCAACTGCCGCCGTCGAGCTCGAACGTTCCGTGGGTGACCACACGCTCAATCACCACACCACCACCGAGCGCAATACCTTGCCGCCGTGCATCTTGCGGAATGCCTCCTCAACGTCGCCGAGCCCGATCCGTTCGGACACGAATTTGTCCAGCCGAAGGCGTCCCTGCAGGTACAGGTCAACCAGGGTGGGGAAGTCACGCTCGGGCAGGCAGTCGCCGTACCACGAGGACTTCAATGCGCCGCCATGGGAGAAGAAGTCCACCAGCGGCATGTCCAGCCGCATATCGGGCGTGGGCACACCCACTAGCACGACGGTCCCGGCTAGGTCGCGAGCATAGAAGGCCTGCCTCCAGGTTTCGGGTCGGCCGACGGCGTCGATCACCACGTCGACGCCGCAGCCGCCGGTGAGGTCCTGGATCGTTGCCACGACGTCGGATTCGCGGGCGTTGACGGTGTGGCTGGCCCCGAACTCGCGAGCCCACTGCAGCTTTGTGTCGTCGGTGTCGACGGCGATGATCTTCTTGGCCCCAACCAGCGCGGCACCGGCGATCGCGGCATCGCCCACGCCGCCGCAGCCGATCACCGCGACGGTGTCGTCGCGGGTCACACCTCCGGTGTTGATTGCCGCACCGAGGCCGGCCATCACTCCGCAACCCAGCAGGCCGGCTACAGCGGGATCGGCAGCGGGATCGACCTTGGTGCACTGGCCCGAGTGCACCAGCGTCTTGTCGGCGAACGCGCCGATGCCCAATGCGGGGGTGAGTTCGGTGCCGTCGGTAAGCGTCATCTTCTGTTCGGCGTTGAAGGTGTCAAAGCAGTAGCGCGGCCGGCCCCGTTTGCAGGCCCGGCACTGACCGCACACCGCGCGCCAATTCAGGATCACGAAGTCGCCGGGCTCGACGGTGGTCACGCCTGAGCCGACCGCTGCGACCGTGCCCGCGGCCTCGTGGCCCAGCAGGAACGGGTATTTGTCGTTGATCCCGCCGTCGCGGTAGGTCAGATCGGTGTGGCACACGCCGCAGGCGCTGATATCGACGACGGCCTCACCGGGCCCGGGCTCCGGGACGATGATGTCCACCAATTCGACCGGCTCACCCTTTTTTCGTGAGATCACTCCGCGCACCGTCTGATTCATGGCCTCCAACCTACTGTTCGGCCTTATCCGCCTTGCTGAGGCTGCGCCCATCTCGGCCTCGGGCTCGCGCTGAATGCAGACTCGGCGCGACAACGACACCGGTGTAGCGTCGCTGATCATGACGGCAACCGAGACCACCGAAGAATTCGGCAACCGGATCGTGGCGGCCATCGACAGCGCCGGCTTGGCGCTGCTGCTCAGCGTCGGCCATCAGACCGGGCTGCTGGACACGATGGCCGAGCTGCCGCCGTCCACCAGCGCCGAAATCGCCGATGCGGCAGGTCTCAACGAGCGCTACGTCCGGGAATGGCTGGGTGGGGTGACCGCCGCGCAGGTCGTCGATTACGACCCTGAGCTGGCGACCTACACGCTGCCCGCATATCGGGCGGCAGCGCTGACGCGGGCCGCTGGACTCGACAACCTCGCCCGCGTCACACAGTTCATTTCGCTGCTGGGGGAGGTCGAGCAACAGGTCATCGACTGCTTCCGCGGCGGTGGTGGCGTGCCTTACAGCGAGTACCCGCGCTTTCACACGGTCATGGCGGAGATGAGCGGTGAGGTGTTCGACGCCACCCTGATTGACGTGGTCTTGCCCCTGGTCGATGGCCTGCCGGAGCGCCTGCGGGCCGGTGCCGACGTCGCCGATTTCGGTTGCGGCAGTGGACATGCGGTCAACCTGATGGCCCGAGAATTCCCGAATAGCCGCTTCGTCGGCATCGACTTCTCCGAAGCTGCGGTCGCGGTGGGTGCCGAGGAGGCGGCTCGGCTGGGCTTAGACAACGCCACCTTCGCGCGGCACGACTTGGCGCACCTGGGCAAAGTCGAGGCCTACGACGTCATCACCGCCTTCGACTCCATTCATGACCAGGCGCAGCCGGCGCGCGTTTTGGAAAGCATCAATCGCGCGCTGCGACCTGGTGGTGTGCTGCTGATGGTCGATATCAAGGCGTCGAGTCGACTCGAAGACAACATTGGTGTCCCGTTCAGCACTTACCTCTACACCACCTCGATGATGCATTGCATGACCGTGTCGCTGGCGCTGGACGGTGTCGGATTGGGCACGGTCTGGGGTCGGCAGCTGGCCACCGCTATGCTCGCCGAAGGTGGGTTTACCGACGTGCGGGTAGCCGAAATCGACACCGATCCGTTGAACAACTACTACATCGCCCGGAAGTGACGCGCCGGAACACGATGGCCGCTCTCGACGCGCTCGGCGACTGGCCGGTTCCGGCTGCTGCCGCCGCCGTGGTCGGGCCCGGCGGTGTGCTGGCCACCCACGGCGACACCGCCCAGGTGTACACGCTGGCGTCGGTCACCAAGCCATTGGTGGCGCGCGCCGCGCAGATCGCCATCGAAGAAGGCGTTGTCGACCTCGACACCCCGGCCGGCCCAACCGGCTCCACGATCCGCCACCTGCTGGCGCACGCGTCGGGTCTGGCAATGCACTCGGCGAAAGAGCTGGCCAGACCCGGCACCCGCCGGATGTATTCCAATTACGGCTTCACCCTGCTGGCCGAGGCGGTGCAGCACGAGTCCGGGATCGAGTTCGGCAGCTATCTGACCGAGGCGGTGTGCGAGCCGCTGGGCATGACCAGCACCCGGTTAGCGGGTGGCGCGGATGCGGCAGGGTTCGGGGCCACTTCGACAGTCGCCGATCTAGCGCTGTTTGCCGGGGATCTGCTGCGCCCGTCGACTGTTTCTGGGCAGATGCACGCCGACGCGACCACCGTGCAGTTCCCGGGGCTGGACGGTGTGTTGCCCGGATACGGCGTCCAACGGCCCAACGACTGGGGGCTGGGTTTCGAGCTCAGGGATGCCAAGTCGCCGCATTGGACGGGTGCGCGCAATTCGGCGCGGACGTACGGCCATTTCGGTCAAGCAGGCGGCTTCATCTGGGCAGATCCCGACGCGGACCTAGCGCTGGTGATCCTCACTGACCGGGATTTCGGCGAGTGGACTCTAGGCCTGTGGCCTGCGGTTTCGGATTCAGTGCTAGCGGAATACAGCTAATAGGAACTGCACACTAGCGCAACACCGGTCTCACAAGGCACAATAGACACGCAAGACAACAGAAGTTTCAGAGCAGGTATCTCGCTCGCCGGTTTCACCAGGTCGTTGGGGAAGACGTCCCTCGTGGAACCGAAGGAGCAACAGATGCATGCGTCGAATCAGTTTGCCGACGTAACGAGCGGTGTGGTTTACGTTCACGCCTCTCCCGCGGCAGTGTGCCCGCATGTTGAGTGGGCATTGTCGTCGACCCTGCAAGCCAAGGCGAACCTGGTCTGGACGCCGCAGCCGGCGATGCCCGGACAGTTGCGCGCGGTCACCAACTGGGTGGGGCCGGTAGGCACCGGCGCCCGGCTGGCCAATGCGTTGCGCTCTTGGTCGGTGCTGCGGTTCGAAGTCACCGAGGACCCCAGCCCGGGCGTTGACGGGCAGCGGTTCAGCCACACTCCGCAGCTGGGTTTGTGGAGCGGGGCGATGAGCGCCAACGGCGACATCATGGTGGGCGAGATGCGGCTGAGGGCGCTGATGGCGCAGGGCGCTGACATGCTTGCCGCCGAACTGGATTCGGTACTGGGTACGGCATGGGACGAAGCGCTGGAAGCCTATCGCGACGGCGGCGATGCCGGTGAGGTGACCTGGCTGAGTCGAGGAGTCGGCTAGCAGGTCGTGCCGATGGTGAGCGGTGTTCTTCGGGTCGGCGCGAAAGTCCGGTTTGGGCGCCGTCAATCACGCGGCGAGGGCGCTGATCTTGACCGGCCGGACGTTGGCTTCGCCACAGCCGTGGGCGGGTAACGGCTGCCGCGGGGCCTCGCGCGCTTTGGGCAGCTCGACCAGCTCGCCGGTGCTTCTCGACCCTGCGGGGTTAGCCGCCTCGGCGGCCCCGCGCGGCGCGTCAGCGCAGTTTCGACGCGATAGCGCGGCTTGCCTGCGCCCGCCATCCGCTGCCGTGCCAGCAGCCTGAATCTGCTCACCGGTCGCTGTGATCGGCGGTACCAACGTGGCCGGCAGGACCGAGCTGGACGGCAGCCACGATTGGCCTGTTCCACCGTGCTGTCGGCGTGCACCCAGCTAATACGCAGCAGCCTTGCCCCTGCCATCGTGGCCGGTAGCGCCTCGTTGATCCGGTCGACCAGGGCGCTACATCAATGGCGTCAGGTGCGACGACCTGTCCCTAACGGAGAACTTGGCGACCGTGAAATTAGTGGCTGAGCTTAATTAAAGCAGCGAGGCTAATAGAGCCTCGCACGCTAAGGCGCTATCCAGCGCTCCGGTGAATACCTTGCTTGTACGCTAGAGATGCTGTGCACCAGATGCCAATTGAAAATCGTTATAAATTAATAATGAAAAGTTATTGAGCTTTCTCGATTTCCTGCCCCGGTGCTGGCGGGTCTACCACACCGTACCAACGACGATGCTGTTGAACGTGGTCAGTACTGTCCTGCGTGCCGTTGCGGCGTTTCAGTTTGGTGTGTCTCGTTCACCGGGCCGCTCAGCTTGACATCGCCAGCCTTGCGTGCCGTAAACTGCGGTATGAATGTTGCGCCCTTCTCGGATGGCGTGTCAAGGCCGAATCTTAATAAGACGAACCGAACCCCATATCTGCACAGGAAGGTTCATTTATTTACGCTTCATCGCCGAGCCTCATCCGATCGTCGCTTGTAATTCATCGCATGGATTCAATAGCGTAAGGACCGAAATGGAAATGAAGTTTAAGGTTACCCGTCTTGGCGCTGCGGCGTTGGGCTGCGCCGCGGTGATGGTGTCTTCTGCTGGAGTTGCGAGCGCTGATCCGCCGGACCCGCACAAGCCGGACATGACGACGGGCTACTGCCCGGGTGGGCGTTGGGGTTGGGGACAGCTAGCAGTGTGCGACGGCGAGAAGTATCCCGACGGCTCGTTCTGGCACCAGTGGGTGCGAACCTATCTGACCGGGCCGCAATGGTTCTACGACTGCGTCAGCGGTGACGAGCCGTTGCCGGGGCCGGCACCGCCTGGCGGCTGCGACGGCGCGATTCCGCCCGACCAGCCTGCCGCGCCCGCAACCTGACCGCACGCCTGCGGTGGTCGCGATCTGACATGACTCCTATCGACCGGGTCACCGAAGGCGTCCCAGCCGGATCGGGTCCCGTTAGCCTGGCACTCGGCAGCAACCACCCGGGCCGACCATCGCCAAAGCTAAATGACACTTTCCGGTTCAAAGGCTGGCTTGGCTGATACCGGCAGGTCAACGTTGCCCTTGCAGGCTCCGCTGGCACCCTCTTCGGCCACCGTCCGTGGAGCCGCGGCACAGCACAACGACGTAGCGGCGCAGACGACGATTGCGGTCTGCCGGAGTCCGGACATCTTTCCTCCCTGGTGAAGCAGGTTTGAAACGATGTCGCCTTCCGCGACCCTATCGTTACACGGCTGCGCGCTTGGGACGCAGGACGTGCAACGCGGCCGCAACCGCTGAGATCTCAGCCGGAAGGGCGCAAGCGAAATCGCCATCGGCGTACACGTTGATACCTGGGCACTCGACGTCGACGGTCTTGGCGCGTGCGGTGGTCACTTCGTCCAGTTCGATATGGGTACCTTTGAGCGCGGTGGGGAAGAAGCGGATCAACTTGGCCCGGGACTCCGATCGCACCATGGTGATGTCGAGCAGGCCGTCGTAGCGATTGGCGTTGGGACAAATCAGCAGCCCGCCGCCGTAGCTGCGAGTATTGCCAAAAGCCGCGAGCGTGAGGTCGGCGTCGATTTCCTGTTTTCCGTCGAGCACTAACCGGAACGGCAACATTCGCAGCCGCGACAGCTCGGCGACCATCGCGATGTAATACCGCAGCCGCCCATGCGGCCACGTCATCCGGTTGGCTCGATCGGTGACAAGGGAATCGAATCCGGTGGCCGCCACGGTGCCGAACCACTTTTCGACGCCCAGTTGATCCCGAATTCGGCCCAGGTCAATGGTTTCCGTCCAGCCGTCTATGACGATATCCGCGGCGGCCTCGGGATCCTTTGTGGGAATTCCGAATTCGCGGGCATGGTCGTTGCCGGTGCCCGCCGGGATGATGCCCAACGGAATCTCGGTGCCGGCCAGCACCTGAAGTGCGTTGGAGATGACGCCGTCGCCGCCGGTGACGACGACGGCATCGGTGCCCTTCTCGAGTGCCGCGGCCACGAGATGACGTGCGTCTTGTGCGTCGTCGCCGATGATTTCGACGACCTCCACTCCGCGCCGGTGCAGCCGGGCGATCGCGGCTTGTGCGGCCTTGATCGCGGCGCCATGCCCCGACCGGGGATTAGTCAGCGCGGTTACTTTGCTGATCTCGCGCTGCCGCACTTGCCCCGCTAGTGGGTTCTGTGCGGTCACGGAATCAACTTGCCGGGATTGAGAATTCCGGCCGGGTCCAGCGTCGCCTTGACCGCGCGCAACAGCTGCACGCCCAGATCACCGATCTCGTCTCGCATCCAAGGCCGATGGTCGGCGCCGACCGCGTGGTGATGAGTGATGGTCCCACCATGGGCCATGATGGCATCCGACGCGGCCCTTTTGGCCGCCAGCCACTGCTCGATCGGGTTGCCACGCTGTCCGGCGACGACGGTGAAGTACAGCGATGCGCCGGTGAGGTAAACGTGCGATACGTGGCACATCACTAGTGCCGGCGTGCCCGATTCCGTCAGTGACGTGGTCAGCGCCGCGGTGACGGCGGCCTTGAGGGTGGGGATGTTGGACCAGTCGGTAGCCGTCTCCAGCGTCTCGCACAGCGCGCCGGCGGCCAGCAGCGAGTCACGCAGGTAGGGTGCCGCATAGCGGCCCCGCTCCCAAGCCTGTGCCGGTCCTTCACCCAGTGACGTAGCGCCGTGGGCTTCCAGCAACGCGCGCGTTTCGGCGTGCCGGCTTTCGGTGTGTTCTTTGGTGCCTTCGAAGAGGGTGAGACCCAGGCAGCCGCCGGTAATTTGGTTTTCCCCGATCGATTCGGTGGTAGCCAGGTTGACGCCAGTTTCGGCCTCGTCGGAGAGCCGGACCACGGTGGGGCCAGTGCCGATTTGGCTGATGGCGCGCAGGGCGGTGACACCGGTGGTGAAGTCAGGGAACGACCATGCCTCGTAGCGAGTGGTTTCCGGTATCGGGTGTACTCGCAGCCGCACCTTGGTGATGATGCCGAACGTGCCTTCCGATCCGATGGCCAGCTGACGCAGGTCCGGACCCGCCGCCGAGGCCGCGACGCGGCCCAGATCCAGCACCCCTACCGGAGTGATCATCCGAAGTCCGAGAATCATGTCGTTGAACCGGCCGTACCCCGCTGACCCCTGCCCGGACGAGCGCGTCGCCGCGAAACCACCGATGGTGGCGAACTGGAAGCTCTGCGGGAAGTGCCCGAGCGAAAACCCGTGTTGGCCCAGCAGCCGCTCGGCCCCCGGTCCGGTGACGCCGGCGCCCAATTCGGCGATGCCGGATACCTCGTCGAGAAAGTGCAGTTGGTCAAAGCGCCGCAAATCCAGTGAGATCACCGCGCCGAACTCGCCGCGCACGGGGTCGAGCCCGCCGACGACGTTGGTGCCGCCCCCGAACGGTACGATCGCGATGCCGTGTTCGGAGCAGTACCGCAGGATCGCGGCAACGGTGTCGTCAGCGCCGGGCAGCAGCACCGCATCAGGCGCAGCCTGAGGGCCGATTTTATTGCGCCGCAACATATCTGGGGTTGATTTGCCACCGGCGTGCAGCAACCGATCACGGTCGGCGGTGCGGAAGTATTCCGTGCCAACTATTTCGGCCAGCGCGTCGTGATCAGCCTGCGACAGTGCCGAGGGACGCAGTCTTACCTGGTCTGGATCGAGCTCGGCCTGATCGTTATCTCCGAGACCCACCACCTGCTTTAGCAAAGCTCGGATGCCCTCAGAGAGTGGCTTGGCCGCGGCGGGATCTCCCCACGCGTTCCATTTCATCGGCGGAAGGAGTTCCTCAACATCTGTCATGCGTTACAGTATTACATATGCTGTCAATGAGTAATGCTCCCGAAAATACCGGGGACCGCATACTGGCGGCAGCGGCGAGCTGCATCCTGGATTTCGGCGTCGACCGGGTAACACTGGCTGAGATCGCGCGGCGCGCGGGCGTAAGCCGCCCGACGGTATACCGCCGTTGGCCGGACACCAACGCGATCATGTCGGCGCTGCTGACCCGCCATATCACCGATGTGTTGCGCGAGGTGCCGGTAGACGGTGACGACCGCGAGTCGTTGGTCAAACAGGCCGTCGCGGTGGCTGACCGGCTGCGGCGTGACCGATTAGTCATGACAGTAATGCATTCGGAGTGGGCACGGGTCTACATCACCGAGCGCCTCGGCGCCAGCCAGCAGGTCCTGATCGAGGGTTTGGCAGGGCGGCTGGAAGTGGCGCAGCGGGCCGGTAGCGTCCGACCCGGCAATCCACGTCAATTGGCGACCATGGTGTTGCTGATCGCCCAGTCGACCATCCAATCTGCCGACATCGTCAAGCCCATCCTCGATTCGGAAGCGCTGGCTGACGAACTCACCTACTCACTGAATGGATACCTGGCCTGATGCCCAACTCGACCGCTCTCAACGCCGCACGCCGAACCACCGAACTGACGGCACTTGCTGACGGTGCGGCATTGGATGTTTTGGTCATCGGTGGTGGCATCACCGGCGTCGGCATCGCTTTGGATGCCGCATCGCGAGGGCTGCGCGTGGCGCTGGCGGAAAAGCACGACCTCGCCTTCGGTACCAGCCGCTGGAGCTCCAAGTTGGTGCACGGCGGGCTGCGTTATCTGGCCACCGGCAATGTGGGCATAGCGCGTCGCAGTGCGGTCGAACGTGGAATCTTGATGACGCGCAACGCCCCTCATCTCGTCCACGCGATGCCGCAGCTGGTTCCGTTGCTGCCGTCGATGGGTGGTGTCAAGCGAGCGTTGGTGCGCACTGGATTCCTCGCCGGTGACGCGTTGCGACTGCTGGCCGGTACCTCGTCCGCGACGCTGCCGCGGTCGCGCAGAATTTCAGCGCAGCGCGTCGTGGAGATGGCTCCAACTGTGGCTCGTGCAGATCTCGGCGGCGGTTTCCTAGCCTACGACGGGCAACTGATCGACGATGCCCGGTTGGTCACCGCCGTCGCGCGCACTGCGGCCCAGCACGGTGCGCGGATCCTGACCTACGTTGGCGCCTCGGATGCGACCGGCAGCTCGGCGCGGTTGACCGATCGGCGCACCGGAGAGTCATTCGACGTGTCGGCCCGTGCCGTCATCAACGCGGCAGGGGTGTGGGGTGGGGAGATCGATCCAGCGCTGAAGTTGCGGCCCAGTCGCGGAACCCATCTCGTGTTCGACGCCGATGCTTTCGGCAATCCAACTGCGGCGCTGACTATTCCGATCCCGGGTGAGCTCAACCGCTTCGTCTTCGCGATGCCCGAGCAGCTGGGCCGCGTCTACCTCGGCCTCACTGACGAAGACGCACCTGGCGCGATTCCCGATGTGCCGGAAGCATCTGCGGAAGAAATCATGTTTCTTCTGGACACGGTCAACACCGCGTTGGACGCCAAGTTGCAGACCACCGATGTGATCGGAACCTACGCCGGGCTGCGGCCGCTGATCGATACCGGCGAAGGTCGCACCGCCGATGTGTCACGTGACCACGCCGTTGTCGAGTCGCCTTCGGGCGTGATCAGCGTGGTCGGCGGCAAGCTGACCGAATATCGCTATATGGCAGAGGATGTGCTGAATCGTGCTATCAGTCTGCGGCACCTGCACGCTGCAAATTGCCGGACTCGCAACCTGCCGCTGATCGGTGCGCCGGCGAACCCCGGACCGGCTGCTGGGCTTCCGAGGCAACCGGCCACCGGTTTGCCCGAGTCTTTGGTTGCGCGTTACGGGGCTGAAGCCGCCAACGTTCTCACCACCGCCGCTTGTGAGCGGCCGATGGACTTGGTCGCCGCGGGCATCGATGTGCTTCGGGCGGAGTTCGAATACGCGGTGACCCATGAGGGCGCGCTGGACGTCGATGACATCCTCGATCGCCGGACCCGCATTGGCCTAGTGCCGCGCGATCGTGAGCGGGTAATCGCGGTCGCTGAAGAGTTCCTGCCGGGGGTGAATTAACACCGCGAGCAGACACAGAATCGCCCATTTCGTCCCGAAAATGGGCGATTCTGTGTCTGCTCGCCAGCGTTAGCCAGCCGCGCGAAGGCGGTCTAGGTGGTAGGCGATTCGCTGGGCTAGGCGCTCGGGTTCCCGTCTCACGTCGTTGACGACTATCGGGACAATCGTCCACCCAAGTTCTTGGATCTTGCCCCACCGGGTTTTGTCGCGCAGCATCTCATGGCGCCCGGCATGCCAGTCGATGCTTTCGTACTCGGCTGCCAAACGCCGGTCAGGCCAAGCGAAATCGACTCGCCACAATTCGCCATCGCGACCGTAAATCGGATATTGAAGCTCCGGAAGCGGCAACCCGTGGTCAATCATGACGAGCCGAGCCTCGCTTTCCATCGCGGACTCCGCGCGTCCGTCAGCGTGCGGCCATAGTTCGCGCACGGCGACGATACCGCGACGTCCGCGCTGCTCGGCTATCGCGCCGTCGATGTCAGCGCGCGTGCACAGTGTTGAGCGCAATGCAGTGTCGAGGGTCGCCAGTGCTCGTGGACGGCGTAGCTGCCTGGCGACCTCGACGGCAGTCCATGCCGGGGCAGTTGCCAGACGACCTGACACCCGTTGGAGACGGGCGCCGGTGCGTTGGTGAATCATCAGGCCAACCGTGGGCCGGATCCGTACGCCAGGATCGAGCACGTGAATGGCAGCGGTGTTCTCCGTGTCGAACCCGTACAACGTGGCGGCGGTCCCCATACACGCAACAGCTTGCCGACCCATGAAAACGTCGAGAGCTGCCAAGCGGCCTAGCAGATCTGGTTGTTGCCCTGAGTAGACCCCGTACCACACCCGAACGAGGCCGCCAGTTCTGACTTGCACGTCGAGTTGTTGTCGGGTCATGACGGTCAGCAATTGCGCGGTGGTGGCGAACCCGCCCGCCTTGTCTAACAGCGCTAGCGCTCCAAGGTGCACCGGGCCAGCATGCGAGGAGGAGATGGCCTCAGCCAGTCACGCTGGGGATAACCGCCGCGAGCAGACGCAGACTCGCACGCCGCGGGGCCCGCGCGTGCGAGTCTGCGTCTGCTCGCGGTCAGAACTACAGCGGGATGTTCTTGTGGCGGCCGCGGCGGGCGGGCGCCTGAGCCAGCGCTTCGGTGAGCTTGCTGCGGGTGTGCGCCGGGTCGATCTTCTCGTCGACCACACCGATGTCGATGGCGCTGTCCACGCCGCCGGCAATCCGCTCGTGCTCGGCAGCCAACTCGTCGTGCAGCGCTTCGCGTTCGTGCTCTGGCGCGGCGGCCAGCTTCTTCTTGTGCAGAATACCGACGGCCGCTTTGGCGCCCATCACCGCGACCTCCGCGTCCGGCCAGGCGAACACCTTGGTGGCATTCAGCGACCGGGAGTTCATCGCAATGTAGGCCCCGCCGTAAGTCTTCCGGGTGACCAGGGTGACCCGCGGAACGGTACACTCGCCGAACGCGTGCAGCAGCTTGGCGCCGCGACGCACCACGCCGCCCCACTCCTGGTCAACACCCGGCAGATAGCCGGGCACATCGACCACCACCACCAGCGGAATCCCGAACGCATCGCAGAGCCGCACAAAACGCGCGGCCTTCTCGGCACTTTCAGAGTTCAGACAACCGCCTAACCGCAGCGGGTTGTTGGCGAGCACACCGACCGTGCGGCCGGAGAGCCTGCCCAGCCCGACCACCATCGACGGCGCCCAATTGGCTTGCAATTCGTCGAACGGCGTTTCGCTGTCGAGAATGGCGGCCACAATCGGATGCACATCGTAGGCCCGGCGAGGAGATTCGGGCAGCAGCGCGTGGATGTCGGTGTCGCCGGCCTCCGCCTTGGTCCGGTCGAAATGTCCCTGCTGGCAGAACAACCCAACCAGCCGGCGGCCTCGCTCGTAGGCGTCGAGCTCGTCGTCGGCGACGATGTGGCACACCCCGGACTTCTTGTGGTGGGTCTCTGGGCCGCCGAGTGAGGCCATGTCCACGTCCTCGCCGGTGACGCTGCGCACCACGTCCGGTCCGGTGACGAACACCCGGCTCTCCGGAGCCATCACGATGACATCGGTCAACGCCGGACCGTAGGCCGCGCCGCCGGCGGCGAAACCGACCACCACCGAGACCTGCGGAATGTAGCCCGACGCGCGGATCATGGCCTCGAACACCGTGCCAACCGCGTGCAGTGCCCGCACGCCCTCGGCCAACCGGGCACCCCCGGAGTGCCAGATGCCCACAATCGGGCTCTGCTCCTCGATGGCAGTGTCGTAGGCGTTGACGATGTGCGCGCAGCCTTCGGTGCCCATGGCGCCGCCCATCACGGTGCCGTCGGTGCAGAACGCGACGGTGCGCACACCGTTCACGGTGCCCGCGGCGGCCAGTACGCCAGAGCGGTCACGCTCGTGCAGCAGCTCGACGCTGCCATCGTCGAAGAAGTTGCTCAACCGCAGCAACGGATCGCGGGGGTCGAGCGACTCGCCAACCGCCTCGGGGGCCATGATCGTCATCGCAGGTCTCCTGTTGTTCCGAAGTAATTCGGAGTTAGTACCGCCCAAAAGCGATCGCTACGTTGTGACCGCCGAATCCGAACGAGTTGTTGATCGCATACTGGTAATCACCCGGCCGCGGTTTGCCCGCCACCACGTCCAGGTCGATCTCTGGATCGAGGTTTTCCAGATTGAGTGTCGGGGGAACGACCTGGTCCCGCAACGCGAGCACAGTCAAAATCGATTCCACCGCGCCCACCGCACCCACTGAGTGGCCCAGCGCGGCCTTGGGCGCGTACACCGCCGCGTTTCCTCCGTGCGGGCCCAGCGCGTTGTTGATGGCCTTGCCCTCGGCCAGATCACCCACCGACGTCCCAGTCGCGTGCGCGTTGACATGGCCGATATCGCCCGGAGCCAGGCCCGCCAGCTGCACCGCCCGCGTGATCGCGTGTCCGGCCCGCTCACCGTTGGGGTCCGGCGCCACCATGTGGAAACCGTCCGAGGTGATGCTGGCCCCCATGATCCGGGCCAGGATGTTGGCACCACGAGCCTTGGCGTGCTCCTCGGTCTCGATCACCATCAAAGCGGCGGCCTCGCCGAACACGAAGCCGTCGCGATCTCTGTCGAACGGGCGACACGCACCGGCTGGGTCGTCGTTGTTGGTGGACATCACGATGCGCATATTGGCGAATCCGGCGATAGGCACCGCCTCGATCCGTGTTTCCACGCCACCGCAGATCGCGATGTCGGCATCACCGAGCACGATCTGCTGCCACGCACGGGCGATGCCCTCCGAACCGGACGCACACGCTGATACCGGCGTCATCACCCCGGCCTTGGCGTGGCGCTCCAGCCCGACGGCAGCGGCGGCACCGTTGGGCATGTACTTCTGCACCGCCAGTGGGGAGATCGCCCTGAAACCGCGAGCGCGCATTTCGTCGTACCCGAATACCAGCTCTTCGGCCGAGCCCAGCCCGGTGCCAATGGACACCGCCAACCGGTTGGTGTCGACCTCCGGCGATCCGGCGTTCTCCCATACCCGCCGGCCCATAACGGTGGACATTCTCTGCAGGTATGCCGTTCGACGGAGCTCGACGCGTGTCAGTTGGCTGTCGAATTCCTCCAGCAGATGCCCGCCTATGCGGACCGGCAGGTCGAACTCCTCGACGAACGGGTCATCGAGGGTGCGGATGCCACTTTGGCTGTCCAGCAACAACTTCCAGGTGGTCTCGGCGTCAGTTGCCAGTGCCGTCGTCATGGCGACGCCGGTGACGACCACATTCGGGAGCGCCTTCCCGGTAACCAGCTCTGTCATGAGTCTTGCGAACGTTCCTTCCGTATCTGTCCGGACGCCGTGCTCAGTAGCGCCCGAAGGCGAGCGCCACGTTGTGGCCGCCGAACCCGAACGAGTTGTTGACTGCATAGCGGAACTCACCGTAGCGAGGTTCACCCGCAACAACATCAAGGTCGATCTCGGGGTCAGGGGTTTGGTAGTTCAGTGTGGGCGGGATAACGCCGTCCCGTAACGTCAGCACCGTCAGCACAGATTCGAGGGCCCCGACCGCGCCGATGGAGTGGCCAAGCGCCGACTTCGGCGCGTATACCGCAGCATGCTCGCAACCGGCCACCCGGATGGCGTTGGCTTCCGCGGCGTCGCCGATCGGTGTCGCCGTTCCGTGCGCGTTGATGTGGTCGATGTCCTTGGGGGACAAGCCCGCCAGTTCCAGCGACCGCGTCATCGCCCGCCCCGCACGCACGCCGTCCGCCGCGGGCGCCACCATGTGGAAGGCGTCCGAGGTGATACCGGCACCCATCAACCGAGCCAACGGCTTGGCGCCGCGGGCTTTGGCGTGCTCCTCGGTTTCGAGCAACATCAGGGCTCCGGCCTCGCCGAACACGAATCCGTCGCGGTCTTTGTCGAATGGCCGCGACGCGCGTTCAGGTTCGTCGTTGCGGGTAGACATGGCCCGCATCATCGAAAATGCCGCGATGGGCAGCGCCTCGATCGGACCCTCGACGCCGCCGCAGACGGCGACGTCAGCGTCACCCATGACGATCTGACGCCACGCATGCGCGATGGCCTCCGAACCCGACGAACAGGCAGACACCGGGGTCATCACGCCGGCGCGGGCGCCAAGCTGCAGACCCACGACGGCCGCGGCGCCGTTGGGCATGATCATCTGAACGGCGAGCGGGGACACCTTACGGGGCCCGCCCTCGTTCATCAGGTCGTAACTCTCGACGATCCGCTCAGCACCACCGAGGCCGGTGCCCACCACGACGGTGAACCGGTCCGGATCGACTTCCGGGCTGCCAGCGGACTCCCAGAGGTGTCCGCTGAGCAACTTGGCCATCCGCTGGACGTACGACATGCGCCGCATGTCGAGCCGGCCCATGTGGTTGTCAACCGGGTCCTTGAGATGGCCGCCGATCTTGACCGGTAAGTCCCACTTGGTGACGAATTCGTCTTCAAGGACACGGATGCCGCTCTCGCCGGCCAACAGACCCTTCCACGTGCTCTCGATGTCCGGCGAGACCGACGTCGTCGCTGTGACGGCGGTTACCACAACGCTGGGGTAACCGCCATTAGCAGTGGAAGGCTTGGTCACTTGCTGTCCGCTTCCAGCCTCGCCTTGACGTTGGCAACAGCCTCGGGGTTCTCCGACTCGAGCTTGGCTCGCAGCGCCTCGGCCGCCTCGGGGTTCTCTTCTTCGAGCTTCTGGATGTAGGCCACGACGTCACCGACGGTGCGCAGGCCGGCGAGGTCCTCGTCGGGGATCTTCACGCCGTACTTGTCCTCAGTCTGCACGGCGATCTCCACCATCGACAGCGAGTCGATGTCCAGGTCGTCGACGAACGACTTCTCCGGGGTGACCTCGGACGGCTCGATACCGGTGACCTCTTCGATGATCTCGGCGATACCGGCGATGATTTCTTCCTGACTGACGGCCACAGCTAGCTTCCCTTCGTAATATGTTGTGTATCAATCGAACTGATGTGCATATTGGCTCTAGACGAATCCGTTAAAGGTTTGCTAATTCGTCCAGATCTGCGGGTGACTTGACGGCGCGCGTCGGAACCCCCCGAAGTTCTCGTTTGGCGATACCGGCGAGCGCGCCCGCGGGGGGAAACTCCACGATCGCCGTGACGTTGTGCTCACGCAATGTTGCGGTGCACAGATCCCAGCGCACGGGCTGGGTGAGTTGGGAGACCAGGGTCTCCATGGCCGCGGCCGCGGAAGCGACGGGCTTTCCGTCGTGGTTGGACAACAGCATGGCGGTGGGCTCAGCAGTCGCGATGCCCGAAGCCGCGGCGGCGTACCCCGCCAGGGCCGAGGCCATGAAGTGGGTGTGGAACGCCCCGGCGACGCCCAGCGCGCGGATGCGGGCTTTGGCCGGTGGGTCCTCGGCGAGCTTTTCCAATGCGGTCAGCCGACCGGCGGCGACAATCTGGCCAGCGGCGTTGCGGTTCGCGGGGATCAGGTCGAGCTGGTCGAGGCGACTCAACACCTCGGCCTCGTCGCCACCGAGTACCGCGGACATGCCCGTCGGCTCGGTAGCGCAGGCCTTGGCCATCTCGGCGCCCCGGGTGGCGGCCAGCGCGATGGCAGCGTCGGCGGCCATCACGCCGGCCATCGCGTAGGCTGCGATCTCACCGACCGAGTGACCAGCCACGATGATGTCTTTGCCCACCAGCAGACCCCTCTGCGTCAGCTCCTGGTGAGCCAACAGGGTGGCCGCAACGATCAACGGTTGAGCGACCGCGGTGTCGGTGATCTCGTCAAGAGACGCGGTGGTGCCCAGACGGGCCAGGTCCAGGCCACTGGCCTGCGACCACGAGGCAATCCGGTCCGCCGCGCCGGGCAGTTCTAACCACGGCGAGAGCATTCCCTCGGTCTGGGAGCCCTGTCCGGGCGCAAGAAACGCAATCACGTGTCTAAGAGAACACTGTGGAAACGCATTTGCGCGGTGTAACAGATTATGAACCTCGTCTTAGGTTTTTGTGCATACCCTACAAATTAGCCTCGTAAGCTACGTGTTTGAGATCGTCCCGAGATCTGTGCGGTAGATCACTGTGTACTCCAAACGGGCGGTCACACTCGTTGTGTACCCCTTCTGACCGGGAGCGGAACCACCGCCATCGCGCTGTTACCGACAGCGGAATGGGGCGCCGGATAGTTCAGTTGCCCGACCGTCGCGGCCACCCGCAGGACGTAGGCATCGCGCGGCTGGGTGGGATCACGCCCGGTGAAGTCGGTGATCCGCTTGAGCCGGTACCGAATGGTGTTTGGATGAACGAACAACTTCCTGGCGCAGGCCTCAATCGCGCCGCCACAATCCAGATACGCGTCCAGCGTCTCGGTGAGAGTCGGGCCAGCATCGGCTAGGGGGCGCATCACGTCGGTATGCAACGCCACAATCGCCGACGCATCGCCCATGAGGGCGCGTTCGGGCAGCAACTCTCGGGCCAGGACCGGGCGGGGCGCTCCGCGCCAGCCAGCAACCGCATTCATGCCCGAAATCGCTTCGCTGGCACTGTGATAGGCCGCCGTGAGCATGGGCGCAGTCGGCCCGATCACCACCGGGCCGTCGGAAAAGGCTTCCAGCAGATCCTTCAAAAACTTATCGGTCGGGGACAAGTGGCCGGACACGATCGCCACCAGCCAGGTGCCGTGCACGTCGGTCAGCGCTGCTCGACCGTGCCGGGCGGCGGCATCGCGGACCTCCTGGCTGGCTCGCTCGCTGCCGTCGGAACCGCCGCGTCCTGGTGCCGGAGTTCCCACGACGACTGTTGCCGGCGCGGTCGTGTCCCAGTTCAATGCTGCCGCCCGGGACAGCAGCTCCGGCCCGGTATCGCCGCGGACCACCGCGTCGACCACGCTGGCCTCCATCCGACTGTCCCAGGTACCGCGCGCTTCGGCGGCGTCGGCGTAAGCCGAGGCGGCCGTAAAGGCCAAGTCCCGGCTGTATTTCAAGATGCCCACGGTAAGCGCAGTCAGCTGCTCTTGCGAACGGGCCAGCAGCGGCACCACCTCCTCGAAGAACTCCATGGTGACGCGCACCATGTCGACGGTGTGGCGCAACGCGATGCGTCGGGTCAGGTCCTGAGGCACCAATTCGAATGCCTGGGCGGTGTAGCTGACATCGCTGTGCGGGTCCTGCATCCACTCGACAAAGTTCACCACCGCGGTCTGCACCACCAGCGCCACACTGGCGCGCTGGGACGCCTCCAGGTCGGCGAAGAACGGCAGCCGCTCCTGCATCGCCGAGACCGCCTCGGTAGCTAACCGGCCCGAGTACTGCTTCAACCGCCGCAGCAGTGAATCGGGCACCGTGTCCAGTAGTTCGAGTGGCGACCTAGCAGCTGCGAGTCGCCCAAGCGGCGAGAACTGATTGTCGTTCACCCCTAAAAGCTACGCCTGTTTTCTAGAAGATTCCGCCAAACTCGGTGTGGCGCCGGGCAGCGAACGTGAAGCTGGCTTCACCCACTGCGGCGAACGTGAAGCTAGCCTCACGTTCGGCCCGCTGGCGCGCGCTACGTCGCGGTGCCGGCATCAGCTGCCTGCCCCGGAGCGGCCTGCACGTCATCAATCCGGTACTGACGGGCCGCGGAGACAGCCACCGCCGGGTCGATCTCACCGTCGCGGGCTAGCGCCTCCAACACCGCGACCACCTGAGACTCGGCGTCGGTGTTGAAGTAGCGCCGCGCGGCGGGCCGGGTGTCGGAGAAGCCGAACCCGTCGGTGCCCAGGGTGACATAGGTGCCGGGCACCCAAGGCCGGATCTGTTCGGGGACCGCACGCATCCAATCCGATACGGCCACCACCGGGCCGCTGGTCTCGTCCAGCACCTTCGTCACATAGGCGCGCTGCGCCGGCTGTTCAGGGTGGCGCAGCCGCTTTTTCTCCACAGACACCCCATCGCGGTTCAGTCCGCTCCAGCTGGTCACCGACCACACGTCGGCGGCTACATCCCACTCGGCGGCCAGCATCTCGGCTGCCTTCAGCGCGTCGGGCATCGACACTCCGGAAGCCAGGATCTGCGCCTTGCTGGACCGTGGCTCGGTCGCCGCTCGGTATCGATAGATACCCCGTAGTAGGCCCTCGGGATCGAAGTTCTCCGGTTCGGGTGGCTGCGGGTAAGGCTCGTTGTAGACGGTGATGTAGAAGAACACGTTCTCTGGGTTTTCCCCGAACATCCGCTGTAGGCCGCTTTCCACGATGTAGGCGATTTCGTAGGCGAAGGCAGGGTCATAGGAGATCACCGCGGGATTGGTCGCTGCCAGCAGCAGCGAGTGCCCGTCAGCGTGTTGCAAACCTTCGCCCGTCAGCGTGGTGCGACCGGCCGTAGCACCAAGCAGGAAGCCCCGTGTCAGCTGGTCGGCAGCGGCCCACAGGCCGTCACCGGTGCGCTGGAATCCGAACATCGAATAGAAGATGTAGATCGGGATCATCGGGACGTCGTGCGTCGCATACGACGTGCCGGCCGCGATGAACGAGCCCACCGATCCGGCTTCGTTAATGCCCTCGTGCAGAATATGCCCGGTTTCACTCTCCTTATAGGCCAGCATCAGCTCGGCATCAACCGACTTGTACAGCTGACCCAGGCGGTTGTAGATCTTCAACGACGGGAACCACGAGTCCATCCCGAAAGTGCGGGCTTCGTCAGGAATGATGGGGACGATCCGGGGACCAATCTGCTTGTCGCGTAACAGCTCTTTGAATGTACGCACCAGCGCCATGGTGGTGGCGACTTCCTGGTTTCCTGATCCCTTCCGCAGGGCGGCATAGATATCCCGGCCGGGAAGCTTCAGCGCCGTGGACTTGGTCCGACGCTCAGGCACAAAGCCTCCCAGGGTGCGACGCCGGTCGAGCATGTACCGGATTTCCGGGGCGTCCGAGCCGGGGTGGTAGTACGGCGGCAGGTAGGGGTCTTGCTCGAGCAGAGCATCGCTGACCGGAATCCGCATGGCATCCCGGAAGTACTTAAGGTCTTCTAGGGCAAGCTTTTTCATCTGGTGAGTAGCGTTTCGGCCCTGGAAATGTGCACCCAGCGAGTAGCCCTTGATGGTCTTGGCCAGGATCACCGTCGGCTGACCCTTGTGTGCGATGGCGGCATGGTAAGCGGCGTAGACCTTGCGGTAGTCGTGGCCGCCACGCTTGAGGTTCCAGATCTCGGAGTCGCTCATGTTGGCCACCAGCGCCTTGGTGCGGGGGTCGCGGCCGAAGAAGTGGTCGCGCACGTAGGCGCCGTCGTTGGCCTTGTAGGTCTGGTAGTCCCCGTCGGGGGTCGTGTTCATCAGGTTCACCAGGGCGCCGTCGCGGTCGGCGTGCAGCAGGGCGTCCCATTCGCGGCCCCACACCACCTTGATGACGTTCCAGCCGGCCCCGCGGAAGAACGACTCCAGCTCCTGGATGATCTTGCCGTTGCCACGCACCGGGCCGTCCAGGCGCTGCAGGTTGGCGTTGATCACGAAGGTGAGGTTGTCCAGGCCCTCCAGCGCCCCGATGTGCGCCAGCCCGCGGCTTTCCGGTTCGTCCATCTCGCCATCGCCCAAAAAGCACCACACATGTTGATCGGAGGTGTCCTTGATGCCCCGGTCCTGCAGATAGTGGTTGAACCGCGCCTGATAGATGGCGTTGAGCGGGCCAAGGCCCATCGATACCGTGGGGAATTCCCAGAAGTCGGGCATCAGCCGCGGATGCGGGTAGGAGGGCAAGCCGCCGCCGTGATGGCTGTGCTCCTGGCGGAAGCCGTCCAGCCGGTCGGCGGTCAACCTGCCTTCCAGATACGCCCGCGCGTAAATCCCGGGAGAGGCGTGCCCCTGGATGAATATTTGGTCCCCGCCGCCGGGATGCGATTTGCCGCGAAAGAAGTGGTTGAACCCGACTTCGTAGAGTGCCGCAGACGACGCGTAGGTCGAAATATGGCCACCGACACCCACGCCCGGTCGCTGCGCGCGGTGCACCATGATGGCTGCGTTCCATCGGATCCAGGTCCGGTAGCGACGTTCGACCTCTTCGTCGCCGGGGAACCATGGTTCCAGTTCGGTGGGGATGGTGTTGACGTAATCGGTCGACGTCAGTGCCGGGATGGCGACCCGTTGTTCGCCGGCCCGTTCCAGGAGCCGCAGCAGCAAGTAGCGCGCTCGCGACGGCCCAGAGTGCTCCAGCATCGCGTCGAAGGACTCCAGCCACTCCGACGTTTCCTCGGGGTCGATATCGGGCAAATAAGACGCCACGCCTTCGCGGATGACCCGAACCCGGTCGGGTTCGCTTGCGCTGCTTGGGGTTTTGGCCAAATCGTGGCGGGCGAACTCGGTGGTCAACGCACTACTCCTGTAGTCGGCGGGCTTTCTGCTCACGATGCTGGGGTGCCCGGTACCCCCATCGTGCCGCACCAGCCTCGCGCGCCGATAGCCGCCATCCGCTCGTTGTGCAGGGTCTTTGGAGCTGGTGCGTTCGCGCGAACTCAAGTGGGGTGCGTCGCCGACAGCTGACGGCGCGACCCGGTAACGTCACTAGCCGTGCTCATCGGATGGCGTGCCGTCCCTCGCTGGCACCTGGGGAGATTCCCCAGGCGAGGTGCCCAGGCGCTCGGGTGTATCGCGGTGCTGCTGATGGGAATCTTGGGATGTACCAGCGTCACCGAAGGTACCGCCACCCCCGACACGAAGGTGGCGCCGGCCTACCGGTCGTCGGTGTCGCTGTCGCTGTCGGCCTCATCGGCCACGTCCAGTATCCGCGAGTCGCAACGGCAGCAGTCGCTGACAACCAAAGCCATTCGCACCTCCTGCGATGCGCTTGCCACCACAAGCCGAGACGCTATCGATAAAGTGAACGCCTTTGTTGCTGCCTTCAATGCCGGCCGCAACACCGGCCCGACCGAGGGGCCGGCCATCGAAGCCCTCAACAACAGCGCCTCGGCTGTTAGCGGCAGTTTCACTGACGCCTTGTCGGCGCAGATGCGGGATGCGCTCAACTCCTATGCCGACGCGGCGCAGTCGGTGGCGACCGCTATTGGCACGCATGCGCCGACCGGTGAGTTCAACAGGCGCGTCGACCAACTCAATGACACCAAGACCAAGGCGTTGAAACTGTGTATGGCCGCCTTTTGAGGCGGCCTCATTGCCGCGATGGTGTTTATGCGACGATAGTGCGCATCGCACATCGGGCGGATGGCTAAGGGAGGTTCCACGGTGGTCGCGGCGGATCACGCCCCGAGCTACGCTCGCAAACTGGGCATCCAACGAGACCAAGTCGTCCAGGAGTGGGGCTGGGACGAAGACACCGACGATGAAATCCGGGCAGCGGTTGAGGAAGCCTGCGGCGGCGAGCTGCTGGATGAAGACACCGACGAGGTCGTGGACGTCGTTCTGCTGTGGTGGCGCGACGGCGACGGAGATTTGGTGGACACCCTGATGGATGCGATCAGCCCGCTCGCCGAAGACGGCGTCATTTGGGTGTTGACGCCCAAGACCGGCCGGCCCGGTCACGTGTTGCCCGCCGACATCGCAGAAGCGGCACCGACCGCCGGGCTGATGCCTACGTCGTCGGTCAACCTCGGCGACTGGAGCGCCAGCCGATTGGTCCAGCCGAAGTCGCGAGCTGGGAAACGCTGATGCTTGACGTGGGGGACACCGCTCCGGATTTCACGCTGCGCGACCAGAACCAACAACGCGTCACGCTCAGCGACTACCGCGGCGCCAAGAATGTGCTGCTGGTTTTCTTCCCGCTGGCATTCACCGCGATATGTCAGGGCGAACTCGATCGGCTGCGTGACCACCTGCCGCAGTTCGACAACGACGACAGTGCCGCGTTGGCCATCTCGGTGGGCCCGCCGCCTACCCACAAGGTCTGGGCGGCGCAAAGCGGGTTCCTGTTTCCGGTGTTGTCGGATTTCTGGCCGCACGGCGCGATCACGCAGGCGTACGGGGTGTTCAACGATAAGGCCGGTGTGCCCAATCGCGGTACCTTTGTGATCGACCGGTCGGGGATCATCCGGTTCGCGGAGATGAAGCAGCCGGGTGAGGCCCGTGATCAGCGGCTGTGGGCCGATGCGATCGCAGCGCTAAGGGCTTGAGAAGTCCTGACCGGTTTGGGTGGATGGCCTTCGGCCGGGTAGCCTGCGGCGGGCACGGGGCGCGTAGCTCAGTGGTAGAGCTCTGGTTTTACACACCAGCGGTCGGCGGTTCGATACCGTCCGCGCCCACCAAGTCATTGCAGCTTTGCGAGAATAGGTCGCCACAGGCCGACCCCCCTGGCCGTCGTGGGTGGTTGCGCATTAGCCGCCGACGAGCGCGCGGGCATCTTTCATCAACAGCATCAGGTGCCTCTTGGAGGTGATTGGGCGATGCGCGGTCGCGCAGGTAACCGTTAAGGCTGGGTTCGCCGCAGTCGATATCGTCGGCCTCGCCGATCTGGCGTGGCGTGCTGTAACCGCTCACGCGTCAGCATCGAAAATGGACTGCTCGGCGAACAGCCTCTCTAGGCGCGGTTTGTGTGACACTGGCCGGTCCAATACCGCCAGAAACTCGGCCCATGCGGCGTCGTCGAGCACGGCCAGCCTCAGATCAGCGCCAGATTCCGTGCGTCAGCGTGGCGGACAGCATCAAGGGGAACGGACTGGTCGAGTGTCGCGAACCGGCCACCGTTGGCGGTCGCGAGGGCCAGCAGATATGCGTCGGTCACTTGGCGATGCCCGTGCAATCGGGAATAGTCGATCAGCTCGCCATCGAGCAGACTCACCGAGCACGGCCAGTACTCGTGATGTGCGGTGGCGGCCGCGCGGGCCAACCTACCGATCGCTTGTGAAGGGTGGACCGGGCTCGGATATCGAGGCTGGCTGATGATTCGTACGAAGCCGTTTTGAGTTATCGCGCACGATGCCCAGCCGTAGACGATCTCGGCACTAATCCATCGGCGAACACGTTCGTGGTCGACGTGATCGCGGTCGAGCAATGCGATGAGCACGTTCACATCCAGTAGGGCGCGCGTCACACCGCTTCCTCGTCACGTAGCCGGTCGACGAGGGCACTGGACACCGCCCGCCCCCGGTGTTCGAAGGGTTCGAAGCCGTAGAAGCTTTGCGTTCCCCTGTACGTATCGGCGTTCTGCTGCTGCTGCGTCAGCGCCTGCCGAGCAAGGTCGGACAGAACTTTGCCGGCGGTGCGGTTTTCGCGGCGGGCGCGTTCCTTGACCGCGAGTAAGACGTCATCATCCAATGACAGCGTGGTGCGCATACATCTGATGTTAGTGCATCAATTCGGGCGCGACTGCTCCCGCGGAACGAGGGTTGGCTCGTGAGGACAGAATCTGAGGAGACACATAAGGGTGCAGCCAAAGATGAACTGGCGAGCCGACTACTTTGCCGCGAACGGTTCCTGCGATCGTTCGTCCGCGGCATCGTCCGTTGCCGGCTGATACGTTCAGCGGAACAACAGCCAAATTGGCGTTTGCCACCAACCTGACCGGTGAGTGCCGCGCAGGTCCGTCCTGGGCGCCGAGAACCCAGGGCGTTCGTTGTCCGTGACAAGCCGCGTATGGCAGTGTCGTGGGGGTGGGTGACCAACCTGGTTTTCAGAGCGACAGCGCGGCACGGCAGTCAGTGGGGCGGACAACACCGCCGGTGCGGCCGCTGTCGTCGGACCAGCAGCCGGCGACCAAGGCGGACCTATATGCGGCTGTGGATGCAATGCGCGCCGACATGCGCGAGCTGCTAGACCAGATCAGCACGCTGATCAAAGAAGCAAACAAGAAATAGTCTTCGAACGTGAGGCCGTTTCGCATCAATGTGGCCGATGGTGTTCTCGACGATCTGCAAACTCGTCTGGCACGCACCCGGTGGCCTGAAGCCGAGTGCGTGGACGACTGGAGCCAGGCATTCCGCCGGGATACCCCCGCGATCGGGCGCGCGCGAGTCCGCGCTGAACCGCTTTGACCAGTTCATCACCGACATCGACGGGTTGGACATTCATCTCATCCATCAGCGTTCGCCGCACGACGATGCTTTCCCGCTGGTGATCACGCATGGCTAGCGTCGGGCTCGGACTCAGACCCTCGATGCCCTAGTAACCGGAGAATCAAGCAGCTCGGGCCTATCGGTCGCACTCGTGAATTTGTCCGGGTTCCGTCTGTCAGGAGACCTGCGCTCACCCGACGCGCCGAGATCGACGCCAGCGCGGAGAAGTGCGAGAAGGTGTGACGCTAATGTCGATCTCGGCGCAAGGACGGCGATCTCCACCCTCGACGAACTTACGAACCTCACTACTTGGCCGGTGGGGCAGCCGCATCAGCCGATCCGCGCCGCTGTGCTCGATCGTGCGGTCGGCGAGCGGCTCCGACCATGCCTCGAAGGAGTGGTGGATGCTGGCCGCGTAATTCGTCCTCGTCATTACGCTGATCGTCCTTGTGGTGGTGTAGCCGCGGTTAGTCCGGCCAAAAGCGGGCACCGAAGTCAGATGAGTCAACCTTCACCCCCACCTCCTGACCCGCCCAACCTGTCGCCGAAAGGCAAATGGGGCGTGGCGCCATCCATGAGTCCGCTCATGACGCGGGCCGCGGACAAATCCAATCGTGTCCCACTGCTGTGGTGGGCGTTGGCCGCGCTGGTCATCCTCGTCATCGTGCTCGCCATCGCCTTCATGGTGTAACCGTTCGCCGGTGGCGCCGCGTATGAGACGCTGCCGGGGTGGTGGCGTGGATACGACAGGCCCGCATCGTCGGCGTGCTAGCCGGCTACCTGGCCGACCTGCTGCTGGCCGACCCGAATCGAAATCATCCGGTCGCCGCGTTCGGGCAGGTGGCCGCGAAATTGGAGCAATTCACCTACCGTGACAGCCGAGTTGCCGGCGCGGTGCACGCGGGCGCGTTGGTCAGCGCGGTCGGCCTGTTGGGCGCGTCCCTGCAGGCGGGTGGCGGCAGGGCGCGGTCCGTGCTGGCCGCGGCGATCGCTACGTGGATCTCGCTGGGCGGAACCTCGCTGGCGCGCACTGGCCTGGCGATGGCCGAGCTGTTGGAGCGCGGCGACATCGACGCGGCACGCAGGCTGCTGCCCGCGCTGTGTGGGCGTGACCCGGCTCGGCTGGATGTGCCCGGCTTGACTCGCGCGGCGCTGGAGTCGGTGGCAGAGAACACCTCCGACGCCCAGGTGGCACCGTTGCTCTGGGCGGCGGTCGGTGGCGTACCGGCGGTGCTGGGATACCGCGCTATCAACACGTTGGACTCGATGATCGGCTACCGCTCGCCGCGGTATCTCCGATTCGGTTGGGCCGCAGCGCGATCGGATGACCTGGCTAACTTCGTCGGTGCGCGCGCCACCGCGGCGCTAGTGGTGATCTGCGCGCCGGTGGCCGGCGGATCAGCGCTGGGCGCGATGCGAGCCTGGCGGCGCGACGCCGCCCGGCATCCCAGCCCGAACGCCGGCGTCGTGGAGGCAGCCTTCGCCGGAGCGTTGGGCGTGCGGCTCGGCGGGCCCACCCAGTACCGCCATGGGCTGCAGATCCGGCCCACCCTGGGCCACGGCCACCAACCTACGGTGATCGATCTTCGTCGCGCAGTGGCGCTATCGCGGGCGGTGCAGGCCGCGGCGGCCTTGTGCGCTGCGGTTTTGCTCTACCGGCGGCGGCCGTAGCGATCGGCGAGCTTGTCCTGGACGCTCATCGGCTCGGCTGCCGGCGGCGCAGCCTGCTTCTCCTTGCGGCGTGCCCGCAGTTCGGCGTAGGCGAAATAACCTAATCCGATCGGCGCCAGGATGCCGAACGCAATCCACTGAATGCCATAGGACAGAAATGGTCCGGCATCTAACTGCGGAACGCCGATCACTCCTAAGCCGCCGGGCTGGTCTTCGACCAACTGCAGATACGAGCCCGCCAGCGGGACGTCGGTCAACGACGAGATCTGTCCGGTGCTGATCGAATAGACCTGCTGGAAACCGTCTCTGGTGAATGGCTCCTTGCCTTGGACAGCGGGTTCGGAGTCACGCAGTCGCGCGGTGATGGTCACGGTGTGGTCTGGGGGGCGGGAGATCGGGGGAACGTGAGAGCCCGGTTCGGGCCGCACGTATCCCCGGTCGACGAGCACGGTTGGCCCGTCGTCGACGGCGAACGGGGCCAACACCTCAAAGGCCGGGCTGCCCTCGACCACGCGCAATCGGGCCAGCACCTGAACATCCGGTAGGTAATGCCCGGTCGCCGTCACCTTGCGCCACTGCGCACTTGGAGCCGATGAATCATGTTGTGGCAAAAGCATTTTCAGTGAAACGGGCGGAGTGTTCAGCGAATAGTCGATCTGGTGGTTCTCGCGGGAAGTCCTGGTGTTCTTTCCCAGCTGCCACGGCGCAAGCACCGTGAAACACAGGTAGGTGAACGCGACGACCACCAGGACCAGCGCTATCCACCCCGGCCGCAGCAGGAAGGTCAGGCTTGGAATCCTTCTGGGCATCATCCGGATCCGTTCTGTGCCAGTTGCTTGTCCACCCAATCGTGCAGGCCGGGCAGGGCCGCCTCAATGACGGCGAGAACCTGTTCGAAGTCGTCGAGCTTTCCGTAGTAAGGATCCTCCACGTCGAGGGTATGAACGCCCGACCGCGGGTCGAATGAACGCAGCATCCGAAGGCGGCCGTCCTCGACACCAAGCTGACGCAACAGCCGAGCGTGGTTGCGGCCCAACGCAACCACCAGATCAGCAGCCAAATGTTCTGGACTGATCTGGGCGGCGCGATGTTCGGTGGGGTAGCCGTGGGCATGCAGGACCTGCCGGGCCCGCTCGTCAACCCCATTGCCGACGTGCCAGTTGCCGGTACCGGCACTGGTCACCCGCACGGCGTCGCCCAGCTCACGCACCTTCAGCTGGTGCGCGAACATCTTTTCGGCCATCGGCGAACGGCAGATGTTGCCGGAACAGATGAAGGTGACGTGCAGCGTCGGGTCAGACACCCAGTGCCTCCCGCAGCTCGTCGACGGTGCGGGCATGCCTCACGTCGAAGGTGTTGTCGGCGAAGTCGGCCTGCCCGTACCCCCAGCCGACCACGACGGTGTCGACGCCGTGTGCTGCCGCCCCCTCTACGTCGTGACTGCGGTCACCAACCATGAGCACGCGCTCCGGCAGCGGCTGCAGCTGTGCGAGTGCGTGGCCTAGCACTTCGGTCTTGCTGCGGCGTGATCCGTCACGGCTGGCCCCGGCGACGACCTCAAAATGCTGCTCCAGCCCAAAATGCGTCAGGATGCGCCGCGCCGTTGGCTCCAATTTGGATGTCGCCACAGCCAGCCGCACGCCGGCGGCGCGCAGATCGGCCAGCAGCGGCACTATCCCGTCGAACACGGTATTCATGGCCCAGCCGCGGGACCCATACTCGGCGCGGAAAGCCGCGATCGCGTCCTCGAGGCGATCGCCGAGTTCCATCGCGCGGAACGTCTCGTCCATCGGCGGGCCGACGATGTGGGCGGCCAGGTCGCCGTCGGGAACAGCGGCACCGATGTGATTGAGCGCGTGGCGGAAGCTGGCCACGATTCCATGTGCCGAATCGGTCAGGGTGCCGTCGAGATCGAAGATCACCAGTTGCGGGGTCCCGTCGACGCGGCGCTTTGCGGGGCTGGGGTCGGCTGCAGTCGAACCTGTCACGGTTCCCATTGTCGTTGATGCTGCGGGCTGACTACCGGCGGGATTGTCCTGAACCGCCGGATGCCCGCCTGGAATCAGCGCGCACTAGTGTTTCCCTGATGGCAGGTTCGGATCACAGCGCGTCGACGTGCTGCGCGGCGGCGCGCTATCACGGTGACCAAGCCGCTGCGCCCGGCATGCTGGATTTCGCCGTCAATGTCCGGCATGCGCGCCCGCCGCAGTGGCTGGTTGATCATCTGGCCGCCCGGCTGCCTGAGCTGGGCCGCTACCCCAGCCTCGACGAGGTGCGCCTGGCGCAAATCGCGGCAGCCGATCGGCACTGCCGAAGCCGCGATGAGGTGGTGCCGCTGTCCGGGGCAGCTGAAGCCTTCGCGTTGTTGAGCAACCTGCGCCCGGCGCAGGCGGCGATTATCGCTCCCGCGTTCACCGAGCCGGCTGTGATGCTTTGCACGGCCGGCATCCCGGTCCACCATGTTGTGCTGCCGCCGCCGTTCACCTTGGATCGCGTGCAGGTGCCCGACGATGCCGACCTTGTCGTGGTGGGCAATCCGACCAACCCGACCTCGGTGTTGCACACTCGCGAGCAACTGTTCGCGTTGCGCCGACCGGGACGGATTCTGGTAGTCGATGAAGCGTTCGCGGATGCCATTCCCGGGGAGTCGCAGTCGCTGGCCGGGGACGCACTGCCCGATGTGTTGGTATTGCGCAGCCTGACCAAGACGTGGTCGTTGGCTGGCTTGCGGGTGGGCTACGCCCTTGGCCCCCCAGACCTGCTGGACCGGCTAACCGCGCAGCGTGCGCACTGGCCGGTGGGCACGCTGCAACTAGCGGCCATCGCGGCGTGTTGTGCTCCCGAAGCGGTGGCCGAGGCTGCCGCCGATGCATTGCGGTTGGCGGTATTGCGTACGGAGATGACGCGTGGCCTCAAGTCGGTGGGCGCCAGGGTGGTCGACGGCTGCGCACCTTTTGTGTTATTCAGTCTGCCGGATGCCGTGGCAATTCGGAAGAATCTGCAGAACAAGGGAATTGCGGTGCGCCGCTGCGACACGTTCGTCGGGCTCGACGATCGGTATCTGCGTGCGGCGGTACGCGCCGAGTGGCCGCAGTTGGTGCAGGCCCTCGCTTGCGGGCGTAACGGGAGGCGACGGTGAGTGCGCGGCTGGCCGACGTCATCGAGGTGCTGGATCAGGCATATCCGCCGCGACTGGCCGAGTCGTGGGATTCGGTGGGCCTGGTGTGCGGTGATCCTGGGGACGTGGTGGACTCGGTGACCGTCGCGGTGGACGCGACGCCGGCGGTCGTCGACGACGTTCCCAACGGGGGCTTGTTGCTGGCCCATCATCCGCTGCTGTTGCGGGGCGTCGACACGGTAGCCGCCAGTACGCCCAAGGGCGCACTGGTGCATCGCTTGATCCGTTCGGGTAGCTCGCTGTTCACCGCGCACACCAACGCCGACGCGGCGTCACCGGGTGTCTCCGATGCGCTGGCACACACTCTGGGCCTGGCCGTCGAAGCCGTGCTTGACCAGTGGCCCGGTGCCGCCGATCTCGACAAGTGGGTCATCTATGTGCCGGACGAGCATGCGGGCATGGTGCGGGCAGCCGTTTTTGAGGCCGGCGCCGGACACATCGGCGACTATTCGCGTTGCAGCTGGAGCGTTACCGGCACCGGACAGTTCCTGCCCGGCGATGGGGCGTCGCCGGCAATCGGCAGCGTCGGCACCGTCGAGCGGGTGACAGAAGCGCGGGTGGAGGTCGTCGCACCCGCGTGGAAGCGGGCTGCAGTGTTGGCGGCAATGCGAGCCGCGCACCCCTATGAGGAGCCGGCATTCGATATTTTCGCGCTGGTTCCGCCGCCGGCCGAGCTCGGGTTGGGCCGCATTGGCTCGCTGCCCCGGCCGGAACCGCTGCGCGACTTCGTTTCCCGCGTCGGCCTCGCGTTACCTCAGACGTGCTGGGGAGTACGGGCGGCGGGCAATCCCGACCTGATGGTGTCGCGGGTCGCGGTCTGCGGCGGCGCGGGTGACTCGTTGTTGGGCGCTGCGGTGGCGGCGGACGTGCAGGCCTATGTCACGGCTGATTTGCGTCACCATCCCGCCGACGAGCACTGCCGGTCCTCCCAGGTGGCTTTGATCGACGTCGCGCATTGGGCAAGCGAATTCCCGTGGTGTGGCCAGGCGGCACAGGTGCTGCGGTCCCATTTCGGCGATTCGCTGCCGGTGCGGGTGTGCACCATCCGTACCGACCCGTGGAACGTAGCAACACGACCTGGAGATCAATCATGAAAGCCGAAGCAGCGCAGCAACGTTCGCTGTTAGAGGTGGCGAAGCTCGATGCTGAGCTGTCGCGTATCGCTCATCGGGCCACGCACCTGCCACAGCGCGCGGCCTATGCGCGGGTGCACATCGAGCACGGCGCCGCCAGTGACCGGCTGGCTGGCATGCGAATCGCGTTGGAGGACTTGGATGCGCAGGTGTCGCGCCTGGAGGCAGAGATTGACGCGGTACGCAAGCGCGAGGAGCGAGACCGGTCGCTGCTCGCCTCGGGCGCTACCGATGCAAAGCAGCTGACCGATTTGCAGCACGAGCTGGAGACGCTGGAACGGCGTCAAGCCAACCTGGAAGATTCGCTGCTCGAGGTGATGGAGCGGCGCGAGGAGCTGCAGGCCCAAGAGACGGGCGAGTCAGCGGCGCTGGAGAAGCTGCGGGACGAGGTGGCCGATGCCCAGCAGGCCCTCGACGCCGCACTGGCCGAACTGGACCAGTCCCGTCGAGAGCACTCGTCGAGACGTGAGACACTCAGTGCAGCACTGAATCCCGAGCTTTCGACGCTCTACGAACGGCTACGCGCCGGAGGAGGACCGGGCGCGGGGCCGTTACAGGGGCACCGGTGTGGTGCCTGCCGGATCGAGATCGGCCGCGGCGAGCTGGCCCGCATCTCGGCGGCCGCCGAGGACGACGTCTTGCGGTGTCCAGAATGTGGTGCGATCCTGCTGCGGGTCAAGGACTTCGAGCTGTGAAAGTCATCATTGAAGCCGATGGCGGGTCGCGCGGAAACCCGGGGCCGGCCGGATACGGTGCGGTGGTGTGGAGCGCGGACCGCTCCACCATCCTGGCCGAGAGCAAGCGGGCAATTGGTCGGGCTACCAACAACGTTGCCGAATACCGTGGTCTGATCGCCGGTTTGGACGACGCCGTGCAGCTAGGAGCAACCGAGGCAACAGTCCTGATGGATTCCAAGCTGGTGGTCGAGCAAATGGCTGGGCGCTGGAAGGTCAAGCACCCGGACCTGGTGGCGCTGCATGCTCAGGCCCAGGCGCTGGCCAGGCGGTTCCGTCGGATTAGCTATAGCTGGGTGCCGCGGAGCAGAAATGCGCACGCTGATCGGTTAGCCAACGAAGCGATGGACGCCGCGGCTGACAACAATCGGTTGGGGGAAAACAATGCTGTAGCGGTCGTTTCAGTTGCCGACCCCCCGCAAGTGTCTGCGGCGGAGTCGCCGGCGGCTCCCGGATGGACCGGAGCGCGCGGGGCGGCCACCCGGCTACTTTTGTTGCGGCACGGGCAGACGGAGTTGTCGGTGCAGCGCCGTTATTCCGGGCGCGGCAATCCGGAGCTGAACGCCGTGGGTCGGCGGCAGGCTGGCCTGGCGTCGCAGTATCTCGCGCAGCGCGGCGGGATCGTCGCCGTGGTCTCCTCGCCGCTGCAGCGGGCCTATGACACGGCGAGGACGGCCGCCAGGGCGCTGGGTCTGGACGTGACAGTCGATAACGACTTGGTGGAGACGGACTTCGGGGCTTGGGAGGGAATGACTTTCGCCGAGGCCGCCGAGCGCGATCCGGAGCTGCACCGGCGCTGGCTGCGCGACACCGCCACCACCCCGCCGGGCGGTGAGAGCTTCGACGATGTGCTGCAGCGGGTCATCAGGGGGCGTGACCGCATCATCGCCGAATACGGAGGTGCCACAGTGCTGGTGGTCTCACATGTCACACCGATCAAGATGTTGTTGCAGATGGCCCTGGGTGTCGGTTCGAGCGTTTTGTACCGGCTGCACCTTGATCTGGCGTCGCTGAGCATCGCCGAGTTCTATTCCGACGGAGCGTCTTCGGTGCGGCTGGTCAACCAGACCGGCTATCTCTAACCAGAACGAGCTGGTGCACCGGCGCCGGAGGAGCCAACGGCCCCGGCGGTGGCGGCGGCCGACCACGCCTGCTATGCGGTTGTGCGTCAAACTCAGAAGTCATCGCAACCTCCTGCTGCAAAATTTGAATAAAACCTCAGTTGCGAGCCGTGTCTCAGTTAGGATGATTCTGAGTGGATCCTCAATATTGAGATACTGTGAGGATGGCCATATCGAGGGTGGACAGGAGATAGGCGTGGATGGTGCCGACCAGCCGCTCAACCGTCAGGAACGGCGCAAACAGAACACTCGCGCGGCGCTGATCAAAGCTGCGCAAGGATTTATCGCCGCCGGCAAAGTCAACGTTCCGGTGCAAGACATCAGCCAAGCTGCCGATGTCGGCGTCGGGTCGTTCTACAACCACTTCGAGAGCAAAGAAGCGCTCTTTCAAGCGGCGGTCAACGAAGTCCTCGATGCGCACGGGGCGCTTCTTGACGCATTGACGACCGCGGACGAGGATCCTGCCGAGATGTTCGCGCGCAGTTTCCGGCTGACCGGGCGAATGTTTCGGCGGCGCTCGGACGAGAGCGGTGTCGTCTTGGCATATGGGCTGGCTTTGATCACGTCTGACCGTGGCTTGGGCCCACGTAGCAAGAGGGACATCGCCGCAGCGGCTGCAGCCGGCCGTTTCGACGTGGCGGACCCGGAACTAGCGATGGCGATCGCCGCGGGGGCGCTGCTGGGCCTCGGTCAACTTCTACGGGCGCAGCCGGAGCGTGACGACGCCCAAGCGACAGATCAGATCGCCGAAAGCCTGCTGCGGCTATTCGGCATGCCCGCCGACGCAGCCCACCGCCTGTGCGTCAAGCCGTTGCCGTTCTTTGCGGACCTCGACGGCGCGGATTCGGCGGGTTGAGCGATGCGCGTTCAGCCGAGCCGGGTCGTGGCGAGGTGTGCCACACGTGCCGATCACGGTGCCGGCTTGCCGGTCGCTAACGGTGGTGATGGCTTGGTCACCCACCGGGCTACCGCGGTCGTGGGTAATCAACGTGAATTCGCCGATCCCCAACGCGTCGAGTAGCGCGCCAAGCTGTTCTGCGACCCCACCCTGGCGGTAATCGCCGCTGCGCTTGTCGGACTGGCCATCGCCTTTGAGGTCGACGGCCAGGCAACCGCAGCACGCGAGAACGACACCACGGGGACCGTCGCCCATCGTCATCTCCTCTCGGACTGTGTGTTATTGCCGTTGCGGGAAAACAAAAATCGGGGCATTGCGTCGCACAGCGGGCCAAGCTGGCGGCCAGCCCGCAGCACGGTGCGATCCGGCCGGACTATCGCCGCCTTGACACCGCCGCGTCGTAACCAACGCGCAAGTTCGCTTGCTGGCGGGGCGTTGACGATGGTTGCCCCGCGTCGAAGGACCTGCTCGCGCTGAAGCGAGTTGACAGGTCGGGTGGTGACCAGGGCGAACCCATTACCAAGTACCGAGTCGAGCCGGGCGCCTCCCGGCAGCAGAGCATTAGGACACAGTTTTCCCGCCCGTAGCCGGCCACTGAATCTCTTGTGCGCCAATACGCTACTGGATAGGGCCGGGGTTCGGCTAGTGGTAATGAGGGTCCGCGCTCCGGGAATGAGATGCGCTCGGGGAACCACCGCTGCACGGACGGCATTGCCGATCCGGCCGCCGGCTGTCATGGACCATCCCATTGCCACGGCTAGTCTAATCATTTTCTTGGCGTGCGGTTTTCGCTCTGCTTCGTAACTATCAAGCACACTGGTCGGAAGGTCTTGCGTCACGACGCCGGCCAATTTCCAGGCCAGATTCGCCGCGTCCCGCAGACCAGCTCCCATGCCTTGGCCAATGAATGGCGGAGTCAGATGCGCGGCATCACCGAGCAGGAAGACGTTGTGCTTGCGCCACCTGCTGGCAACGCAGGCCCGAAACGTGTATTCAGCCACGCGCACCAAGGTCAACTCCTCGGCTGAGATGCCGCTGACCCAAGGGGAAATCAGCGGATAGAGGTGCTCGACGGTGTCGAAATCGGTTGCGGTCTCCGATGTCCGGAGTTGAAACTCCCACCGGTAGCGGTTGTCGCCGATCCGCATGTAGGTGGCTGCCCGTTCTGGACTGCAGACCTGGTACACGCCATCCCAAAGGTTGAGATGGGCATCGGTTGCCACATCGACGACGAGCCAGCGCTGGTCGAAACGAAAGCTTTCCATCGCGGCGCCGATCGCGGTGCGGACAACGCTGTTCGCGCCGTCACACCCCAGGAGGTAGCTGGCCTCGACTACGTCCTGCTCACCGGTAAGGCGATCGGTGAACGTGACGTGCACACGGCCGGTCCCATGCTGACGGATGTGGACTACCTCCGTGTTTCCGCGGAGCTGGACACAGTTGTATCTGTTGAGATTCCAGCGCAACAGCTCCTCGAGTACCGGTTGTTCGAACATGTTGGCCGGTGGGAAGCCGTGTATGCTGCGCGCCGGATCGCGATCAATTTGAGCAAGAGTTTTCAGGTCGGGATCAACAAGCCGCGCGCCCAGCGCCGGCCGCGAGATCGCAGTGAATTCGTCGTTGATGCCGAGCCGCGCGATGATCCGCCTGGTCTCGTCGTCAAGGTGTACCGCTCGCGGCTGCGGGTACACGGTTTCCCACCGGTCGAGCACTAAGGACGGTATACCGTACTGGGCGAGCAACGTAGCCGCGGTGATTCCGGTGGGGCCGGCACCGACGATGACTACGGGCAAAGCATCGTCCGATGGTGAGTTCATTGATACCTCACCTCTGTTCGTTGGGTACCGAGGTCGATGGTGCCCTCGGCGGTGGCCACCGTAGCCTCGACGATGTCGCCGTCGTGCAGGTACTTGCTGTTGTTGGCTTGCTGCCGGAAAAAGACTTTCCATTTGAACGCCGACGGCAGCAGGGAACTGATAACTTGGACCGGCTTCGCCGGAGCGCTGAGCGCGGTACCTTCCGGAGTTCCGGTCAGCACGAGATCTCCGGGTTGGAGTTGCTGAAATCGTGCCAACGCCTGCAGAGCTTGCAGCGGCGAGTAGATCATATCGCCGGCTACTTGCATGTCTTGGCGCAGTTCGCCGTTGACCCGCAGTCGCAGGCGCAGATCGCCGAAGCGCTTGAGCTCGTTGGAGTCCAGCAGCACCAGCGCGGGCCCGACGGGAGTGAATGTCGGATACGACTTTGCTTCGTAAAACTGGGTCTTGGGAAGCTGGATGTCGCGCGCTGACACGTCGTTAGCGATTACCAGGCCGGCAACATAGTCGGACCAGTTGTCGGTCGTGACGGTACTGCCAACGGGTAACGGTCGGCCGATAACCAAACCGATTTCGACCTCGTAATCCAAGAATCGAACGTGCTCTGGCTTGACGATGTCGTCGAACGGCCCACTGATCGAACCAGATGCTTTGCGGAAGAAGGTCAGCGGAATCGACTTCGGGTCCATGCCGGAGTCTTTAACGTGCGAGGCGAAGTTGGTCATCTGGGCCACCACCCGGCATGGCGCCGTGACCGGCGAGACCAGGTGCAGGGTCTCGACGGGCACGGCGTCGCTGCTGGCCGCTGCGGCGTCCGGGTTCGACAGGGTCGCTCGATCTGCCAACAACTCGCCGGTGGTGGCGGCGTTGGTTGCGATTCTGGCGGCGCCACTGGGAGTTTGCACCCACCAGGCCTCTGCGGTACGCAGGATGGCGATGCTCATGAGTTGGCTGCCTTGATCATGCCCAGCAAGCGTTGGGAATCGAACTCGTTGTCGGCGCGCAGCGCGCGGATGATCGAAAGTGCTTCCCGTGGTAATGATTTGAGATTGGTGCCGAGGAAATCTCGGCTCGCACGCGGCCCCCATTGCGCAAGTCCGGACGCGGCGAACGGCGCCCAACCGGGTTCGAGGGTGCAGTCGAACACGTCTCCGTCGGTGAAGTGTTCGACCAGGAACCCGTCCGGGTCACGCCAGTAGTCGAAGAGTTGGCTGCCCTGGATGTGGCGGCCGATACCCCATGATCGGCGATAACCGCATTGGGTCAGGTACTCGCCGCCGGCGGCCAACGCGTCCAGGTCGCAAACCTGATAGGCAGAATGCACATAGCGGTTGGCTGGCCCCAAAACGAGGGCCAATGTGTGGTGATCGGTCGGAGTCATGCCCCGGTCGCAGCGGATGAAGCTCATGGTCGGTCCCTGATCGCGCTGACTCGGGTAGAACAGGAAGTCGCTGACGATCAGCCCCAGCGTGTTGAGATACCAGTCGAGTGTCTCCAGGTATGTCGGGGTCTGCAGGACCAGATGCCCCAAGCGTTGCACGGTAGCTGGTCGGCGTGACGGCCGCTGTGTGGCGTTGACGCGATGCAACTCGTGCCCCGTGTTGAGGGGGTGCGGCGTCTGCACCGGCAACGGATCTAGCTGGTCAGTGTCGGCCAGCACGCGAACTGTGAGTCCGCCCGGATCTGTCAGGTCGACGCAGCTTCCGCCGAGAGCTTGGGGCAGTCGTCGAGGCTGACATCCGGTCGCTTCGGATAGTCGCAGCAGGTCGCCTTCGTCTGGAGCGGTGAACGCCACTCCGACCAATCGGGACCGGTGGCCGCGCCGGATCAGAACGCACGGCGCTCCCGCATCAGCGCCTCGCAGATGCAGCTCATCGGGGGTGCGCGCGGAAATAGCGAAGCCGAACGCCTCAGCAAAAGCCGCGGCGCGGCTAAGATCGGGCTTCTCGAACTCGAGCCACGCGACGTCGTGGACCTTGATCACCGGGTTGCGCGAGCGACCCGGGTGCTCTCCTTTGCCGGGGCCGTGCTCACTGTGCAGGTCGTTGTGTGCGGCGAGATCGAATGTCACGAAGGAACCTCCCGAGGCATATTCTGACGATATCCTCATTCAAGAATGTATCATCAGTCAAGATGAACAAAAATTCATAACTTGAGTACCATCGGGCCCAGGCGTCGACGAGTCGCCGAGGTAGCGGATACGGCGGACATCGCTGAGGGGAAAGCCCGCTCAGTGCGCCAGTGGTCTTTTCAGTTGTTGTGGGGCTTGCATCAGCGCCTGGGTGGGCGGCGCAGTGCTCTCGGTCAGCGCGAGGACATCGCGCTCGGTGGGCCGGCAATCCACGAGCTTGCCGGCGAGGTTGAGCACGGTGGTGTTGCCCTTGAGTTCGGCGGTCCAGTCGCCGACGGGGTGCCGCCGCCCCAAGCCACTTGACGTACGTCCAGCGCCGGGTCGACCCGACGGGTCAGGACCACCACATCGTGGTCGCGGACGCCAAGGTCGTCGCGATTCGCCGACCCAGCAATCCGCTGCCATCGGCCAGCACTACCTTCATCAGCAGAGCCCGCTGGGGATCCCGCGGGCCGGCGTCGTCTCTTGCCCGGGCATTGCCTGCGGGTAGGGAACCCGATAGGGGATGCCCTGCGGCAGCTGGGTCACCGGGTCCGGATTCAGTCCGGTAGTCCCCAGCAACACATTGGGTATGCACTGCGGCAGCTTCGGTACGGCATCCAGCACCGGGTGATCCAAGTTGGGGCGCGACGGGTTGGGCGGGGAGGCGAAATTGAATGTCGACGTCATATCGCCGACCGTGCCGTCGCGCCAGGCGGTTTGGTTGGGAACCGGCACGCCAAACCGTTTGGCGATCAATTTCAGTTGCGAGGTGTGGTCGAGCACGTCATGGACCATCAGCGGGCCGCGGCTGTAGGGCGAGATGACGAAGCACGGGACGCGAAAGCCCAAACCGATGGGTCCACGTATGCCTCCGGATCCACCGACCGAGTTGATGTCGGGCACCGTCAGATACTCACCGGGTGTACCCGGCGGCGCGGTGGGTGGAGTGACGTGGTCGAAGAAGCCGCCGTTTTCGTCATAGGCGACGATTAGGGCGGTCTTTTCCCATACCGCCGGGTTCGACAGCAGGATCCTCATCAGTTGCACGATGCCGATGGCGCCGACGGCCGGCGGGAATGCGGGATGCTCGGACACGGGGGTGTTCGGAACCACCCAGGAAACCTGCGGCAGCCTGTTGGCCCTGACGTCAGCGGCGAAGTCGTGGGGGTAGGTCGGGGCAATGCCGAAGCGAGCCAAATCTGAGCGCGGATTCTGGGCTTGCTTGAAATACATCATTATTCGGTCGTAGGTGTAGTTGAAGTAGTTGCTACCGATTGCCCCGAGACTCTTGTTGCGATACAGCTTCCAGCTGACGCCCGCCGCGTTCAGATTCTCCGGCATGGTGGTCCAGCTGAACTGGCCGATCGGTTCGGCGGCGGGGCTGGTGAGCTGCGGCCCACCGTTAGTGCCGGCGGGGTCTATCGAGGCGCTGATCCAATAGAGCCGGTTGGGCAGGGTGGGACCCAACACTGAGCAGAAGTACCGATCGCAGATGGTGAAGGTGTCGGCCAGCAAGTAGTGAATCGGGATGTCTTTGCGGGTGTAGTAACCCATCACCGTGGGGACGTTCCCGCTAATCGGGCTGTTGCCGACCTGCGCTGGTAGCCAGTTGTCGTTGGCGCCGTTGTTCCAGGACTTGTGCATCCCTGTCCAGGAGTGATCGGGGTCGTTGAGGCACTGGCCGTCAAGGACGAGCCGGGTGGTGTCGAAGCGATAGGGGATCGTGATGCCCGCGGGATCGAGTTGCTGCGTCTGCGGGTTCCAGCCCTTTTGCTGGAATGCGGGTGAGGCAGTGTTGAAGCCGTCGGTGGCCGACAGCGTTCCGAAATAGTGGTCGAACGATCGATTCTCCTGGAGGAACAACACAATGTGCTCAATGTCGGACAAATGCCCTGAGCACGGCCCGGCTCCGTACGCTTTTTCGATAACGGGACCGGCGAAGGACATTAGCGCGCCGGTACCGCCGGCGGCGACTTTGGCCAAGAACACTCGACGGGAGATTCCGCCGAGGGGGCCTTCGCTCACTGTGACGCCCTCCTGTTGCGCATTGCGCTCACCGTATATTTGCGAGGTTGACTATTTGCGACACGCCGACCGGCGTGTCGGTGCGAGTTTTCGCTATTGCCGAGCAGAGTGCGGTCAAGCCGCGTCGAATTTGCCGCCGGTGTAGTCGGCGTCCGGGCGGCGCAGGTTGATCACCAGCTGAAGCGGAAACACCAAGTCCCCGTAGAGATCCTGATGCAGAGCAGTCCAATCGTCGATGCCGTACTTGAGCATGACAGCGGTCAACCTGATCTGGGCGGCGGCGCGGCAGGCCGCCAACCAGTCATCGAGCAGTCGGGCCGCGGGGCGTCCCGGCCGAGCTTGGCCCAGACGGCCCGGGCGTTGGCAGCCTTCGGAGGGTTTTGGTCATGTCGTCAGCTTGGTACCAACGTCCCGCCGGGCAATGACTTTCCTGGGTCCAACCGCTGGCCCGGAATATGTGCAGCGGGTACCGTGTTTGTCGCGGACGAGTTGGCTGGGCGACCGCGGCTCGAGTTGGACTTGTGTTAGCGCGCAAGGCCAGCGCCGAGTCGAGGAAAGTCCGGACTTCACAGAGCAGGGTGATTGCTAACGGCAATCCGAGGTGACTCGCGGGAAAGTGCCACAGAAACAAACCGCCACCTTCGTGGTGGTAAGGGTGAAACGGTGCGGTAAGAGCGCACCAGCATCCCGGGCGACCGGGATGGCTAGGCAAACCCCACCCGAAGCAAGGCCAAGAAGGCCGCACCGCAAGTGCGGCCGCGCAGACGTTCGAGGGTTGCTCGCCCGAGTCTGCGGGTAGGCCGCTCGAGGCACCCGGCAACGGTGTGCCCAGATGGATGGTCGCCGCCGTGCCGCCGTTGGTTCAGCCGCGGCGGTGGGGAACAGAATCCGGCTTACAGGCCAACTCGCCCGCGCTCGCCGACGTACGACGCTTGTCGGCTGGGCTCAGCGTCGCGTGTTGCGCACGGATTTGTCGAGCTGGTGCAGCGCAGCGTCGAGCCGGTCCCGACAATTTTTGGCCACATCGCACTCCTGCTGATAGAGCAGCCCGTAGGTGAACGTGTCCTCGCCTGCGGTATGGGCGGCTTCGGCCTGCGCAAGCAGATGCTCCCGGCTGACCACACTGTCTTGATGATCACCGAGCAACGTTTGGATGGCCTTGGCCTGCTGGGCCACCTGATTCGCGCCGGTGGCCGCCGCGGTGTAGCGTAACCGCTTGGCGCGCTTGCGGATCCGATGCAACGCCTCGTTGGGATTGTAGTCCGTGCCGGGACCGTCGTGGCCGTGCCCGCCGTCAGCCCCCGCAGCCGCCTGCGCGGCCTTGACCGCTTTGCGGACGCGGCGGTAGGCCCCGTCGATGCCCACCGGGGTTACCGATTGCGATCCCTGGCCGAACGCGATCACCGGGTATTCGGCCACCATCGTTTCTAACGCGTCGAGTAACCGGAAGTACCGCTTGGTACGCATGGCGACGAGCGACCGCCGCAGACCGGTGTGATAACGGCGACGAGCGCCCGCAACGAGACGTTCGCGTACTGGGCCGCGCACCAGC
Organism: Mycobacterium simiae; assembly: GCF_008370645.1. Lineage (GTDB taxonomy): Bacteria > Actinomycetota > Actinomycetes > Mycobacteriales > Mycobacteriaceae > Mycobacterium > Mycobacterium simiae_A. The sequence goes on from NZ_VTZN01000001.1 coordinate 68,370, forward strand.
TCCGGGTCCAAGGTGTCCAGTTCGCGCTGGTAACGCTCCCCGAGCACCTCGGCATCGCGCGCCACACCCAAGACACCTGCGAGCTCTCGCAGCTCGTCGAGTATCCAGGCACCGTCGGCCAACCCGAACAAATCCTGGGCATCCTTCAGCAAGCTGCGAATCTTGCGGGTGGTCACCCGCATCTGATGCACGGCATCGTCAACGTCGGCGCGCACCGCCCGATCCCATACCAACAGCTCTTCCACCTGCTGGGCCACCGCGCGGTGGACAGGGTCCACCGGTGGCGTGCGAGCCACGTGCGATGCCGCGCCCAAGACCCGGGCCAGCTTGGAGCCGTGGCCGGCCGGTGCCGCGCCGGCGTCGAGCAGACGGTTGCTCAGCCGGTTGAGCAGCTCATGGCCGGCGGCTCCAGCGATATCGATGAGTTCGAGTTCCCACTCGCGCCACTGTTGTTCGGCGGGCGCGGCAGCAGAATCATCAACCTGTCCAACCGACCACGCGGTGACGTGGTCATTGCAGAATTCGGCCAGCGCGGCACCGTCGGCGCGGTAGAGGAATTGGCTTTCACGTTGAGTGGTGATTCGAGCCACCGGCTCAACGGGACGGTCGCGAACGATCGCCAGCACCACATCGAGCAACTCCGCCGGTACCGCCTCCCCGATGGCCTGCTGGGACCCGATCGGAGCATGGATCTCGGTACGGGCATCGGGTCCGGCCGGCAATTTCAGATGCCAACCCGCGTCGGCGCCGCCAGTGCGGCGCCGCAGGGTGATGCGGTGGCGAGCCAAGTCCTGCGCGGGTGTGTCGAAGTACACCGCATCAAGTGCTTGGACCGGCTTCTTCTCGACCCGTGCCACCGCTGCAATGCCCTCAAACGAAGGCGAAACTGTCGACTCGACCACGTCGAACTTGCGCTCGACCTCCATATGGCGCGCCGTCTTGGGCGCTTGTACAGGCATTTCCGCCTCCGCTGAAAGCGCGCTACCGCGCTCGTAAATTGTAGATAGGCATCATAGAGTGCCACACCATGGCTACCGGCCCGGCTCAGGCTCCGGTAGCCGGTTTACGGCATGTTTGTCTACGCGTGTCGTCAACACCACCTATCGTTTTCAGTGCGGGCTTACCGCTACTTTCGTTTCCCTGACGCAGGAGCTGTCGATGTTGTTCTTCGGTGGTGCCGCGCCCCGCGTGCTTACCGGTGGGCTAGTAGCCGGTGGGATGAGCGCCGCAACGCTTTTCGGTGCGGCCGGCCTGGCTTGGGCGGAGCCGGAGGACCCGGCGCCGCCGCCGAACTGCACGGCGGCCGATTTGGCCGGGGTGTCCTCCGGAGTCGCGGCGGCGACCGCCGCCTACCTGTTCACCCACCCGGACGTCAACGACTACTTCACCACCTTGAGGGGCCAGCCTCGCGACGAACTGCGTGACCAGCTGCAGCAGTACATGGACGCCAACCCGGGCGTTCACGCCGAGCTGCAGAGCATTCGTCAGCCGCTCACCGATTTCCGGAATAGGTGTCAGCAATAACCTAAAAGCAGTGCTGTTCGGCGGGGAATGCCCCGGCGGCCACCTCTGCTGCGTATTGTGCTGCCGCGCGGCGCAATTCGCCAGCAATATCGGCGTAGCGCTTGACGAAGCGAGCAGCCTTGCCGCTGCTGAGGCCCGCCATGTCCTGCCAGACCAGAACTTGGCCGTCGCAGTTCGGCCCGGCTCCGATCCCGACCGTCGGAATGGTCAGCTTGCCGGTGATCTGAGTAGCAAGGTCTGCCGGCACCATCTCCATCACCACTGCGAAGGCGCCGGCTTCGGCGACAGCGATGGCGTCCGCCACAGTCTGTTCGGCGGCGTCACCGCGACCCTGCACCCGAAACCCACCGAGTGTGTTGACGCTTTGCGGAGTGAAACCGATGTGGGCCATCACCGGGATACCCGCCGCCGTCAAGCAGGCAATCTGCTCAGCGACCCGCTCGCCGCCTTCCAGCTTGACGGCGTGCGCGGCACCTTCCTTCATAAACCGGGTCGCAGCAGCCAGCGCAGCGGTGGGACCGGCCTCGTAGCTGCCGAACGGCAGGTCTGCGACAACCAGCGCGTGTGGGGCACCCCGGGCGACGCCTCGGACCAGCGGAATCAGCTCATCGATCGAAATCGGGACCGTAGTGTCATAGCCGTAGACGACGTTCGCCGCAGAATCGCCGACCAGCAGCACCGGGATGCCGGCATCGTCGAAGACCCGTGCGGTGGAGTAGTCGTAGGCCGTCAACATGGCCCACTTATGGCCGTCGGCTTTCCACTTTTGCAAGTGCTGGATGCGGATTTTGGTCCGTGCGGCGGCCTGGTTGACCGGCGCCGACGGACTGGCCCCATAGATATTTTGCTCAGACATCATTGTCCCTAATTGTCCCTACGTGTTGGTCTGGTCGATCCTCGTGGCCCTGCTTGGGTCCCCGGGTTCGTCTGACTCTGCCAAGTCTGCCAGCTCTGCCGTGCCGGTGCACCGCGGGCCCCGGGATCGGCATACCATCGGCGGATGCAACGGCTCAGCGGCCTTGATGCCAGCTTCCTATACCTGGAAACCTCCTCTCAGTCGATGCATGTTTGCTCGATCATGGACCTGGATACGTCGACGATGCCGGGCGGCTATACTTTCGACCGGTTGCGCGACGCGCTGTCACTGCGCATCACAGCGATGCCGGAGTTTCGCGAAAAGCTCGCCAACAGCCCGCTGAACCTCGACCACCCGGTCTGGGTGGATGACCATGACTTCCATATCGATCGCCACTTGCACCGCATCGGACTGCCACCACCGGGCGGGCGGGTCGAGCTTGCCCAGATTTGCGGCCACATCGCGTCGCTGCCCTTGGACCGCGCCCGGCCGCTGTGGGAGATGTGGGTGATCGAAGGCGTGGCAGGCACTGACTGCCATCGCGACGGCCGCCTGGCGGTCATGACCAAGGTGCACCATGCCGCCGTCGACGGCGTGACCGGCGCCAATCTGATGTCGCAGGTGTGCACCACCGAAGCCGACGCACCCGCGCCAGATCCGGTGCCCGGCGTCGGGGACGGCACCGGCTGGCAAATTGCCGCCGGCGGTCTGGTCAGGTTCGCCGCCCGGCCCTTGCAACTGGCCAACATAGTGCCGCAGACGGTGTCCTCGGTGGTCTCGACCGTGTTACGGGCCCGCGACGGGCTGACCATGGCGCGTCCGTTTGCCGCGCCTCGCACGGTGTTCAACGCCAGTATCAGCGGCCGCCGCTCCATCGCATACGCGCAGCTGGATCTCGAGGACATCAAGACCGTGAAAAACCACTTCGGCGTCAAGGTCAACGATGTGGTGCTGGCCTTGGTGTCTGGGGTGCTTCGGCAATACCTAGGCGAGCGCGACGCGCTGCCTGAGTCGTCACTGGTGGCATCGGTGCCGATTTCGGTGCACGGCAAGTCCGATCGTCCCGGTCGTAACCAAGTTTCAGCCATGTTCGCTAGCCTGCACACCGAAATCGCCGATCCGGTGGAGCGTCTAAAAGCCATCGCGCAGGCGAACTCGGTTGCCAAGGGCCACAGTTCGGCCATCGGCGCCACGCTGTTGCAGGACTGGTCCCAGTTCGCCGCGCCGGCCGTCTTCGGGATCGCCATGCGGGTATATGCCAGGACCCGGCTGACCACGAGTTTGCCCGTGCACAACCTGGTGGTCTCCAATGTGCCGGGGCCGCAGGTGCCGTTGTACCTGCTGGGGTGCGAGGTCAAGTCGATGTATCCGCTGGGGCCGATCTTTCATGGCTCGGGTCTCAACATCACCGTGATGTCGCTGAACGGCAACTTGGACATCGGGCTGGTGTCGTGTCCAGATTTGCTACCGGATTTGTGGGAGCTGGCCGACGAGTTTGCCGTCGGGATGGAAGAACTGCTGGCGCCCGTCGGGTAATCGGCGTCGCGACGCTCGCTAGCCAGCATCTTCGGTGGTCTCTGGCACCATAGGTTTCCATGTTCCTGTCTCGGTTCCTGTCTCGCCGCGAAAAGCTCGCGCGCCTGCTGCTGGTCTGGACCGCGATTGCGGCCGTGGCGCTGGTGCTCACGGGCTGCATCCGCGTGGTCGGAGGGCGTGCCCGCATGGCCGAGCCTAAGCTGGGACAGCCGGTGCAGTGGACACCGTGCCGAAGCTCCAATCCGGCGGCCAAGATCCCCGGTGGCGCGCTGTGCGGCAAGCTGGCCGTGCCGGTCGACTATTCCCATCCTGGCGGCGACGTGGCGGCCCTGGCCTTGATTCGTTTTCCGGCGACGGGGGACAAGATCGGCTCGCTGGTCATCAATCCCGGTGGCCCTGGTGAATCGGGCATCGAAGCCGCGTTGGGTGTTTTCCAGACGTTGCCCAAGCGCGTGCACGAGCGCTTCGACCTGGTCGGTTTCGACCCCCGGGGAGTGGCTTCCTCGCGGCCCGCGGTGTGGTGTAACTCCGACGCCGACAACGACCGGCTACGGGCTGAGCCGCAGGTCGACTACAGCCAGGCGGGCGTGGCACGCATGGAGGACGAGACCAAGCAATTCGTCGGCCGGTGTGTGGAAAAGATGGGCAAGAACTTTTTGGCCAATGTCGGGACGGTCAATGTCGCAAAGGATTTGGACGCCATCCGGGCCGCGCTGGGCGACGATAAACTGACCTACCTGGGCTACTCTTACGGCACCCGAATCGGCTCCGCCTATGCCGAGGCCTACCCGCAGCGGGTGCGGGCGATGATCCTCGACGGCGCCGTGGACCCCAATGCGGATCCGATCGAGGCGGATCTGCGTCAGGCCAAAGGATTTCAGGACGCGTTCAACGACTACGCCGCTGACTGCGCTCAGGATTCGAGCTGCCCGCTGGGCGCCGACCCCACCAAAGCCGTGGAGGTCTACCACAGCCTGGTCGACCCGCTGGTGGACCCGAACAACCTGCAAGTGAGCAGGCCGGCGCACACCAACGACCCGCGCGGTCTGAGCTACAGCGACGCCATCGTCGGCACCATCATGGCCCTGTATTCGCCCAACTTATGGCAGCACTTGACCGACGGCCTGTCGGAGCTGGCCGACGATCGCGGCGATACCTTGCTGACGTTGGCCGACATGTACATGCGACGCGACTCGCACGGCCATTACACCAACGCTACTGATGCGCGGGTAGCGATCAACTGTGTGGACCAGCCGCCGATTACCGACCGCGCCAAGATCATTGACGAAGACCGCCGCTCGCGCGAGGTCGCGCCGTTCATGAGCTACGGGAAGTTCACCGGCAACGCGCCACTGGGCACCTGCGCGTTTTGGCCCGTGCCGTCAACCAGTAAGCCACACGCCGTGTCGGCCCCGGGCCTGGTGCCGACCGTCGTGGTGTCCACCACCCACGATCCGGCGACGCCGTACAAGGCCGGAGTCGACCTGGCCAACCAACTGCGTGGCTCGTTATTGACCTTCAACGGCACCCAGCACACCGTGGTATTCCAGGGCGACAGCTGCATCGACGACTACGTCACCGCGTATCTGATCGGCGGAACGACACCGCCCAACGGGGCCAAGTGCTAGCTCCGGCCGAAACAGGCGGGCCATCAGGACTCTCAGACAGCTAGGGACGTTTGGCCCTAGGGCGGCGTTGTCGCGGCCCGGAATACTTGGGCGGCTTGTGTCGAATGCATGGCCGGTCACCCGTATCCCTTGGAGCTAACCCATGACCACTGAAGCGCCGCTCGTCGAAGATCTGGAGGCCCGCCGACCGTTTCCGGCTCGGATCGGGCCTCAGGGCAACCTGATCTACAAGATCATCACCACGACCGATCACAAGATGATCGGCATCATGTACATGGTCGCCTGCTACATCTTCTTCTTTATCGCCGGTTTGATGGCCTTGCTCATCCGTGGTGAGCTCGCCGCGCCGGGCCTGCAATTCCTGTCCAACGAGCAGTACAACCAGCTGTTCACCATGCATGGCACGGCGATGTTGTTGTTCTACGCCACCCCGGTGGTGTTCGGCTTCGCCAACCTGGTGCTGCCCCTGCAGATCGGCGCTCCCGACGTGGCCTTTCCGCGTCTTAACGCCCTGTCGTTTTGGCTGTTTGTCTTTGGGGCCTTGATCGCGTTGAGTGGCTTCATCGTCCCCGGCGGTCCGGCCGACTTCGGCTGGACCGCTTATACTCCGCTGTCCAATGCGATCCACAGTCCCGGCGTGGGCGGCGACCTGTGGATTCTGGGCTTGGGCGTTGGTGGTCTGGGCACCATCTTGGGTGGGGTCAACATGCTCACCACCGTGGTGTGCTTGCGCGCCCCGGGCATGACCATGTTCCGGATGCCGATCTTCACCTGGAACATCATGGTCACCAGCGTGCTGGTGCTGATGATCTTCCCGCTGTTGACTGCTGCGCTGTTCGGGCTGGCCGCCGACCGCCACCTGGGTGCGCACATCTACGACGCGGCCAACGGCGGGGTGATCCTGTTCCAACACCTGTTCTGGTTCTTCGGGCACCCCGAGGTATACGTGATTGCGTTGCCTTTTTTCGGCATCATCTCCGAGGTCATCCCGGTATTTGCGCGCAAGCCGATCTTCGGCTATACCACGCTGGTCTACGCGACACTATCCATCGCCGCATTGTCCGTGGCGGTTTGGGCACATCACATGTTCGCCACCGGTGCGGTGCTGCTGCCGTTCTTCTCCTTCATGACGTTCTTGATCGCGGTGCCGACCGGTCTGAAATTCTTCAACTGGATCGGCACCATGTGGCGGGGCCAGTCGACATTCGAGACACCGATGCTGTTCTCGTTCGGATTCCTGGTCACCTTCCTGGCCGGCGGCCTGACCGGAGTGATGCTAGCCAGCCCACCGTTGGACTTCCACGTCAGCGACAGTTATTTCGTGGTGGCCCATTTCCACTACACGCTGTTTGGCACCATCGTGTTCGCCACCTATGCCGGCGTCTACTTCTGGTTCCCGAAGATGACCGGACGCCTACTCGACGAGCGGCTGGGCAAGCTGCACTTCTGGCTGACCTTCCTCGGTTTCCACACCACGTTCTTGGTCCAGCACTGGCTGGGCAATGCCGGCATGCCGCGCCGGTATGCGGACTATCTGCCCGGCGACGGCTACCAGACGCTGAACGTGATCTCCACAGTGGGGGCGTTCATTCTTGGCGTATCGGTGTTGCCGTTCATCTGGAATGTGTTCAAGAGCTGGCGCTTCGGCGAGCCGGTACTGGTCGACGACCCCTGGGGGCACGGCAACTCGCTGGAATGGGCTACCAGCTGCCCGCCGCCGCGGCACAACTTCACCGAACTGCCCCGGATCCGTTCGGAGCGGCCGGCATTCGAACTGCACTACCCGCACATGGTGAAGCGAATGCGCGCTGAAGCCCATGTCGGTCGGCCGCACCACGAACACGAAGAAGTGGAGAGCGTCAGCGCGGGCTGAGCGGCTGGCGCGTATCACTGCGCACCACGCCGATACGAGATCAAGGCGTAACCGTTTCGCGCCACGACAGGTATCCGTGAGTGAGACGATGCTGGCCATGTCGCGTCTGAGACCAGTCAGCTCGGCGCTGCTCTCACTCGGACTCGTCCTTGGTGCTCAACTTCCGGTGGCTAGCGCGACTCCGGAGCCCGACGCCGGTCAGACCCCGATACCAGCGGCGCCCACGGCAGCAACGCAGCAGAGTTGGGGCTCCTGCGTGGCCTTCATCGATGACACCAGCGACATCCCCACGGCGCAGTGCACAACCGTGCCCGTTCCCGTCGACTACGACAAACCCGGTGGGGCGCAAGCCAAGTTGGCGATGATCCGGATTCCCGCGACCGGGCGGCGGCTGGGGGCGCTGCTGGTCAACCCGGGCGGGCCGGGGGCATCTGCGGTCGACACGGTTGCCAGCATGGCGCCGGAGCTAAAGAGCACTGACATCGCCCGGCACTTCGATCTGGTCGGCTTTGATCCGCGCGGGGTAGGCCACTCTACGCCTTCCCTGCGATGCCGCACCGACGCTGAATTCGACGCTTACCGGCGCGATCCGATGGTCGACTACAGCCAGGCCGGGGTGGTCCACATCGAGCAGGTGTACCGCGAGTTGGTGCAGCACTGCGTCGACCGGATGGGCTTGGGTTTGCTGGCCAGCGTGGGCACCGCATCGGCCGCGCGCGATATGGACATGGTCCGCCAGGTGCTGGGCGACGATCAGATCAACTACCTCGGCTACAGCTATGGCACCGAGTTGGGCACCGCCTACATCGAACGCTTCGGCGCCCATGTCCGTGCGATGGTGCTCGACGGCGCAATCGACCCCACCATCGGCCCGATCGAGGAAAACGTCAAGCAGCTAGCCGGATTCCAGACCGCCTTCAACGACTACGCCGCGGACTGCGCCCGTTCAACGGCTTGCCCGCTGGGCACTGACGCGACCCAATGGGTCAACCGCTACCACGCGCTGGTCGATCCGCTGGTCAGCAACCCGGGTAAGACGTCGGATCCGCGCGGTCTAAGCTATGCCGACGCCACTACCGGCACCATCAATGCGCTCTACACCCCGCAGCACTGGAAGTACTTGACCAGTGGGCTGCTTGGGCTGCAGCGTGGCACCGACGCGGGCGACCTGCTGGCGCTCGCCGACGACTACGACGGCCGGGACCGCCAGGGCCATTATGACAACGACCAGGACGCGTTCAATGCGATTCGTTGTGTCGATGCCCCGACCCCAACGGACGCAGCGTCCTGGGTGGCTGCCGATCAACAATTCCGCCAGGCCGCTCCGTTTCTCAGCTATGGACAGTTCACTGGATTCGCCCCGCGCGATCTGTGCGCGTTATGGCCGGCGCCGGCAACGTCCATACCGCACGCCGCATCGCCGGCCGCGCCGGGCAAGGTCGTCGTAGTCTCGACAACCCACGACCCAGCCACTCCTTATCAGGCAGGAGTGGATCTGGCCCGCCAGTTGGGCGCCACGCTGATCACCTACGACGGCACGCAGCACACCACGGTATTCGACGGCAACGACTGTGTGGACACCGCAGTGGTGCGGTATTTCCTTGATTTGACCTTGCCGCCGCCGAACCTGCGCTGCGCTGCCTGAGCCCTCGGATCATCTACCGCAACGTGTCTGGCCCGGTATCGGTAACACGGAATTAACAGAACTTGCCTAGTGTTCGGGTTATGGATCGGCAGAAGGAATTTGTCCTGCGCACGTTGGAAGAGCGCGACATTCGCTTCGTGCGGCTTTGGTTCACCGACGTGCTCGGTTTCCTCAAGTCCGTCGCCATCGCCCCTGCTGAGCTCGAAGGCGCCTTTGAAGAAGGCATCGGCTTCGACGGGTCCTCGATCGAGGGCTTTGCCCGGGTATCCGAATCCGACACCGTGGCGCACCCCGATCCGTCGACCTTCCAGGTGTTGCCCTGGACGACCACTGCGGGCCACCATCACTCCGCGCGGATATTTTGCGACATCACCATGCCGGACGGCTCGCCGTCATGGGCCGACCCCAGGCATGTTTTGCGCCGGCAGTTGACGAAGGCCAACGAACTTGGCTTTTCCTGTTATGTGCACCCTGAGATTGAGTTCTTCTTGCTGAAGGCCGGTCCCGAAGACGGAACCGAGCCGATACCCATCGACAACGCCGGATACTTCGACCAGGCGGTGCACGAATCGGCCTCTAAGTTTCGTCGGCACGCGATTGAGGCCCTGGAATTCATGGGCATCTCGGTGGAGTTCAGCCACCATGAAGGCGGGCCCGGCCAGCAGGAGATCGACCTGCGTTTCGCCGACGCGTTATCCATGGCCGATAACGTGATGACATTCCGCTACGTCATCAAGGAAGTCGCGCTGGAGGAGGGCGTGCGCGCCACGTTCATGCCTAAGCCGTTCGGGCAGCATCCCGGTTCGGCGATGCATACCCACATGAGCCTGTTCGAGGGTGACGTCAACGCCTTCCACAGCCCCGACGACCCGCTGCAGCTCTCGGACGTGGGCAAGTCGTTTATCGCCGGGATTCTCGAGCACGCTTCCGAGATCAGCGCGGTCACCAATCAGTGGGTCAACTCCTACAAGCGGCTGGTTCAGGGCGGCGAGGCGCCCACTGCTGCCTCGTGGGGCGCGGCCAACCGTTCCGCGTTGGTGCGGGTGCCCATGTATACGCCGCACAAGACCTCCTCGCGGCGCATCGAGGTACGCAGCCCCGACTCGGCGTGCAATCCCTACTTGGCCTTCGCCGTGCTGCTAGCCGCTGGACTGCGCGGGGTGGAGAAGGGTTACGTGCTGGGCCCGCAGGCCGAGGACAACGTCTGGGACCTGACCCCCGAGGAACGCCGCACCATGGGCTACCGCGAGTTGCCGTCCAGTCTGGACAGTGCACTGCGCGCCATGGAGGCCTCCGAGCTGGTCGCGGAGGCGTTGGGGGAGCATGTTTTTGATTTTTTCCTGCGCAACAAGCGCCGAGAATGGGCCAATTACCGCAGCCACGTCACACCCTACGAACTGCGTACCTACCTGTCGCTGTAGCCCGATCCAGCCGGTCGGACCGACACCGGGGTGTAGTGCGCTACCGTCGAGGTCGTGACCAAGCCGGCGACGCAGCGACCACGGCTGCCCAGCGTCGGCCGGCTCGGACTGGTCGACCCGCATGCCTGCGCTCGGCTGGCACAGCTGGGTTGGACAGCAGCGGATGACCAGGCCCATGTAGACCTGCTGTGGTCGCTGTCGCGTGCGCCGGATGCCGACGCTGCGTTGCGAGTGCTGGTACGGCTGGCTGAAAACCCCGACACTGGGTGGGACGAGCTCAACGCCGCCCTGCTCAGCGATCGCAGCCTGCGTGGGCGGCTGTTAGCGGTGCTGGGTTCGTCGCTGGCACTGGGGGACCATTTAGTCGCGCGTCCCCAGTCCTGGAAGCCGCTGCGCGGCAAGCTGTTACTGCCATGTCGCGATGAGATGCAGCGATCGTTCATTACGTGTGCCGAGGAATTCTCAGGCGGGTTGGGCACGGTCGGGCACGAGCTGCGTGCCCTCTACCGCGACCACCTGCTGATGCTGGCCGCACTCGACCTGGCGGCTACCGTCGAGGATGAGCCGGTGCTGCCTTTCACCGTGGTGGCTGCCCAGCTGGCCGACACCGCAGACGCGGCCCTGGCAGCAGCGTTGCGGGTCGCCGAGAAGACGGTGTGCGGCAATGGGACCGTGCCACGTCTGGCGGTTATCGCGATGGGCAAATGCGGTGCCCGCGAACTGAATTACGTCAGCGACGTCGACATCATCTTCGTTGGCGAGCATGCTGATCCGGTGACCACCCGCGTCGCCGGCGAAATGATGCGGGTGGCGTCGTCGGCATTCTTCGAGGTGGACGCCGGGCTACGGCCGGAGGGTCGCAGCGGGGAGCTGGTCCGCACGGTCGAATCGCATATCGCCTACTACCAGCGCTGGGCCAAGACCTGGGAGTTTCAGGCGCTGCTGAAAGCCCGCGTATCAGCCGGCGACGCTGAACTCGGCCAGCGCTACCTGGACGCATTGCGGCCGATGGTGTGGACCGCCTGCGAGCGCGCGGATTTCGTGGTCGAGGTGCAGGCCATGCGCCGCCGAGTAGAGCAATTGGTCCCAGCCGATATCCGCGGCCGGGAGCTCAAACTTGGCAGTGGCGGACTGCGCGACGTGGAGTTCGCCGCGCAGCTGCTGCAGCTCGTGCACGGTCGCAGCGACGAGTCACTGCATGTCGCTTCCACCGTCGACGCGCTGGCGGCGTTGGGTCAAGGCGGCTACATCGGGCGCGACGATGCGGCCAACTTGATCGCCTCCTACGAATTCCTGCGGTTGCTCGAGCATCGACTGCAGCTGCAGCGGCTCAAGCGCACCCACTTGCTGCCGCCGGCCGACGACGACGAGGGAGTGCGCTGGCTGGCGCGGGCGGCCCATATTCGACCCGACGGGCGACACGACGCCGCGGGAGTGCTGCGCGCGGAGCTTAAGCACCAGAACGTGCGGGTTTCCCGGTTGCACGCCAAACTCTTCTATCAGCCGCTGTTGGAATCGATCGGCCCGGCTGGGCTGGAGATCGCCGGCCGCGGCATGACGTCGGAGGCCGCCGAGCGGCAGCTGGCGGCGCTGGGCTACGAGGGCCCGCAAACGGCGTTAAAGCACATGTCGGCCCTGGTCAACCAAAGTGGCCGCCGCGGTCGCGTGCAGTCGGTGCTGTTGCCGCGGCTGCTGGACTGGCTGTCGTATGCCCCGGATCCCGACCGCGGCCTGTTGGCGTACCGGCGACTCAGCGAGGCGCTGGCCACCCAAAGCTGGTACCTGGCGACGCTGCGCGACAAGCCGACCGTGGGCAAGCGGCTGATGCATGTGCTGGGCACTTCGGCGTATGTACCGGATCTGTTGATGCGCGCGCCCGAGGTGATTCAGAGCTACACCGACAACCCGACCGGGCCCAAGCTGCTGGAGACCGAGCCCGCCGCGGTGGCCCGCGCACTGATCGCCTCGGCCGGGCGCTATGCCGACCCGGTACGTGCCATCGCCGCCGCCCGCACCCTGCGCCGCAGGGAGCTGGCCCGCATCGGTTCGGCGGACCTGCTGGGCATGCTCGCGGTCACCGCCGTGTGTCATGCGCTGACCTCGGTATGGGTAGCGGTGCTGCAGTCCGCGCTGGAGGCGACTATCCGGGCCAACCTGCCCGACAACGGCCCCGCCCCAGCGGCCGTTGCCGTCATCGGCATGGGCAGACTGGGCGGTTCGGAGCTGGGCTACGGGTCCGATGCCGATGTGATGTTCGTGTGCGAGCCGGCCAGCGGTTTCAGTGACGCGCAGGCCGTCAAATGGTCGACGTCGGTTGCCGAACAGGTGCGGACGCACTTGGGCACACCCAGCGTCGACCCACCGCTGCTGGTCGACGCCAACCTGCGCCCTGAGGGTCGCAACGGCCCGCTGGTTCGCACGCTGGCCTCCTATGAGGCCTACTACGCGCAGTGGGCGCAGCCGTGGGAGATCCAGGCGCTATTGCGGGCCCACTCGGTGGCCGGCGACGCGGAGTTGGGCCGGCGGTTCCTGCTGATGGCGGACAAGACGCGCTATCCGCCGGACGGCGTGTCCGCCGAGGCGGTGCGGGAGATCCGGCGGATCAAGGTGCGCATCGAGTCCGAGCGGCTACCCCGCGGGGCCGACCCCAACACGCACACCAAACTGGGTCGCGGCGGGCTGACCGACATCGAATGGACCGTGCAGCTGCTGCAGCTGCAGCATGCTCACGAGATCCCGGCTCTACACAACACATCGACATTGCAGTCCTTAGACGCGATAACCGCCGCCGGGCTCGTTCCCGAAGATGAGGTGAACCTGCTGCGACAGGCGTGGCTGACCGCCACCCGGGCCCGCAACGCGTTGGTGCTGGTCCGGGGCAAGCCCACCGATCAGCTGCCCGGGCCCGGACGCCAGCTCAATGCGGTTGCGGTGGCCGCCGGCTGGCACAGCGAGGACGGCGGCGAGTTCCTGGACAACTATCTGCGGGTGACGCGGCGAGCAAAAGCGGTGGTGCGCAAGGTATTCGGGAGTTGAGCAGGGGAGGGTGGAGTTGGACGCCGCGTTCGAGGTGTTGAGCGAAGCGGAGCACGATCGCGTTACTGCGACGTATGTGCCGTTGACCGAGGCCGTTCGGGCCCTCATTGACGCCACGATCCGGACCCAGGCCGACGACGCGGTCATCGAGCAGGCCCGTGCCGCGGTCGATGCCGTGACGCGATCATTGCGCAGTCAGCGAATCCGCCCATCCGGTGTCAGTTACCGCATCGATGGTCGTCTGGTGCCGGTGGCCAACGCAGCCGTCGGTCAGTGCAATCCGATCGCTCCGCCGTTGGTTGTCCACCACGAAGCTGGGGGGCGGTGTTGGAGCCAATTCGTGCTGGGCGCGGCCTATGAGGGTCCGCCCGGTCTGACCCACGGCGGTGTGTGTGCCCTGGTGCTGGACCACATGCTGGGCGAGGCGGCCAGCCAGGGGCTGACCCAGCCGCTGTACACCGGCACCATCACGGTGAAGTATCTGCGTGGCACGCCGCTGGGGCCGCTTCGTTGCCAAGCCTGGGTGAACCACACCGAAGGTATCAAAGCCTTTGCGCGCGGGTTCATTTCCGACAGTACGGGCGTCACCGTGGAGGCCGAAGGGGTCTTCATCAAACCGACATGGGCACGAGCAGCCGAATGAAGTTCTACATCAGCAGCGCCTTCCTGAAAACAGCGGAGATCATCGAGATTGCAAAGGCCGCCGACGACTTGGGCTACGACGGCATCGGGACCCGGTATCCATACACCAAAGACGGGCAGCGCCGCTGACCGCCGTTCACCGACTGGCCCGATCCCTGGGTTCTCGTCGGCGCGCTTGCGCAGGTCACCCGACGGCTGAAGTTCGTCACCACTGTGTGCGTTCCCGCCCTGCGGAATCCCTACTCGGCAGCGAAAGCCATTGGCACCGCGGCGTTCTTGGCATCTGGGCGGGTGGGGCTGGGCGTCGGGGGCGGCTGGTGCGCACAGGAGTTCACCTTGATGGGTGAGCAGTCTGCAGCCCCGTTGAACTGGAACCCCAGGATCATAAGTCAGTTTTTCTGGCTGTGCCGGCAGCAATGGCAGGTTGCTGACCGCGGTATCGCTTGATGTTCGGGTGCGCAGAGGCTCTGCGGACATGGATGGCCGAGGATGTCACGAAGCCATACGCGGCCTTTTCGACGCTAGCGGGGTCTGCTCGGAGACCAGCGCTGCCCAACTCCCGGTGACCCGGTTACACCCCGGCCGGCGCCAGACTGCAAATTGCCGGTAAAGCAACATGACTCGCGAAAATGCTCAACTTGGTCATTAGCACAGACCGCTGGGAACCCCACGGGAGGGTGTGGTTTCTTGGGTAGGCATGGCTTGTGGGTAGGGGACCCGGTAGGGAATTCCGGCATTCGCACTCCCGATTACGCCGTTCGGGATGCATTGCGGCAGTTTTGCCAACGCGCCGACCGCAGTGCCGCCGAAATTGGGTACCGTTGGGTTTGGTGGGACTGCGAAGTTGAAGGTCGAGGTTAGGTCACCGGTGACGCTTCTGCGCCAAGCGGTGAGGTTGGGAACCGGCACCCCAAACCTGGTTTCGATCAATCGAAGTTGTGAGGTGTGGTCGAACGTGTCATGCGCCATCAGGCCACCGCGGCTGTACGGGGAAATGACAATGCAGGGGACGCGAAAACCCAACCCGATCGGACCGCGAATGCCTCCGGACCCCGCCACTTTGTTGATGTCTGGGACCGTAATGTACTCGCCGGGAGTGCCTGGCGGCGCTGTGGGCGGCGTAACGTGATCGAAGAAACCGCCGTTTTCGTCATAGGAGACGATCAGCGCGGTCTTTTCCCATACACCCTGATTGGACAGCAAGATCCTGAGGATACTGATAATAGCGTTGGCGCCTACTGCCGGTGGGAATGCGGGGTGTTCAGACGCAAGGAAATTGGGGATCACCCATGAAACCTTTGGCAGCCTGTTGGCGGCAACATCGGCAGCAAAATCTAAGGGGTAGGTCGGGGCTATGCCGTAGCGTGCGAGATCCGATCTAGGATTGGCTGCCTGTTTGAAGTCTTGAATAATCGTGTCGAAGGCGATGCTCGCCCCTAACGGCCCCAAGGTCTTGTTGCGATACATCTTCCAGCTAATGCCGGCATCGCTGAGGTTCTCTGGCATGATTCGCCAGCTGAATTTCTGAGTCTGGACCGTGGTCGGCATAACCACCTGCGGACCACCGTGGGTTCCATCAGGGTCGATCGTAGCTCCCACCCAGTACAGCCGGTTGGGTAGGGTCGGCCCAAGCAATGAACCAAAATAGTGATCGCATACCGTGAATGCGTCGACTAGCAAGTAATGAACCGGCAGATCTTTTCGTGTGTAATAACCCATTACCGTAGGAGTGTTGCCGACGGAGCGAGTCTTGGCCTGAGCCGGCAACCAGTTGTCGTTGGCGCCGCCATTCCAGGACTCCTGCATTGCGATCCAACTATGATCCGGATCGTTGACGCACTCACCTCCGACCAGGGGGCTTCTGGTGGTGTCAAAGCGGTAGGGCAACGTAACGCCAGCCGGGTCGAGTGCCTGGGTCCTAGGGTTCCAGCCTCGTTGGGCAAATAATGGCGACGGGGTGTTGAATCCCTCGGTGCCGGACAGCGTGCCGAAGTAGTGATCAAATGACCGGTTCTCTTGCATGAATAACACGATGTGCTCGATGTCGCTGAGATGGCCGGAACACGGCCCCGCTCCGTAAGCCTTTTCGATGACCGGACCTGCCAGCGACATCAACGTGGCGGCGCTTCCGGCGGCTGCCGTGGCCAGGAAATCGCGGCGCGAGATACCGTCGCCGCGCCGTGTATGTGTATTGCGCACTCGTGCCCCTTTTCTGCCGGGCAGTCCATCGTGTATGCAGCTGAACGTAATCTAGGCAATGCGACTGGCCGCGAATTGACTCGCCGCTCTGCAAAATATCCGTGAACGATGCGCCGACCGGCACGGACGCCGGGTCGGAACAGGACTACGGGTAGGGCTATCCACAGGCTCGGTGCGGTGTCGGTTGATGCGTCGTTCACTTGAGCTAGCGCGGTGACTCCCAGCCCTCTCGTGGGCGACACGGCTCGACCTTGACCCGACGATCCGCGCCGCCCGATCCTGCTCGCCGCCAGCGACAACCGGTCACTAATGACCGCCCACGACGCCCGCGCGTTTTTGGCGCTGCTGGTGATCGGCGTGCCCGAGGACCAGGCCAAAACCTAAATCGAGTCGTTCTTTGGCCACATCAAGGGTGAATGGCCACACCTGGATACCATCACCGAGCCGTCGCTACTGGACGCCGAACTCGCCAGAGTCCGAACGGAATACAGTTCCGTAAGGCTACCTGACGCGATCGGCTAGGTAACTCCCGACGACGAACACGCCGGCCGCGGCGAAGCTATCCGGCCAGCCCGCCGCGACGGACTTGAACGCACCCTCGACTACCATCGATAACAGCACCAACCCCACCGAGGAGATGCCGTGATTTGGGCAATTTCTCACGCCATCTCTTCGGTTAAGTCAGAAGCGCCTCAGTTGACACCAAGAATCCGCACCAAAACCTGACTTTACTTCGGGCTCGAATTAAACGTCGTAATACAGTGCGAACTCGTACGGGTGCGGCCGAACGTTGACCGGCTCAATCTCGTTCTCGCGCTTGAAGCTGATCCACGTCTCGATCAAGTCAGGTGTGAAAACGCCGCCCTCGGTGAGGTATTCGTGGTCCGCCTCCAGCCGGTCGATCACCGCGGACAGCTGAGTGGGCGCCTGCGGGATGTTCGCGGCCTCCTCCGGAGGCAGCTCGTAGAGGTCCTTGTCGACCGGCGCCTGCGGCTCGATCTTGTTCTTGATCCCGTCCAGGCCCGCCATCAGCATGGCCGAGAACGCCAGGTAGGGGTTACCCGACGAGTCGGGGCACCGGAACTCCAGCCGCTTGGCCTTCGGGTTGCTGCCGGTAATGGGAATGCGAACGCATGCGCTCCGGTTGCGCTGGCTGTAAACCAGGTTGATCGGCGCCTCGTAGCCCGGCACCAACCGCTTGTAGGAGTTCACCGTCGGGTTGGTGAACGCCAACAGCGACGGCGCATGGTGCAGCAGACCGCCGATGTAGTGGCGGGCAGTGTCCGACAGACCGGCGTAGCCGGTTTCGTCGTACATCAGTGGGCTGCCGTCTTTCCACAGCGACTGGTGGGTGTGCATGCCGGAGCCGTTGTCGCCGAACAGCGGCTTGGGCATGAACGTGACGGTCTTGCCGGCCTGCCATGCGGTGTTCTTAACGATGTACTTGTACAGCTGCAAGTCGTCAGCCGCGTGCAGCAGCGTGTTGAACTTGTAGTTGATCTCGGCCTGGCCGCCAGTGCCCACCTCGTGGTGACCTTTTTCCAAGCTGAAGCCGGCATCGATCAGATTGCGCAGCATCGTGTCGCGCAGGTCGACATAGTGGTCGACCGGCGCCACCGGGAAGTAGCCGCCCTTGGGCCGAACCTTGTAGCCGCGGTTGGGGCTGCCGTCGGTCTCGTTGGCCGCGCCGGTGTTCCACCACCCTGCGATCGCATCCACCTCGTAGAACGAGCCGTTGGTGCGCGAGTCGAAGCTCACCGAGTCGAAGATGTAGAACTCGGCTTCGGCGCCGAAGTAGGCGGTGTCGGCGATGCCGGTGCTGATCAAGTAGTTCTCGGCCTTGCGAGCGATGTTGCGCGGGTCGCGCGAGTAAGGCTCGAGGGTGAACGGGTCATGCACGAAGAAGTTGAGGTTCAGTGTCTTCGCGGCGCGGAACGCGTCGATGCGCGCGGTAGCCGGGTCAGGAAGCAGCAGCATGTCTGATTCGTGGATGGACTGGAATCCGCGAATCGAGGAGCCGTCAAAGGCCAAGCCGTCTTCGAACACGCTCTCGTCGAAGAAGGAAGCTGGAATTGTGAAGTGCTGCATCGTTCCGGGCAGGTCACAAAACCGGACGTCGACAAATTCGACGCCCTCATCCTTGACAAGTTGGAAGACGTCGTCGGGCGTCTTATCCGTCACAGAGTGCTCCTTTACTAGTTTCGCGGCCGACGCTAGGGAGGTGTTATTGCCCGCCAGTCAACCCGGTGTTGCGCAGTGGTTACATGACCACAAGGCCCGCCAACAGTCCCCGGTTTCTACCGAGCCCTATTGTTGGGCCATGGCCCGCAAAATCGTAACTGGTCCGTTGATGACGCGATCCGGGCCGCCCCACTGCCAGCCCCGCCGCAATCGGAGCGAGCCGATCGAACCATGCCGATGACGTCGCAATCACCTGCCGGGTATCCCGGTAAGGCGCTCGGTTTCCCGCGGGCCGGCCCGGGTTCACTGGCGCCGACGGGACGCCGCCTGGCTGCGCTGTGCCTGGACTGGCTGCTGTCCTACGGACTCGCGCTGCTGGGTTTGGGGGTCGGCGCCTGGTCTCACACCACGTTGTCGACGGCGGTGCTGGTGATCTGGTTGCTGTTGGGTGTGGTGGCGGTGCGCCTTTTTGGATTCACACCGGGCCAGCTGCTACTGGGCCTGGTGGTAGTGGCGGCCGACGGCCGGCCGCCGGTAGGTGTTGGCCGGCTGTTGGCTCGAGGGATGCTGCTTGCGCTGGTGGTTCCGGCGCTGTTCACCGACACCGACGGTCGGGGTTTGCATGACCGGCTGACCGGTACGGCGGTGGTGCGCCGCTGATACTGATGTGCGACTACTTGCGGCGTACCGTGCGCTGCACGCCGCGCATCTTGCCTGCGTTGGGCAACGGCCCCTTCGGCAGGGTGCCGCTACCGGCCCGTGAACCTAGCGCCGCCAGCCGCGACTCCAACGAGTCCATCTGCTTGACCGTGATGTTGGCCGGAAGCCGGGTGAGGTGGCGCTCCAACTTGGCCAGCGGAATCTCGCCGTCGCCGTTGCCCACGACGATGTCGTAGATCGGTACGTCGCCGACGAGTCGAGCGGTGCGTTTCTTCTCCTGCACGAGTAATGGTTTCACGCGGCCCGCCGAGCCCTCGCCGACCAGGATGACACCAGGCCTGCCGAGCACCCGATGCACGGCGTCGAAATGACCGGTGGCAGCCACGCCGGGCGTCACTCGCCACTTGCCGCGCAGGTTGTCTAGCACCCAGGCCGCCGCACCGGTTTGGCCTTCGGCTTGGCGGTAAATACTGCGCTGGGCGCGGCGGCCGAAGATGATGAACGCTACCAGCGCACCCAACAGCACGCCGAACGGAATCAACGCGACCATGGTGAGCCCGCCGGCCGACACACCAACCGCCACTGCGATACCCACGACCAGCACAAAAGCGCCGATCATGTACGGCAGCAGACGTTTGTCCTCCTTGCGCTGAATGTTGAACGCCTGCCACAGCTGAGTGCGGCGCTGCCGAGCCGCCGCCTTACGGGCGGCGCTGGCCGCAGCTTTGGCGGCCCTGGTTTCGGCGGCATTGCGGGGTTTGGCCATAGTCATCAAGAATACTTACGCGGCTGTTACCGGGAGGTCGAGGCACCGGAGGCCTGGTGGGTCCGGGCCTGCGCGTAGAGCCGGCCCGCCCGGTAGGACGAACGCACCAGCGGCCCGGCTAACACCCCGGCGAAGCCCACTTCTTCGGCGTACTGCGCATGCTCGACAAATTCGTCGGGCAGGACCCAGCGCTCGACCGGGTGGTGGCGCGCCGACGGTCGCAGATACTGGGTGATGGTGACAATGTCGCAGCCGGCGCTGCGCAGCTCCACCAAGGCGGTACGGACTTCTTCAGGGGTTTCGCCCAGGCCGAGGATGAGGTTGCTCTTGGTGACCAGGCCGACGGCGCGTGCGGCGGTGAGCACCCCCAAGCTGCGTTGGTAGCTGAACGCGGGCCTGATCCGTTTGAAGATGCGCGGCACGGTTTCGACGTTATGCGCCAACACTTCCGGGCGTGACTCGAAAACTTCGGCAAGCCGGCCCGGCTCGCCGTTGAAGTCGGGGATCAGCAGTTCCACGCCGGTCTGCGGGTTGAGTTCTTTGATCGCGCGCACGGTTTGCGCATACAGCCAGGCCCCGCCGTCGGGCAGGTCATCTCGGGCCACGCCCGTGACGGTGGCGTAGCGCAGCCCCATAGTGTGCACACTCTGGGCGACCCGGCGCGGCTCGTCGCGGTCCAGCGTCGCCGGTTTTCCGGTGTCGATCTGGCAGAAATCGCAGCGGCGGGTGCATTGGTCGCCGCCGATCAGGAAGGTCGCCTCCCTGTCCTCCCAGCATTCGAAGATGTTGGGGCAGCCGGCTTCTTCACAGACGGTGTGCAGACCCTCGCGACGCACCAGGTTCTTCAGCTGGGTGTACTCCGGCCCCATGCGGGCGCGGATACGGATCCACGGTGGCTTGCGCTCGATCGGGGTCTGGGCATTGCGCACCTCCAGGCGCAGCAAGCGCCGGCCTTCGGGTGCGACAGTCACATCGCAGATGCTACGCCCGCGACGTGATGACCCGCCTGGCGGCGACGCCTGCCGGAACGGCGGCTTGTGAAGCCGGGCCCCTGGGCACCGACCGGCAGGACACCATCTAGGGCGTCGCAGACGGCGTCGGCTACGGCCGATCGGACCTCGTCGACAGCTACCTTGCGATCGAGCTCGGCCGACAACGACGTCACGTCGGCGTCGCTGATGCCGCACGGCACGATGGTGCTGAATGCGCGCAAGTCGCAGTCGCAGTTGAGCGCAAAACCGTGCTGAGTTGTCGCACGCGACACCCGGACCCCGATGGCGGCCACCTTGCGCGCCGGGCGCCCAGCATCGGCTGCCAGCCACACCCCGGACCGGCCGTCGACGCGGCCGGTGTCCAGGCCCAGATCGCCGCACACCTTGATCAACGATTCCTCAAGGCGCCGAACGTAGTTGATCACGTCGAGCGGTTCGGCCAACCCGATGATGGGATAACCAACCAACTGGCCGGGGCCGTGCCAGGTGATCTTGCCGCCGCGGTCGGTGTCGACAACGGGGGTGCCATCTAGCGGACGTTCGTGTGGTTGGGTGCGTCGCCCGGCAGTGTAGACAGCCGGGTGCTCTAGGAGGAGCAGTGTGTCCGGTCCGCCGGCGACTCGGGCGTCGGCCAGTTCCCGCTGCAGCTGCCAAGCGGTTAGGTAATCGATCATCCCGAGCTGACGGACGTCGACGGCGGCCACACCGGACCGGATAGAACCAGCCACGAAAACGAGGGTACCTGTGAACGCAAGCGTGTTCGCGCGTCGCGCTGACGCGACGCGCGCGATAACCCGCGGTTTATTAGCGGCGAAATGCGCTTTGCCGAGATAGTGTGCCTGCAATGAGCTTCATCGAATCTGTTGCCCGCGTTGGCATGGCGATCGACGGCCTGGGTGTCGCGGTGATCATTGTGGGCGCTGTGGTCGCCATTGTGCTCTTCTTGTGCCGCGCGCCACGCAACGCCGCCCACGCTTACCGAGAATTTCGGGTACAGCTCGGCCGCTCGATTTTGGTCGGCTTAGAGCTCTTGGTGGCCGGCGACATCATCAAGACGATTGCCCTGAAACCCAACGCCCAGAGTGTCGCCGCGCTGGCCGGCATTGTCGCAATCCGAACCTTCTTGAGCTTCTCGCTCACCGTGGAGATGACCGGGCGCTGGCCCTGGCAGGAAGACAAGCGGACGGATCCGGCGCCGGCCGCTGCCACGCCGAGCGTCGCTGGCGCGTAGCTATGCGAGGGGCCGGCCAGGCGGGCGCCGATATGGCCTGGTACCCGGCGGCGGACGGATGCCGCGGCCGGGTGGATCCGATCTATCACGACCTTGGTCCCGAATGGCTTCGGGCGTTGGCCCAACCATCCCGTTCGAGCTCGTCGAGGAGTTTCATGTTCGTCTTCGTGAGTGATCGCCGTCCGGACGGCGGTGGAGCGCTGCCCGTGAGCAGGATGGCGCCTACTGACCGCCGCCGGCCAGCAGCTTGTGGCAGTCGACCGAACGCATCTCCATCATGAGTGCCAGGTTCTGCTGGGGGTCAACGGGCGCGTCGATAAGGTGCACCCCGCCGGTCGCCGCGGCCTCATCGAGTATCGCGCGAAACTTGGCCGGGTCGTCCAGTCGGTGGCCGGTCGCTCCATAGCTTTGGGCGTACGTGACGAGATCCGGATTGGCGAAGTCCACGCCGTACCTTTGGTAGCCGTCAACCATTTGCTTGAGCGCGATCATGGCCAGGCTGCTGTCGTTGAACACCACGATGATCAAATCGAGCCCGAGGCGGACCGCCGTTTCCAGCTCTTGGTTGTTCATGGCGAAGCCGCCGTCGCCGGTAAGCACGACGACCTTGCGCTCGGGGTACACCAGCTTGGCGGCGATGGCGGCCGGCAGGCTGATCCCCATCGATCCCAGCGCGTGATCGATCAGCATGGTGTTGGGTTGGCGGGCGTTGAAGTTGCGGGAGGCCCACAACATGTGAATGCCGTTATCGAGCGAGAGGATGTCCTCGCCCCCCATAAACTCACGCAGGGTGGCGATCAGATATCCCTGCCGGGCCGGCGACGAGGTGTCGGTAGCTGAGCGCTTAATGCTGTCCTGCATCGCTTTTCCGAGGCTGCGAAAGCCCTCGTGGTCCCAGGCCGGATTTCGGTCGAGTTGCGCGGTCAGCCGGCGCAGCGCGTCGGCCATGTCGCCGACCACCTGTGCTTGCGGAAAGTAGGAGTTATCGCCTTGGGCGGCAAAGGGATTCAGGTGAATGACAGTTCGCCCGTCATCGGGCTGCATGAACAGGGACGGCTTCTCCATAACGTCATGGCCGACGTTGAGCATTACGTCGGCTGCCTGGATGGCGCAGTTCGGATAATCGCCGGGCATGATCGTACAACCGAGATAGTTCGGATCGTTCTCATTGGCCACGCCTTTGCCCATCATGGTTACCACGAAGGGAATCTGGGTCTTGTCGATCAGCAATCGCACCGCCGCCGCAACATCGGGCCGGTTGGCGCGCGTGCCACCGCCCACCATGATCAGCGGCCGGCTCGCGTTCTGAATCAGCTTGGCCGCGGTCTCGATGCTGTCCTGGGTGGCCACCGGAATATCGCCGTGCCGGCACGGAACCAGCGGGCCCAGCTCGGTCTCGCGGGCCACGTCGTCGGGCAGTTCCAGATGCGCGGGTCCCTGACGCCCGCCCAACGCCGACATCATCGCCTGCCGCAGCAGCGACCCGGCCATGTGCCCGGAGGGGATCTTGGCCGCAAACTTGGTGATGGGGCGCATGACGTCGACCACGTCGACTAGTTGGTATTGCCCCATACGGTTGTCGCGCACCGCTTTTTGACCGGTAATGACCAGCATCGGCATCGCCGCCAGATAGGCGTGGGCGACCGGGGTGGTCAGGTTCATCGCCCCGGCGCCCAGAGTCGACATGGCAACCGCGAGTTTGCCGGTCAGGCGGCCGTAGGCCGCGGCCGCGAAACCCGCGGCCTGTTCGTGGCGGAACAGGACGAACGTGATCCGCCCGTCCTTGCGAAGCGCCTCCATGAAATGCAGGTTCTCATCGCCCGGGATGCCGAACACATACTCGACGCCTTCGGCGGCGAGCGCCTCGACGATCTGCTCGCTGGTGTTCGACGGTGCCATTACAGTTCACCGCTTCCCTGGCTAAGGACCGTCTGCGGATCTTCGGATTTCAGGCTTTGCTTCATCTGGTCCATCTTGTTCATCACCTGGCGCGCCTTGGTCAAAATCATCTCGGCCTCGGCGCCGGGAATCACCACGGCCGTCGAACCTTTGGCGAAGACAACGTCGCCCGGCACCACCGTGACACCGCCGATCGCCACCGGGACGTCGGCCAGGTAGGGCTGGATCTCATTGCCGCCGGCACGTACCGTCTCGCCATGGCAGTACGTCGCGAAGTCGTAGGTGTCCAGTTCCTCAAAGTCGCGCAGCATGCCGTCGGCGAGAATGCCCGCCATGCCGAGATTCTGGACGCGGCTGAGCTTGGTGCCGCCACCGAGCGAAGTCTTATGGTGCCCATTTGACGCCATCACCAAGACGGCGCCGTTGGCGTCGTGCTGGGCGACCGCGCGATAGATCGCCGGGCCGAGACTGTGTTTCTCCGGATCCATCAGGTCCTTGCGCACCGGCAGAAAGGAAATGGTCACCGCTGGGCCGATGAGCACCCGGGTGGGATCGGGGCTCCGCAGCTCGATGATGTGGGCACGGTGTTGATGGGTCAGCATCATCGCGTCCACGACGTCGGCGACGCCGAGACCGGCTACGAGTTCGGTGAGTTGCATGACTTTCTGGTTTCCCTTCCGTTAGCGTTCATCGTCGGTGGTACCGGGCAGCAAGCGAAGCAACAGGCTGACCGCCGGGATCATCCGCGCCATCGCGTTCGGCGTCAGGCTTTCCAGCGCTGCTTTAGTCTCCGTCGTGGTAACGGGGGCGGGCAGGCCGGTATCTGCTTGCGCCGCGCTGGCGGCGAACCCGCGTCCTGCCAGATCACATTGACAAAACCCATCCCGAGTGAGTGGCGTATGTCGGCGCATGAATCCGCGATCTCTAAAGCGGCCTCGGGCAACGGTAATACTGGGAACCGGATTTCCGGACGACCGCATGACGGTGGCTTTCAGGCTGAATCCACTGCTCGGTCAGTTGGGCATGTTATCGCGCATGTACTTGATCGCGAGCTCCATGGCTGCTTCCTTAACTTTGCCGCGGGCCATCATTACTGCGTTGTGCTCGGCGATGTTGATGGTGTATGGGTTCTCCCGCAACAGCTTTGCCGCAAAGAGCAGGTTGAGTGCGGCCAGCTCGGCGTTGCGGCGCACGTACGGCGACAGCTCGCCGCCCGACTCAATGTAGCTAGGTCCGGGTCCCGCGTCGCCCACCCAGTAGACGTCGGTGTTGGGTGGCACGGTCGCGCCGAAGTGCAGAAGGTTGCCGAACGTGTTGGCCACGCAGTCGTGACTGCCGTCCTCGTTGCCGGTGACCACGATGCCTGCCACTGATCCGTAAAGCGGGAACTGCCCAGTACGTTCGCACATCACCGTCTTGGTACTGCCGTCGAGCCGCTCGATGACTCGCTGCATCACAGATGAGCGCACACCCATCCAGATCGGCATTGCGGGCACGAAAATGTTGCAGCGCTTGACCTTCTCCAGAATCATTGGCCACTCGTCGCCCTCGCCCTCGTCGTTCATCACCCCGGGCTTAATGTTGTAGTCGACAACCCGGACAATTTCGGTTTCGATGTCCGGCTCGTGAGCCTTGAGGCGCTCGATAAGCAGGTTGGAGAGCGCCTCGGTGTTCGATACTGCAGGTCCCTTCTTCAGGGTGCAGTTGAGAAAGAGCGCGTAGAGCGGCCCTTCCTTTTTCAGGTCGTGGAATATCGAGGTCGCCACGCGTTTCTCCATTTGTTGACCGGTTGGTGGATTGTCGACGAGCACCGCAAGCGAAGAGTACACGAATGGTGGCGCAATGGAAGGGATTACGTCGAAGCCGCAACGGGTGGCAGTTCACACCTGGTCGCGGCGGGCAGTAGCGTAGCCGAGCGCCTCCCCAATTGTGTTGTGGTGGAACTGGAAACCAGCTTGTTCGAGGGAAGCCGGGATGGCGCGCTGGCCGGAGAGCAGCGCTTCGTCGGCGAACTCACCGAGCGCTGCGCGTACTGCAAAACCGGGCAACATCAACGGGGTCGGCCGGTTCAGCGCGCGGCCCAATGCGGTGGTGAACTCCGCATTGGTCACCGGCGCCGGGCCAGTCATGTTCACCGGGCCGGACAACGTGGGGTGCGCGATGGCGAAGAGCAGCGCCCGCACCTCGTCCTCAAGGCTGACCCAGGACATGTACTGCCGGCCGCTACCCAGCCGAGCGCCAAGACCTACCGAGAATGCCGGGCGCATCGGGCGCAGCGCACCTCCCGCCGGGGCCAGCACCAACCCGGTGCGGGCCAGCACCACACGTGCGCCGCTGTATTGGGCCGGCAATGTGGCGGCTTCCCAATCCACGCACAGCTGGGCCAGAAAACCCGCCCCCGCCGAGTCCTCTTCGTCGACGACGCGGTCCCTGGTGTTTCCGTAATAGCCCACCGCGCTGGCGTTAACCAGCGTGCCGACTCCGGCCTCGGCGACGGCGGCCGACAGCACCTCGGTGGGCGCGATCCGGCTGTCGCGCAGGCTCTGCTTGAAGGCCCCCGACCACCGACGCCGCCCGATGTTGATTCCGCACAGGTTTACCACGACGTCGACGTCGGTTAGTGCGTTGGAATCGAACTCGCCGCTCTCCGGATTCCAATGCACTTCCTCAGAATTCGCCGGGGTCCGACGCACGATACGACGCACCGGATGGTCGGCGGCGCGTAGCGCAGCAGCCAGCGCCGAGCCGATCAAGCCAGACGAGCCCGCTATCGCGATAACCGTCTTGGCCACGTTCTCATAATCCTAGGTCGGCCTCGAACGCTCCCTCTTCGAGACGATGCCTCACGGTGGTGAGGAAACGTCCCGCATCGGCGCCGTCGATGAGGCGATGGTCGTAAGTGAGCGGCAAGTAGCACACCGAGCGGACGCCGATCGATTCGTTGCCAACCGAGTCGACGATCACCCTGGGCCGCTTGACGATTGCCCCGGTACCCAACATGGCAGCTTGCGGCGGAACCAGTATCGGGGTATCGAACAGGGCGCCCTGGCTGCCGATGTTGGTGATGGTGAAGGTACCGCCCGACAACTCGTCGGGTTTCAAGTTGCCCGACCGAGCGCGGGCCGCGATATCGGCAATCGCGCGGGCCAGCCCGGCTAGTGACAGGTCACCGGCATTGTGGATAACGGGAGAGAGCAAGCCCTGTTCAGTATCGACAGCGAACCCCAGATGCTCGGCGTCGTAGTAGGTAATCTCCTTGGTCTCCTCGTTGTAGCTGGCATTGATGTTGGGATGGATTTTGAGGGCGTCGATGGCTGCTCGGGCGAAGAACGGCAGGAAGGTCAGGTTCACCCCTTCCCGCTCGGCGAAGGCCGCCTTGGCCCGGGCCCGCAGGGCCACGATCTTAGTCACGTCCACTTCATGCGTCTGGGTGAGCTGCGCGGTCAGCTGCAGGGACTCGCGGGTCTTTTTGGCCGTGATTTGGCGGATCCGGCTGGCCTTTTGCGTGGTGCCGCGCAGATGTGCCAGCTCGGGTGCGGCAGCGGCGGCCACGGGGGCCTTCGGGGCGGCTGTCGGTGCCGCGGCCGGGGCCGCCTGGGTAGCCGGCGCCTTTTGCGCTTCGTGCCTCTGGCGCGCTGCTGCTAGCACGTCCTGCTTGCGGATCCGACCGCCGACGCCCGTACCGGTTACCTCCGCAAGGTCGATGTTGTTCTCGGAGGCTAGTTTTCGCACCAACGGTGTCACGTATGGCGTACCGTCGGCTGCGCCTGCCGGCGCAGCCGCCGCCGGGGCCGCTGCAGGTTCTTCTTTCGGCGCGGGCGCAGCCGCGGGCGCCGGCTTGG
Source organism: Mycobacterium simiae (assembly GCF_008370645.1). Taxonomy (GTDB): domain Bacteria; phylum Actinomycetota; class Actinomycetes; order Mycobacteriales; family Mycobacteriaceae; genus Mycobacterium; species Mycobacterium simiae_A. The sequence goes on from NZ_VTZN01000001.1 coordinate 96,301, forward strand.
CCTCGGGTTGCGGTGGGTGAGCCGGCTTGGCGGCGCCTTCGGGTTGTGGTCGGGACGTGGGCTGGGGGTGCGGCTCCGGCGTGGGCTCGGGGGTCGGCTTGGATGGCGCCGCGCTAGCTGGGGAGCTGGAGCCGATCCGCGCCAACTCGCCGCCCACCTGAACGACATCGTCTTCCTCGGCAGTGATGCTGACTAAGACGCCGGCGACTGGTGACGGGATCTCGGTGTCGACCTTGTCGGTAGAGACTTCCACCAACGGCTCGTCGACCTGAACCGAATCGCCGACCTTCTTCAGCCAGCGAGTTACTGTGCCCTCGGTCACCGATTCACCGAGTTCGGGCATCAGCACCGGCGTCGCATCGCCGCTGGGACCGGGTCGGCCCGCGGGTTGGGACTGGGTTTCAGGTTGCGGCTCCGGCTCGGCCTCCGGCTCCGGTTCGGCCGGCGCTTGCGGCTCCGGTTGGGCTGGCGCGCTGTCTGGGCCGCCTGCCGCGCCGTCCGAGGTCTCCGAGGATTCGCCGATGAGCGCCAGTTCGCCGCCGACCTCGACGGTGTCGTCCTCCTGGGCGATGATCTTGGTCAGCACGCCCGCGGCCGGCGACGGGATCTCGGTGTCGACCTTGTCGGTCGATACCTCGACGAGGGGTTCGTCGATCTCGACCGTGTCGCCTTCTTGCTTGAGCCATCGAGTGACGGTTCCCTCGGTGACGCTCTCACCGAGTGCCGGCATCTGGACTGAGAAGGCCATCTCTGTTGACTCCTCGATCGGTCGTCGGTCGGCGCGGGCCGACCTCTGGCTTACCACACAGTCGTGCACCGGGTGCGGAACCCAAGTAGATGTCCAGACCCATCCTGTCACTGCCGCCTGGTCGGCCTACATTCAGGGCACGGCGACTTCGGGCGCCGGCACTGTCGGCGGCCCTTGCTACGGTGTGGCGATTAACAGGCAGGAGCTCTGATGCCGGCAACAAAACAGGCACCCCAGCGGTTCGTCGACAGCGCGGGCGGTGTTCGCATCGCGGTGTACGAAGAAGGCCAGCCCGGCGGTTCGCCAGTCGTCCTGGTGCACGGCTTTCCGGACTCGCACGTGCTGTGGGACGGCGTGGTTCCGCTGCTGGCGCAGCGGTTCCGAATCATCCGCTACGACAACCGCGGTGTCGGCCTGTCCGCGGCGCCCAAGCCCGTCTCGGCCTACACCATGGCGTGCTTCGCCGACGACTTGGCCGCCGTCATCGACCAGCTGAGCCCTGGTCAGCCGGTCCATGTGCTGGGCCATGATTGGGGCTCGGTGGGCATCTGGGAGTACCTGACCCGGCCCGGTGCCGCCGACCGGGTCGCCTCATTCACGTCGGTGTCGGGTCCGAGCCAGGATCACTTGGCCAGCTACATCGTGGGTGGGCTGCGCCGGCCCTGGCGGCCGCGAACCTTCATCCGCGCGCTCACCCAAGCGCTGCGGTTGAGCTACATGGCGATGTTCTCGGTGCCGGTGGTGGCGCCACTGTTGCTGCGGGCCGCGTTGTCGAGTGCGGCAATTCGGCGCAACCTGGTCGACAACATTCCGGCGCACCAGATCCACCACTCGGACAACCTGGCCAGCGACGCCGCCAACTCGGTGAAAACCTATCCGGCCAACTACTTTCGGGCTTTCGCTAGGATGCGACGCGGTCGCAGCATCCCGGTCATCGAGGTGCCGGTGCAGCTCATCGTCAACACCCAAGACCGCTACGTGCGCCCCTACGGGTATGACGAGACGGGACGCTGGGTGGCGCGCCTGTGGCGGCGCGACATCAAAGCCGGTCACTTTTCTCCGATGTCGCACCCACAGGTGATGGCGGCCGCGGTGCACGACATCGCCGACCTGGTCGAAGGCAAGCCGCCCAGTCGCGCACTGTTGCGGGCCCAAGTTGGTCGTCCGCGCGAGAACTTCGGTGACACATTGGTGTCGGTCACCGGCGCCGGTAGCGGAATCGGCCGGGAGACCGCACTTGCCTTCGCCCGGGAGGGCGCTGAGGTCGTGATCAGTGATATTGACGAGGCCACGGTCAAAGACACGGCCGCCGAGGTCGTGGCCCGCGGCGGCGTCGCCTATTCTTACCTGCTCGACGTGTCTGACGCCGAGGCGGTTGAGGCGTTTGCCGAGCAGGTTTGCGCAGAGCACGGCGTTCCCGACATTGTCGTCAACAACGCCGGTATCGGTCAGGCCGGGCGGTTCCTGGACACCCCGGCCGAACAATTCGATCGGGTGCTAGCTGTCAATCTTGGCGGTGTCGTCAACGGTTGCCGGGCTTTTGGCCGGCGTTTGGTGGAGCGCGGCACCGGCGGCCACATCGTCAATGTGTCGTCCATGGCCGCCTATGCGCCGCTGCAGTCGCTGAGCGCGTATTGCACCTCGAAGGCGGCCACGTACATGTTCTCCGACTGCTTGCGTGCCGAACTCGACGCCGCCGGCGTTGGTTTGACCACAATCTGTCCCGGCGTCATCGACACCAACATCATTGCGGCCACCCGCTTCGACGCGCCGGTAGGACACGGCGAGGACCAGGTCGACGGCCGGCGAAGCCAGCTCGACAAGTTGTTCGCGCTACGCCGCTACGGACCGGACAAGGTAGCTAACACCATCGTGTCCGCGGTCAAGAAGGGCAAACCGATCCGCCCGGTGGCTCCGGAGGCCTACGCGCTCTACGGCATCTCCCGGGTGCTGCCCCAGGCCTTGCGCAGTACGGCGCGGATGCGGGTCATCTGATTCCCGGTCCGCCGGTGGCGGCGCTTTCGGTTCGCCGCATCAGCAGCGCACCGACTAGCCCGACGACCCCGAGGACCACCAGCGGTATGGTCCAGCTGCGCCGACTCGATACCGCCGACTCGCATTGAGCCACGAAGTCGGTATGCGGGATGACCTGGTTGAGGATGGGTATGTTGGCGCCATTCTTGTCGTTGGCGTTTCGCGCTGAGGACAGGTCAGCGCCAATCCCGTTCCCGCAGGAAACCGAGGCGCCGTCGCTGTTCGAGACCGTCACGGGCACCAACAGCCCTATCACTCCGGCCACCAGAAGCGCGGCGCTCACCGCGATGATCAACCGTCGCACAGTCACAATCCGGCCTTTCAGGAGAGCAGACTTGGTGCCCTGGTTTAGCCGCTGGGTCCGTCGGCTAAACCGGGCGAGCTGTCCGGCTAGTCCTGGGAGTAATCGCGGCGGCTGTGGGTATTCCTGGGATCGCTCTCGGCACGAAAGGAATCTCAATGACAGCAACCGAAAAACTGACCGCGAGCCGGGAGGTGACGACGTCGAGCCAAACCGTGTGGGACGTGCTGGCCAATGGGTGGACCTACGCTCAGTGGGTGGTCGGCAACAGCCGGACTCGGGCGGTCGACTCGCACTGGCCCGAACCGGGTTCGGTGATCCGCCACTCGATCGGGGTCTGGCCGCTAGTGATCAACGACCAAACCATGGTGGCAGGCTGGGTTCCTGGTCGGGAACTGGTGCTGCGCGCCGGGCTTGGACGGCTGGGCGCGGCACGCATAACGATGCGGGTCACCGATAGTCCGCAAGGGTGCCGAGTCGACATGATTGAGATGCCGGTCGAGGGGCCGGTTGGCTTGATCCCCAATCGCCTGGCGCTGGCGGCCATCTACCCCCGCAACCGGGAATGCCTACTGCGGCTGGCGGCTCTGGCGGAACGCCTACAGCCGAGTAACGTCAAATAGCATGGTCGAGACGGTCGACGCCGTCGTGATCGGAGCCGGTCACCACGGGCTGGTCGCCGCGTCGATCATGGCCGACGCCGGATGGGATGTGTGGGTGCTGGAAGCCCAGCCCCACCCCGGTGGCGCGGTACGCAGCGCCGAACTCACGCCGGGATACATTACCGACCTGTTCAGCTCGTTCTACCCGATGACCGCGGCCTCTCCCGCGATGGCAGCGCTGCAATTGGAAGATCATGGGTTGCAGTGGTCTCATGCGCCCACGGTGCTGGCTCACCCGCGTGGCGCGGCCGATGACGACCCGCCCGCGCTTTATCGCGACCCGGCGCGCACCGCCGCGGAGTTCGAACGTCGAGAGCGAGTCGACGGTGAGAATTGGTGGCGGGTGGTGCGACTCTGGGAACAGATCAAATCACCCCTCTTGGATGCGATTTTTGCACCCTTTCCGCCGACGCGTCCGCTGCTGCGATTACTGCTCAAGCTGGGCACCGCCGACGCACTTCGGTTGGCGCGCCTTCTCATACAGCCCGCCAACACGATGGTGGAGCAGCTGTTCGCCGGTGCGGCACCGCGAGTGTTGTTGCTGGGCAACGCGATGCACGCCGACATTGCACCCGACGCCCCGGGCAGCGGCGCGATGGGCTTTTTGCTGACCATGCTTGGCCAAGACTGCGGCTGGCCGGTGCCGGTAGGCGGTGCGGGTCAACTGACCGCAGCTCTGGTGAATCGCGCGTGTTCGGCCGGGGCGCGAATCGAGGTCAACCAGAACGTATCCCGTATTCAAGTGCACGGTGGCCGGGCCGTTGCGGCGACCACCGCCGAAGGGCGAACAATCCGCGCGCGCCGCGCCATCGTGGCTGATGTGACTGCGCCGCAACTGTTTTGCCAGATGCTGCCGGCCGACGCGGTGCCGGATGGCCTGCATCGCGAGCTGGAGCACTACGTCTGGGATCCACCGGTGGTGAAGGTCAACTATACCCTGGACGGATCCATTCCCTGGCGATCGGCGAGCCTGCGAGAGGCGGGAACGGTCCATCTCGGGGCCGACGGGGATGGCTTGGTTCGATGGATGGCAGACCTCAACACCGGTGTGGTACCCGAGCATCCGTTCCTGCTGCTCGGCCAAACCACCACCGCGGATCCGACCCGGTCACCGCCGGGTACCGAAAGTGTATGGGCGTACACGCATCTGCCCCGAAACGTCGCCGACGATGCTGCCGCGGAGCAGCTCGCCCAGTCGGTGGACTCCGTAATCGAAGAGCATGCTCCGGGGTTTGGTTCTCGAGTGATTGACCGGTTCTTGCAACGGCCGTCGGACCTGGAAGCCAGCGACGCCAATCTGTATCGGGGCGCGGTCAACGGCGGAACCGCACAACTGCAGCAGATGCTGATCTTCCGTCCGGCGCCGGGACTGGGACGGGCCGAAACGCCGGTCGAGCGACTGTACTTGGGCAGCGCCTCGGCGACTCCAGGTGGCTCGGTGCACGGCGCCTGCGGGCGCAACGCCGCCCACGCCGCACTAGCCGCCGACGGGTGGACCGGCTGGCCACGACGCAAGGTGAGCCGCGCAGTCATCTCCCTGCTGACCAAGTAGTCAGCCGTCGGTCACCCACTCCTAGCCGTGTTGGACAATGTCCTCGAGCACCGCGAACATGGTGCGGGTCGGGACGCCGGTGGCTCCCTTGGGCGTGTAGCCCCAGGCGCTGCCAGTGTTGTACGCCGGGCCGGCCACGTCGATGTGGGCCCAGTTCACCGAATCAGCGACGAACTCCCGCAGAAACACACCGGCCACCAGCATGCCGGCGAAGCGCTGGCCACTCACATTGGCCAGGTCGGCCACCGTGGACTTCAGGTCCTCTTTGAGGTCATCCGGCAGCGGCATGGGCCATCCATTTTCGCCCACCTGCTGCGAGATCGCAGCAACGCGGTCGCGGAACTCGTCGCTGCCCATGACCCCGGGGATGCGACTGCCCAACGCGACCGTCTGCGCACCGGTCAGCGTCGATGCCTCGATCAGATAATCCGGATTGTCCTCGCACGCGCGAACAAGGGCGTCTGCCAGGATGAGCCGACCCTCCGCGTCGGTGTTAAGCACCTCGACCGTGGTGCCGCCGTACTGGGTCAGCACATCGCCCGGACGCTGCGCCGTAGCCGACGGCATGTTCTCAGCGATCGGAACCGTGGCAATCACGTCAATCGGGAGCTGCAGTTGCGCAGCCAGCGCGACGGTCGCAATGACCGCTGCGGCCCCACCCATGTCCGACGTCATGTGGTGCATCGACGCGGCCGGCTTGATCGAAATTCCGCCGGTGTCAAAGGTAATTCCTTTACCGACCAACGCGACCTTCTTGGCGCGCTGGGGATTCTTGGCCAGCCGCGAGCCGCGATGGATCAACCGCACCAGTCGTGGCGGTCGACCGGAGCCCTGGCCGACGCCGATCACACCGCCGTAGCCGGCCTTCCGCAGCGCTTTCTCGTCGAGCACCTCAACTTCGAGTCCGGCGGATTCGCCTAAAACCTCTGCGCGCTTGGCCAATTCAGCGGGGTACAGGTGGTTCGGCGGGGTGTTGACCAAGTCGCGGGCGGTGGCGACCGCGGTGGCGAGCGCCGCACCGCGCGCGCTGCGCTTCTTGGCGTCCTTAGCGGTGGCCAGCACGGTGATTTTCCGCAGCCCGGCGTCCTTGGGTGCCGTCTTAGAGCTCCGGTAGGCGCTGAACCGGTAGCCGCCTAAAATCAGCCCCTCGACGACGGCCGAGCAGACGTCGTCGCCGGGCAGCTCGGCCAGCGTGGTGATCACCGCCTGCGCCGTGCCCAGCGACCGCGCTGCCGCCCCGGCGGCGCGGCGGATCGTGTCCCCCGGCCACCGCGACCGTGGCTTACCCAGGCCAACCGTCAGCACGCTGGCCACCGGCAGCGACGACACCACCAGCCGGTGCAGTTGATCGCTGCTACCTGTCGCGTCCAGTGCGCGCAGCCCAGCCTCGATTTCGGCGACCGCGTCGGTGGTCAGGAACGGTTCGGCGGCGGCGACGAGCGCCCCCGGTGCGCCGTCGTCACCGGTCGAGACGACCGGCACAATCAGTACCGAGGAACCGGCGGCGCGCTTGGGCAGTGCGGCGGCAACGCCGACAGAAGGGCTTTGGTAACCCAGGTGGGTGGTCACGGGCACTCACCCTAAGTCACCTGCAGACGGGGCCGGACTGGGGAGTGCCCCCGGCGCGCAACGCAAAGGCGGTAACCGGGGCATCAAATCCCTTCAGCGTCAATGGGCCATAGGCGGTCGCGGGCCAATTCGGCAACTTCGCATAGAGCTCGGACGCGGCCAGAATCTGCCCGGGGGCCGCGACAGCCACGAGTCGCGCGGCCAGGTTCACCGGGTTGCCGAAGTAATCCCCATTGATGGCCAGGACGGTCCCGTAGGCTAGGCCGGCGCGGACCTGCAGCTGGGCTTCGCGTGCCTTGGGATGGTCGACGAGATCGAGTGCCGCCTGCGCCAACTGCGCAGGAGTCGGGCTCACCCACATCACGGCGTCGCCGATGAACTTCACCAACCGGCCGCCGTCGGCATGCACCACGTCGGCGACGGTGGCGCCGAACTCATAGAGCAAGTCCTGCAGCTCTGCGGGCGCAAGCAGCTGGGTCAACGCGGTGAAGCTGGACAGATCCGCAAAGCCGACGCCGCAGGTCACGCTGGCCGAACTGTCTTGAATGACGCCCTCGAAGTAGGTGCGGGCGCTGGTCAGGTGGTGCCGGTGGACGGTGTCGATCAGCGCCCCGATCCGGGGAACGAATTCGGCGATCGCCCGGTATGCCTGCGCCGTGGCCAGTTCGTCGTGGGTGTGGGTCATCTGAATGTCTGGCATCCCGGAGCGGATCATTGTCGACTCGGCTTCGGCGAGCCGGGCCATCGCGGCCCCGAGCACGCGCAGCAGCCCATAGGCGCCGTCGTCGCCCACCACGGCCTTTAAGGCCACCCAGGTCGCCAGCGCGTCGACGTCAGCCTGGCTCAACGCGGGAACGTCGGAACCCGCGACGGTCAGGCCCAACAACGCCCAGGCCTCGGCGACCTCCTCAGCAGACAGCCCGAGTTCTTCAGCCGCTGTGTGCACAGTGTAGATAGGGGGCCCCGACCATTGCAGGACGTCACCCGCCAGCCCGAACAAGCGGCCGCGGCGTTCCGCTTCGGCCATCTCCTCGACGGTGAAGCCCAGCCCGTCCAGATACTTGATCAGGTCGGCCCGCTCGCGGGGATTGGCGATTCCGGCAGCCTGCAGGGCTTCGAAGTCGAGGGAATCGAGAGAATCGGACACTGTCCAAGTGTGCCAGTAGCGCTGCTGGATTAAGGTGTGACGCCGTGACTGATGCCTCGAATTTGCAGCCCGGACCCTTAGAAGACCGCCATCGCGCGCTGGGCGCCAGCTTCGCCGAGTTCGGCGGCTGGCTGATGCCGGTGTCCTACGCCGGGACGGTCAGCGAGCACGCCGCCACCCGTAACGCGGTGGGTCTGTTCGACGTCAGCCACCTGGGCAAAGCACTGGTTCGCGGGCCGGGCGCCGCCGAGTTCGTCAACGCCGCGTTTACCAACGACCTTCGTCGCATTGGACCGGGAAAGGCGCAATACACGTTGTGCTGCAACGATTCCGGTGGCGTCATCGACGACTTGATCGCCTACTACGTCGACGACGACGAGATCTTCTTGGTACCCAACGCCGCCAACACCGCCGCCGTGGTCGCCGCCTTGCAGGCGGCAGCACCCAGCGATCTGACGATCACCAACCTGCATCGCAGCTACGCGGTCTTGGCGGTGCAGGGGCCGCGGGCCACCGAGGTGCTCGCTGCATTGGGCCTGCCGACCGACATGGACTATATGGGTTATTCCGATGCGGCGTATGCCGGAACACGGGTGCGCGTATGCCGCACCGGTTACACCGGCGAGCACGGCTACGAACTGCTTCCGCCCTGGGAGGCCGCCGGTGCAGTGTTCGACGCGCTGGTGGAGGCGGTTTCGGACGCCGGCGGCCAGCCTGCCGGTCTGGGCGCCCGTGACACGCTGCGCACCGAAATGGGCTATCCGCTTCACGGACATGAACTTTCGGCCGAGATCTCGCCATTGCAGGCCCGCTGCGGCTGGGCAATCGGCTGGAAAAAGGAGGCGTTCTTTGGGCGCAACGCGCTGCTGGAAGAAAAACAGGCAGGCCCGCGACGGCTGCTGCGGGGATTACGCACGGTCGGTCGCGGCGTCTTGCGTCCGGGCCTGACGGTGCTTGACGACGGTGCCATGGTGGGGGTCACCACGTCGGGAACGTTCTCGCCGACGCTGCAGGTCGGCATCGCGCTCGCGCTGATCGACACCCAGGCCGAGGTGCAGGACGGCCAGCATGTCACTGTCGACGTTCGCGGGCGTGCTGTTGACTGCGAAGTGGTGCGGCTGCCTTTCATCGAGCCGAAAACGCGTTAGGTGACCCCACCTCGCGCGGAAAAACCTGTTGTCACACCGATATAGAATCGGCGCCATGGTGCGTCCTAGAAGCTGGATCAGGCTTGCGGGTGTAAGTCCCGTCCCGGTAGGCACCGGAGCGCCGGGTAGCAGGCCCCGGTTCGTCGTTGAGAGGCGGCGGGCTAAGCGGGGTGTCGAGAGCCTCTTTGGAGGGAGCAAGTGCGCGGGCCGTAGTGCCGTTAGGTGCTAGTCCTGCAGCCTCGTCAGATTTACAACGGAGGAGCCGAGCCGCTCATGTCGCGGCGAAGGCCTATGTCTGTCGAGCCCTGGTCCGGGGTTAGCTCGGCGGGTCCTTCCGGGGTATGGGGAGCGGCACGTGCACACAGTCTGGTTCGGAAGGGGAGAGGTCCGTGTGCTCAGCCTGCGTCAGGCAAAGACCAAGGGTATAAGCCGATGGTGAAATCCTTTGGAGGGCAGCGGGAGTCCGAGGGGGTCGTAGTACCGCTGATCGGCGTGAGAGACACGCCGGGAGGGAAGGGCCCCTGCTTTGATCACGCGCGCGAAGCGGGTACGCATCAGGGCATGACCGAGGTGACTGGGTCCAACTACCCCGGCAAGGCATCGTTTGCCGTAGCTGACGACGAGCCGTTGGTGATGTCGCCGGTGAAAGTGCAACAACTGCAACGGGTGCTATGGGCTGCGGCCAAGCAGTCTGAGGGTCGGCCTTTCCACGCCGTGTATGACCGTATTTACAGGGGTGACGTCCTGTGGGAGGCGTGGGAGCGGGTGCGTAAGAACAAGGGTGCGGCCGGGGTGGATCGGATCACTCTGGTTGTGGTGGAGGACTACGGCGTGGACCGCATGTTGCGCGAGTTGCGCCATGACCTTCGCACAGGTCGGTATCGTCCCGCGCCTGCCAGGCGTGTGGAGATCCCGAAACCACGAGGTGGTAAGCGGCTGTTGGGGATTCCCACGGTGCGAGACCGGGTGGTCCAGGCGGCGGCCAAGATCGTGTTGGAACCGATTTTCGAGGCGGATTTTCTGTCGTGCGCGTTCGGGTTTCGGCCGAGGCGGTCGGCGGTGATGGCCAAGGAACGCTTGCGGACCGGGTTCATCGAGGGCTACCAGTTTGTGGTCGAGTTCGATATCGCCAATTTCTTCGGTGAGATCGACCACGACCGGCTGCTCACGGAGGTGGGTAGGCGGGTCTCGGATCGGCGGGTGCTCAAACTGCTGCGTTTGTGGCTGCAAGCAGGAGTGTTGGTCGAGGGGGTGACCCAGCGGACGGTCGCGGGCACTTCGCAGGGCGGGGTGATCTCGCCGCTGTTGGCCAACGTCTACCTGCATGTGCTCGACACCGAACTCGCTGTCCGTGGGGTAGGTGAGTTGGTGCGTTATGCCGATGACGGTGTGGTGTTGTGCCGTACGGCGGAACAAGCCGAGCACGCTCTAGTGGCGGTAGGAGAAATCCTGGCGTCGTTGGGGTTGCGGCTGCATCCGGATAAGACGAAGGTGGTCGACCTGCGGGCAGGTTGTGAGGGCTTGGACTTTTTGGGTTGTCATTTCCGGGCTCGCATGTCGGGACGGTTGTGGGAGCAGCAGCGGGTCATCCGCTACTACTTGCACCGCTGGCCCAGCCACACGGCCATGGCCCGACTACGGGCCAAGGTGCGTGACCGCACCGGCCGCAACCGGGTCGGTCTCGATATCCGTGATGTAATCGCGGAGTTGAACCCGATCCTGCGTGGCTGGGGCAACTACTTTCGTACCGGCTTCGCGGCACCATCCGCTACCCGAAGGCTGCGTAACCATGTCTAGAAGATCATCGGTGAGGCGTGTGCGGGAAAACCGCACGCACGGATTGAAAGGGGGAAGGGGAAACGGGCTCACTGAGCACCGCGCCCCCGACTACCAATGACCAGCGGGTCCCTCCAGTTCACGGTTACGCGCACGGCGCATCCGGCTAGCGAAGCCCAGCGGGGAGCGATCTTGCAGGATCCTGGCTTCGGCAAATACCACACCGACCACATGGTCTCCATTGACTACACCGAGGGCCAGGGTTGGCACAGCGCACGGGTTACCGGCTACGGGCCGATCCAGCTGGACCCGTCGGCGATTGTGCTGCACTACGCGCAAGAAGTGTTCGAAGGCCTCAAAGCCTATCGCTGGACCGACGGCTCGATCGTGTCGTTTCGCGCGGAGGCAAACGCCGCCAGATTGCGTGCGTCCGCTCGGCGGATGGCGATCCCGGAATTGCCCGACGAGCTGTTCATCGAGTCGCTGTGCCAGCTCATCGCCGTCGACAACGCCTGGGTGCCCCAGGCCGGCGGTGAAGAGGCGTTGTATCTGCGGCCTTTCATCATCGCCACCGAGCCCGGCCTGGGAGTGCGGCCGGCCACCGAATACCGCTACTTGTTGATCGCCTCACCGGCAGGCGCGTACTTCAAGGGTGGCATCAGTCCCGTCAGCGTGTGGGTCTCAACCGAATACGTGCGGGCGTGCCCAGGTGGCACCGGTGCGGCCAAGTTCGGCGGCAACTACGCCGCCTCGCTGTTAGCTCAGGCTGAAGCCGCCCACCAGGGTTGCGATCAGGTGGTGTGGCTCGACGCCGTCGAACGACGTTATGTCGAAGAGATGGGCGGCATGAATATTTTCTTCGTATTCGGCAGCGGCGGATCGGCGCGACTGGTCACTCCGGAGCTATCCGGCTCGCTGCTGCCCGGTATTACACGAGACTCGTTGCTGCAACTGGCAATTGATGCTGGCTTTAGCGTCGAGGAACGCAAGATTGATATCGACGAATGGCACAAGAAAGCCACCGCCGGTGAGATCACTGAAGTATTCGCCTGCGGCACAGCCGCGGTCATCACTCCGGTCTCTCGGGTGAGGTACGGCGACAGCGAGTTCACCATCGCCGACGCCCAACCGGGTGAAGTGACTATGGCTTTGCGGGACACCTTGACCGGCATCCAGCGCGGCACGTTCGCCGACACCCACGGCTGGATGTCGCGGCTCGGCTAGGCGGCGGCAACTGCTGCCGGCGCCGGACGGAACGACTCGAATCGGCAGCCGTCCCATACGCAGCGCAGACTGATGCCTTGGCGTGCCCCGTCGGCCAATCTGACATCGGTCATTCTGACCACGACCGAGCTGTGCGCGGCGAGCTGCGGACGGGACGCCGGCTCACGTGCCGGGGCCCCTGCTCGTTCTCGGGCAGGTGCGCTCAGAGCCGCGACTGCGGCGACTGCGGCCAGTGTGAGCATGGCGACGACGGGCCAGACCGTCGCGTGCTTCTGGGCCATCGTGCCGAGGACAGCGCCTAGCAGCGTGAACTCGACAGCAACTAACGTCGATCCGAAGCTGATCAGCGTCGCGCGGTGTTGCTCGGCGGCCAATGCGCTGATCCACGATACCGCCGCGGCGGTGACGGCCTGTGAGGCTACCGTCGCCAGCAGGAACACGGTGCCGTAGGCCCACATGTGGAACCACTGACCGCACGACTCGGCGAGGATGCACAGCAGCGACGCGGCCATGCTGAGCAGGGCGCTACCCAACAGCATGCCGCGTACTCCGCAGAGTCGGTAAACCTTGCGCCACAGCACCGAGCCGATGACTAATCCGATGCTGGACAACACCACCAGCATCTGCAGATTGCCGCGCTGCTGGGCGGCGCGCAGGCTGAAGAAGGTAGTGCCCAGACTAATCGGCGCGAACAACAGGTAGGTGATCACGTACCGGCGAAACCACGGCTGGGTGCGCGCAACCTCAAAGCCCTGCCGGTAGGTATCACGAAAAGGGACCCGGGTGGCGCTGGCCCGGGTGGAGGCCCCGGCCGCGGCGGCTCGCATCGGGCCAACGAACACCGCCGCGACCCCGGAGGCAGCCAGGCCCGCGGCGCCCAGCCATAGCAAATCGTGATAGCGCGCCATCTGGTCGCCGCCGGCCAGCATCGGCACCACCAGCAGTGTGACGCCAGTGGCCAGCACCGACCCCAGAGCCCCCTGGGTAAGCAGCAGCTCACCACGCCGCAGGACGGACAACTTGCTGGAGATCATGTCGGCGTATGCCACGCCCGAGACTCCGGTGATGGCACCAACGGCGGTTGATGTGATCAAAAAAACCGCCGCGACGAAAGTGTGAGTCCAGGGCACCGCGGCATTACACAAAACCAGCACTGCGGTGGTCGCCGATATCGCTGCCATCAACAAGTGCCGAAGCTGGCCGGCGCGCTGCAGAATCAGCGGCGACACCGAGTTTCCGACAATAGCGCCGATGCAGAACGCCGGATACAGCAGACCGGCCGCCCAGGTAAGGCCCTGACTTGCGCAGATGACCGGCAGCACCACCGCGCCGCTACCGAGTTGCATCCCGGCCGTGTAGAAGCTCCCCTGGGCGACCAGGCGCCCGAACGGGTTGCTGCGGGCCGGGCCGGTCAAAACGTGCGCCAGCCGTGATGCGAACATGATGAAGACGCTATATACTTCCGGCCGCCACAACGATCCACCGATCGGACACGATTTTCTTAGTTTTTGTCCTCCGAGCGGGGGACAAGGTTTGTCATACCCCCTAGATGGGGACCAGCGCCGCAAGTACCACGGCGCACACTGTTGTGGTCATTTCAATCGCCCCACCCAGCACGTCACCGGTGATACCGCCGAATCGGCGCACGCAGTGCGCCACCAAAGCCGCACCGCACGCCAGCGCCGCAAGCACCGCGACCGGTCCCTGCCATGGTCGTGGACCCGCCAGCAGCGAAACTGCGAGTAGAACTACGAGCCACAACACCACCACCGGCCCCGGCTGGGTTCCTGCCACCTGGGCGCCAAGGGTGCTGCCCGCAGCGGCCGGCACTGATCTGCGACAGGCCAGCACCGCAGTGATCCGCCCGGCAACAACGGCCACGACGATCCCGCCGGTGCCCAACGTCGGGAAGGCCAGCCCCTGCAGCACGATCACTACGACGATGGCCGCCACCCCGAACGGGCCGGCCGAGCCGTCGCGCATGACCGCAAGGGCGCGCTGCGGCGGCCCGTAGCAACCTAGACCGTCGGCCGTATCGGCGACAGCGTCAATGTGCATGCCTCGGGTTACGACCAGCAATACTGTCACGGCAAGAAATCCGGACAGCGGACTGGACGGGCCGAACGCCACGGAGCCGGCCCAGGCGACTGCCGCGGCCAGCCCGCCGAGCACGGCACCGACCACTGGCAACGCCGTCATCGCGCCGCGACCGATCGAGGTGGCTCCCGAGCCCGGGCCGGGCATGATCGTTCCGAAAGCGAAAGCTATTGCCAGCGAACGCATCACGGCGCGGAAGCAGTATCAGACCGGTTGCAGACATTGGCTTCGGTAAAGGTGGCCATCGACGACAACGCCGCCACCGCGGCGCGCAATACCGACAGCGCCACGGCGGCGCCGGTGCCCTCGCCCAAGCGCATGCGCAGGTCCAGAATGGGGTCCAGCTGCAGCGCTGCCAGGGCCAGCTGGTGACCCGGTTCCGTGGACCGGTGACCGGCTTGCCACCACTGCCGGGCGCCGGGCGCCAGCCGTTCGGCCACCAAAGCTGCGGCTGTTACCACCATGCCATCAAGCAACAGCGGAGTGCGCCGTACCGCGGCCTGCGCGCAGAAGCCGGCCATCGCCGCCAGGTCCGCACCGCCGCAGCAGCGCAGTAACCCGACCGGGTCGGGCAGCACTGACCGCGCCCGATACAGCGCATCTCGCACCGCAGCCGCCTTGCGTGCCCAGCCGGCGTCGTCGATACCACTCCCATAGCCCACCACCGCAACCGGCTCGGCGTCCGTCAGCGCCGCGATCAACACCGCTGCTGGGGTAGTGTTTCCGATCCCCATATCGCCGGCAATCAATAGGTCAGCCCCGGCGTCGACCTCGTCATCGGCGATCTGCTGGCCGCTGGCGATCGCGCGGGAGGTCTCCTCGTCGGTCAATGCGTCTTCTGTCCGGATATCGCCGCTGCCGCGCCGTACCTTGTCCTGGCCGGTTTGCTCCGATACCTCATCGGTATCCACGGCTAGATCCGCGACCCGGACTGTTGCGCCGACAACACCGGCCAGCGCGTTGATCGCCGCCCCGCCGCGGTCGATGTTGGCCATCATCTGGGCGGTCACTTTAGGCGGATACGCCGACACTCCGGCCCGCGCAACACCGTGGTCGCCGGCAAATACCAGCACGCGAGCGCGCTCGAACTGCCGCGGCGGACACTGACCCTGGCAGGCTGCCACCCAGACCGACAGATCCTCCAGCCGCCCCAGCGCGCCTCGGGGCTTGGTCAAAGTGTCCTGGCGGGCCCGGGCCGCGGCTTCGGCGACCGGGTCGGGTGGCGATATCGGCGCGAATCCGTTCATAACCGCACACCATGGATCGGCACGCCCTGCCCAGCCACCAGCAGGACAATCTGGTCGGGGCTGCCCACCTCAGCAGCCATGTGGCGGCCGAATCCGGTGGTCGGTGCGATGTTCAACCCGACCTCCGGGCTAATGCTGGTTGATATTGTCGGTTCGAACGGTGGAGCAGCGCCCCGGCCGACTTGCCCGCGGTGATCTTGC
Source organism: Mycobacterium simiae (assembly GCF_008370645.1). Classification (GTDB taxonomy): domain Bacteria; phylum Actinomycetota; class Actinomycetes; order Mycobacteriales; family Mycobacteriaceae; genus Mycobacterium; species Mycobacterium simiae_A. Next base: position 112,007 of record NZ_VTZN01000001.1, read on the forward strand.
CGAGAACCAGTGTGCACATCAGTAGTTAGCCAGCTTCCGGGTGCTAACCGACGCCGGCGCCGCGCTGGACCTGAGGACGCGGCGCCCGCATCCGGCGCACTTGCGAAGCCCGGCCGGCCGCATAAAAGCCAAGTTTCCAACGACTTTCGGTGTTATTCGGAAATTTCGCGTCGACCAGCTTGCTCACCTTGCGGGCCAGCATGATCCCGTCGATGGTCATCAGGGCCATCAGCACCAGCATCGCGGGAGACATGTAGAACTGCAGCTGCGGCACGGCGAACATCGCGAACAGCAGGGCCAGGGCCGACGGCATGAACAGACCAAGCAAACCGAAGCGTCGCGAATCGACAATATCGCGGACGTAGCGGCGGATCGGGCCTTGATCGCGCGGTAGCAGGTAAGCTTCTTCGCCGGCCATCATGTGTTCCCGGCGTTCCGCCATCCGGGCCCGGCTGGCGGTCTTTTCGGCCCTGCGTTCCGCGCGGCTCAGTTTCGGGCCGGCCAGGGATTTCCGCCGTGCCCGGGCCTCGGCTGCAGTCATCGGCGCCGGAACGACGGGGCCCTTCTTCGCGGTGCGCTTGGCCTGGCTGCGCTTGGGCGTGGGCCGGCCCTTGGGACCGGTGGTTCGCGACCCGCGAGAAGTTGCCGACGCCGACGCAGCCCGGGAAAGCTCTGATCCTTGGCTGTCGTCAGTTGCGGCCGAATCGACGGCACCTTCTTCGCGGCCTTTCTTGCGGCCGAGCAGCTTCACAGTCGCCAGGTTACTTCCGATCCGCCGAAGTCGGAGAATTGTGCTGCTGTTACGCAGCGCCAGTATGCGTGTTGGCCCTAGTCTTGCTTGTGATGGACGGCTCGCTCGCCTCGGATGCTGCTGCCGATGGCCTCGGGCCCGGCCGAATTCAGCTACCCGCGATGCGGGTACTGGTCGCCCCGGACTGCTACGGAGACAGTTTGTCCGCAGTGGATGCGGCCGCAGTCATCGCCACCGGCTGGACCCGATCCCGACCCAATGACACGTTTATCGTGGCGCCGCAGTCCGACGGCGGGCCCGGTTTCATCGAAGTGCTGCAAAGCCGGCTGGGGGAGTCGCGGCGGTTGCAGGTGTCTGGGCCGCTGGACTCCGTCGTGGATGCGGCGTGGATGTTCGATCCGGCTTCTGCCACGGCGTACCTGGAGTGTGCGCAGGCCTGCGGCCTGTCGCTGCTGGGCGGTCCCCCAACGCCGGAGACCGCGCTGGCGGCGCACAGTAGGGGTGTCGGCCAGCTCATCGCCGCAGCGCTGGCCGCCGGGGCGCGCCGCATTGTGGTCGGATTGGGTGGCAGTGCATGCACCGACGGCGGGTACGGCATGATTGCTGAACTCGGCGGCCTGGACGCCGCCCGTCGCAAGCTTGCCGACATCGAGCTGATCGCCGCCTCAGACGTCGAATACCCGTTGCTGGGGCCGTGGGGAGCGGCCAGGGTCTTTGCGCCGCAGAAGGGCGCGGATGCGGCCACCGTCGCAGCTTTGGAAAGCCGGCTCGAGGCATGGGCGGTGGAACTGGACGCGGCGGCCGGGCGGGCAGTCAGCGCCGAGCCGGGCGCCGGCGCGGCCGGGGGTATCGGAGCCGGGCTGCTTGCGCTCGGCGGCCGATGCGAGTCGGGCGCCGCGATCATTGCCGAACACACGCACCTGGCCGACGATCTCGCCGAAGCCGAGCTGATCATCACTGGTGAGGGCAAGTTTGACGAGCAGTCGCTGCACGGCAAGGTCGTCGGCGAGATCGCGGCTGCAGCCCGGCCGCTGGGCATCCCGGTGATCGTGCTGGCCGGCCAGGTAGTCCTGGACAAGGCGACAATCCGGTCGTCAGGCATCATGTCTGCGTTGTCTATCGCTGAGTATTCGGGCTCAGTGCGGTTGGCCTTGGCCGATGCGGCCAACCAACTGATGGGTTTGGCATCCGAGGTCGCCGCTCGGCTCGGGAATCCCCGCCCTGCGGGGTACCGTTAGTAACAGTTGAATGCGTGGCCGGGTGGGCCCACACAACACGATGCAGGTAGGAGAAGCAATGACGGTGCAGAACGAGTCGAGCGCCAAGACGCACGGCGTGATCCTGACCGAGGCCGCTGCCGCCAAGGCGAAGTCCCTGCTCGAGCAGGAGGGGCGTGACGATCTGTCGTTGCGGATCGCGGTACAGCCAGGCGGGTGCGCCGGGCTACGTTACAACCTGTTCTTCGACGACCGTGCGCTGGACGGTGACCTGACCGCGGAGTTCGGCGGTGTCACGTTGACTGTGGACAGGATGAGCGCGCCCTATGTGGAAGGCGCATCGATCGACTTCGTCGACACCATCGAGAAGCAGGGCTTTACCATTGACAACCCCAACGCCACCGGTTCGTGCGCCTGCGGAGATTCCTTTAACTGAGCGAGTACGTCCTTCCGGCTGCTCAGTACTGTCCTGCGGTGCGCAGCACGTACGAGCACACCGAGATCTGACCACGCTGGAAAAGCAGCTGGGCGACGCCCTGTACCTGCCCCTTAGGCGGCCCCCCGGTGGCCGGCGTGACCTGCATCGTAAACAGCACCTGGGCCTGATACTGCGACCAGTACACGACCTTGTCGATCGAGGTCACGTCGACCTGGGAGAACTGCTTGCGGAACGCGTCGCTGCTCAGCTTGGCTAGGGCCTGATCAGAGCGCTTGTCTTTGACACCGTCGTAGATGCCGCAGAGCGCGTTGCGCACGATGACGTCGACGTCGCGGTGCTCGAGCGCGTTCAGGTAGCCCTGAATCGCCGTCCTGGCCGCGCCTTCAGAGAAGGTGCCGCCGGAATTGGCACCGTTGGTGCGGACCCCGTACACGATGGCCGCAGTCAAGGCACCGATCAGGGCGAGAGCCAGCAGGGCGCCGATCAGCAGCCGCTTGGGTCGCCGCCTTTGGTATGACGCCGGCACCGGTGACCGAGCAGGGTAAGCGGTGGACATCGAAGAGAAGGTCGCTTCGGCGCGGTCGGTGTCGTGGGGATACTCGAGAGGCTCATGAGGCCCAATCTGCGGGTATGGCCGCACCCCTTGAGGTCCGTCGGTGCCGACGGCAGGGTTCGGCGAATGCGGACCGGCCATCGCGGTTCTCCTACAGTGGTGGACGGGACGGCATGGGGTTGCCGCCAGCAGCGGATTTGTTAACGAGGTGGATTCACTAGGCAGGCTAGCGCACCACCCGCCGCTGGCGGTCGACGCGACGGGGCGGGCCGCAGCACCGATACTTGTGAGAGGCTAGACAACCTCTAGACGACCTTACGAACAATGAACGGAGATTTTGTGACGATTGCGGTAACCGGTTCGATTGCGACCGATCATCTGATGCGCTTTCCAGGTCGTTTCTCCGAGCAGCTGCTGCCTGAGCACCTACACAAGGTGTCACTGAGCTTCCTCGTCGACGATCTGGTGGTCCACCGCGGCGGCGTAGCTGGAAACATGGCCTTTGCCATCGGCGTGTTGGGTGGTGACGTCGCGCTGGTTGGTGCTGCGGGCGCCGATTTCGCCGACTATCGCGACTGGCTCAAGGCCCACGGCGTCAACTGCGACCACGTCCTGATCTCACACACCGCACACACGGCGCGGTTCACCTGTACGACCGACGTCGACATGGCCCAGATTGCGTCGTTCTACCCGGGCGCCATGTCCGAGGCCCGCAACATCAAGCTCGCCGACGTCGTGTCGGCCGTTGGCACTCCCGAGCTGGTGATCATCGGTGCCAACGATCCCGAAGCGATGTTCTTGCACACCGAGGAGTGCCGCAAGCTGGGTCTGACCTTCGCGGCCGACCCCTCCCAGCAGCTGGCGCGCCTCTCGGGTGAGGAAATCCGCAAGCTCATCGACGGGGCCACGTATTTGTTCACCAACGACTACGAGTGGGACCTGTTGCTGTCCAAGTCGGGCTGGTCTGAAGCTGACGTGATGGCGCAGATCGGGTTACGGGTAACCACACTGGGGCCCAAGGGCGTCGACCTGATCGAGCCCGACGGTACCAGCATCCACGTCGGTGTGGTGCCCGAGACCAGCCAGACCGACCCCACCGGCGTCGGTGACGCGTTCCGCGCCGGCTTCCTGACCGGGCGCAGCGCCGGCCTAAGCCTGGAGCGGTCGGCGCAGCTGGGTTCGCTGGTCGCCGTCTTGGTGCTGGAGTCGACGGGAACCCAGGAGTGGGTCTGGGATCGCAAGGTGGCGGAAACTCGGTTGGCCGGAGCGTACGGCGACGAAGCGGCCGCCGAGATCACTGCTGTGCTGGCCTAGCTCTGTGCTGGCTTAGCCTCGCGAGCAGACGCAGAATCGCATTGCGGGGCCCCTTTGCGTGCGATTCTGTGTCTGCTGGCCATCAAAGCTGGACCGGGTATTGGGGCTCGCTGATCTGCGGCACCACGCTGTGCTCGACGAAGATCGCGTGCCACAGCATGAAAATCAGCAGGGTCCACAGCCGCCGGCTGTGATCGCTTGCGCCGGTTCGGTGTTCCTCGAGCATGCGGCTGACCGCGGCCAGGTCGACGAGGTGACCGGCCCCCGAGGAGGCCACCGTCGCATACGCCCACTCCAATAGTTCGCCGGCGCGCAACCAGTGCCGGATCGGAACTGGGAACCCCAGCTTGGGCCGGTGCAGCACGTGGGCTGGCACGATCGGTTCCAGTGCGCGCCGCAGCGCATATTTTGTCGTGGTGCGGGTGATTTTCGCCGCCAACGGTAGCCGCGAGGCCACCGCGAACACCTCGGGATCCAGGAACGGCACCCGCAGCTCCAGCGAATTGGCCATCGTCATCTTGTCGGCCTTGACCAGGATGTCGCCGCGCAACCAAGTGAACAGGTCGATGTGCTGCATGCGGGCTACCGGGTCCCAGCCGACCGACTCGGCATACACCGGCGCCGTCACGTCGGTGTGGGTCCAGTCCTGCCGGAACCCGGGCAACACCTCGCGCAGCTGGGCGTCGGAGAAGCTGCGGGCATTGCCGTAATAGCGCTCCTCGAGCGTCAGCGATCCGCGGTGCAGCAGACTCTTACCGCGCATGCCCTCAGGTAGCGGTCGAGACATCTTGCCCATTGACCGCCGCAGCGGCCTGGGTAGATAGTTGAACGGCTGCAACGACAGCGGCTCACGGTAAATCGTGTAGCCGCCGAACAGCTCGTCGGCGCCTTCCCCCGACAACACCACTTTGACGTGCTTGCGGGCCTCGCGAGCCACGAAGAACAGCGGCACCAGCGCCGGGTCGGCGACCGGCTCGTCGAGGTACCAGACAATCTCGGGCAGCGCAGCCACAAACTCCTGCGCATTGACCACCTTGGCAATGTGGCGCGCGCCGATAGCCTCAGCGGAGGCCACCGCGACGTCGACCTCGGAAAACCCTTCCCGCTCGAAACCGGTGGTGAACGTGATGAGTCGCGGGTTGTGCCGGATGGCCAAAGCGGCGATGGCGGTGGAGTCGATACCGCCGGATAAGAACGCGCCGACGGTGACGTCGGCGCGCATGTGTTTTGCTACGGAGTCCTCCAGCACCGCGGTGATCTCGTCGTAGCGGGCCTGCTCGGTATCGGAGGTGATCAGGGTGGCGGCAAAGCGCGGTACGAAGTAGCGGGTAAGCGCTGGCCCCCGACCCGGCCGGATCCGGGCATAACAGCCCGATTCGAGCCGGCGCACCCCGCGGTGCAGCGTCTCGGGCTCAGGCACATACTGCAGCACAATGTAGTGCTGCAACGCCCTGCGGTCGATTCCGGTGTCGAAGCCCAGCAAGCCGACTAGGTCCAGCAGGCACTTCTTCTCGCTGGCTACCGCGGTGCCGCCGGTGCCGGTCGCCATGAACAGCGGCTTGATGCCGAACGGGTCGCGGGCGCAAAACAATTCACGGGTGACGGTGTCCCACAGCGCGAAAGCGAACATGCCGCGCAGCCGGTTCAGGACATCGGTGCCCCAGTGGTGGTAGCCGGCAACGATCGCCTCACCGTCGCCGTCGGTAGCGAAGACAGCGCCGTGGCGGGCGCTGAGCTCGTCGCGCAGCTCGAGATAGTTGTAGATTTCGCCGTTGAACACCAGCACGTAGCGGTCGGGTGCCTCCGGCGGCCCCCACCGCAACGGCTGATGCGAATGGGCGATGTCGATGGTCGACAACCGGTTGAACCCGAATACGACCGAACCGTCGGCCGCTGGGTCGGTCCAGGTGCCTGACTCGTCGGGCCCGCGGTGGCGCATCAAGTGCGACGCGCGGGCGATCGCGTTGTCGGTCTCAGCGGTCCCGGGAGCCGCGTCGGAGCCATCGGGCCCGCCAGCGTCGGCCGGCGCCACGACGAAGGCCAGCAGTCCACACACGGCGCCCCAGTATGCCGCACGTGGCGCTTAAATGGGGCGCTGCCCGGCCGGGTGCCGGTAAGCGGGCGTGCCGTCCGAGCTCACGACCGAACCGTTTCGGACCGCATCGTGCCCTGCGTGTGCGCCGTGGTCTACGCTGCGTAGTATTCGAATCCGAGTTAGCCGACGATTTCCCGCCGGAAGCGGCGCCTAGCCCCAGTCCGCCCAGCTTGTGCTTACAGGAGGCGCAACGTGACACCTCGCGAGCCAGGTCGTTCGCAACGCTTGTCGCAGAGCAATTCTCAGAGCCGCATTGGCGGTCAGCGGCCAGGCACGCGAGGCCCCGTCGCTCGTCTTCGGCTGCTCGCCTTGGTTGGGATCCTTAGCACGTTGGCTATCACCCTGAGCGGGTGCAGTTGGTCGGAAGCACTAAGCCTCGGCTGGCCTGAGGGCATTACCCCGGAAGCCCACGTGAATCGGGAACTGTGGATCGGCGCGGTGATCGCCTCCCTCGTGGTTGGCGTCATCGTGTGGGGCCTTATCTTCTGGTCGGCAATATTCCACCGCAAGAAGAAAACCGACACTGAGTTACCTCGCCAGTTCGGCTACAACATGCCGCTCGAGCTCGTGCTAACGGTCACGCCGTTCCTTATTATTTCGGTGCTGTTCTACTTCACCGTCGTCGTGCAGGAGAAGATGTTGCACGTCACCAAGGATCCCGAGGTCGTGATCGATGTCACGGCGTTCCAGTGGAACTGGAAGTTCGGCTACCAGAAGGTCGACTTCCACGACCGCACCTTTACCTACGACGGCGCCGACGAGGCTCGCAAACAAGCTGTCGAGTCCAGGCCGGAGGGCAAGGACGAGCACGGTGAAGAGCGGGTCGGGCCGGTGGCCGGGCGCAACACGGAAGACCGGAGCTACCTCAACTTTGACAAAGTCGAGACCCTCGGAACCAGCACCGAAATTCCGGTCCTGGTATTGCCCGCCGGTAAGCGCATTGAGTTCCAGTTGAACTCGGCCGATGTGGTCCATTCGTTCTGGGTGCCAGAGTTCCTGTTCAAGCGGGACGTGATGCCCAATCCGGTCGCAAATAATTCGGTCAACATCTTCCAGATCGAGCAGATCACCAAGACGGGGGCGTTCGTCGGCCACTGCGCCGAGATGTGCGGCACGTATCACGCCATGATGAACTTCGAGGTTCGGGTGGTTGCCGCCAACGACTTCAAGGCCTATTTGCAGCAAAGGATCGATGGAAAAACCAACGCCCAAGCCTTGCAGGCGATCAACCAGCCACCGCTGGCGGTAACTACCCATCCGTTCGACACCCGCCGCGGTCAATTGGCCCCGAGCCTAGGTTAGGACCCAATGCATATCGAAGCCAGGCTATTCGAGTTCGTCGCCGCGTTCTTCGTCGGCTGCGCGGTGCTTTATGGCGTGCTGAGTTCGATGTTCGCCACCGGTGGGGTCGAGTGGGCCGGCACTACGGCGCTGGCGCTGACCGGAGGCATGGCGCTGATTGTGGCCACGTTCTTCCGGTTCGTGGCCCGCCGGCTAGATACCCGGCCCGAGGACTATGAAGGTGCTGAAATCAGTGACGGCGCAGGGGAATTGGGTTTCTTCAGCCCGCACAGCTGGTGGCCGATCATGGTGGCGTTGTCCGGCTCAGTGGCTGCGGTCGGCGTCGCGTTGTGGTTGCCGTGGTTGATCGTGGCCGGCGTGGTGTTCATCCTCGCCTCGGCGGCCGGACTGGTCTTCGAGTACTACGTCGGTCCCGAGAAACACTGATCAAAGCCGGAAAGGTCACAATCAGAGCGTCAGTTGATCAGTGGCCAGTTGGCCAAGACATCTCTGCAATGGCCAGTTGGGTAGGGTTTCCGATGCACGGTGAGAATTCACCGAGCGCGCGTGCAAAATGCAGCCGCGTAGCCCCGCGCTTTGGTGAGGCAGGTTGGACAGGGTAGGCAACATGAGCGGGCCGAATCCCCCGGAACGGGAACGTGATGAACCCGACTCCGCCGGCGATTCCAGCGCCGAACTGGAACCCACCAGTGACACCAGCGATCACATGGATGCCGGCATCGATGGCGGAGAGCTCGGACCGTTGGGCCACAGCAGTCCGAGGACGGAGACCGAAGCATATTCAAGGGCGTACTCGGCGCCGGAGTCCGAGCAGTTCATCAGCGGACCTTATGTGCCCACCGATCTCAGCCTTTACGACTACGACAGCTATGACGAGGAGTCCGACGCGGATGACGAGCAAGCTCCTCCGCGCTGGCCCTGGGTAGTGGGCGTCGCAGCCATACTTGCCGCAATTGCACTGGTGGTTTCGGTATCGCTGCTCGTGACTCGCACCGACTCGAGGAGACTCGCCAATCCCGCAACGACCTCGTCAGCACCGCCGGTACAGGACGAAGTGACGATAACCACGCCGCCACCACCGCCGCCGCCACCACCACCCACCGAAATTCCGACTGCGACGGAGACTCAGACGGTGACCGTAACTCCTCCGCCCCCGCCTCCGGCCCCGCCGACAACTACTGCGGCACCGCCTCCGGCGACGACAACTACGGCAGCAGCACCGCCGCCCACCACTACTAGCACCACGCTGGCAGGTCCGCGGCAAGTCACCTATTCAGTGACCGGCACCAAAGCGCCGGGTGACATCATCTCGGTGACCTACGTCGATGCCTCAGGTCGGCGACGGACGCAGCACAACGTGTACATCCCCTGGTCAATCACGGTGACACCGATCTCGCAATCTGACGTGGGGTCGGTCGAGGCGTCCAGCCTTTTCCGGGTCAGCAGACTCAACTGCTCGATCACCACAAGTGATGGAACAGTGCTGTCATCAAACACCAACGACGCACCACAGACGAGCTGCTGATGCTCGGCAAATACTCTGCATACCGGCGTGGACCGGACGCCATTGTTGCTCCGGCGGTCATCGACCGCATTCTGATTGGCGCGTGCGCTGCGATCTGGCTGGTGCTGGTGGGCGTGAGCGTGGCCGCTGCGGTAGCGCTGGCGGACCTTGGCCGTGGCTTTCACAAGGTGGGGAGGGACTCGCACACCACCTGGGTGCTGTATGCCGTCATCATCGTGTCCGCCCTGGTCATCGCAGGTGCGATACCAGTGTTAATGCGGGCTCGCCGTACGTCCTCGGCTGACCCGACGGTAAGGTCGTCGCCTCCGCGCGCCGGGAGCATCCAGCCGGTCCGAGCCGGACAAGCTGTGGCCCGCACTGTGGGCAGGCCGGCCCGCCGAGATCAGCTCACAGCATTCGGTCCGGCCGCGCAGCGGTCCGGCGAGGCGGCGGACCGGATCTGGTTGCGGGGGACCGTCGCGTTGACCGGCACCATGGGCATTGCACTGACTGCGGTGGCGTTGGCGACGTATCTGATGTCTGTTGGTCACGACGGCGCGGCGTGGATCGGCTACGGGGTGGCCGGAGTAATCACCGCAGGAATGCCGGCGATCGAGTGGCTGCATGTCCGGCAGTTGCGCCGCGTGCTCGCCACGCAATAGCCCCATGGTGTCGCAGAGTCAGGGCGGGTACGCAGCCTGCAGCGGCGGATAACTACCGCACGGCCTGGCTGGTGCGCCTGCTGCGAGGTATGGCAGGTCACATAGCCGCCACTTGCGGCCGAACAGCGCGGGTCTCGACAGGGCTGTGACACCACCCTGTTCGGACCCGCGCCCGCTCGTCGCTAGTGCTCGCGGTGCTCGTCGTTGGGGGAGCCGACGATGCTGTCCTGGTAATCGCGCAGTGCCGTCAGGGCACGTTGTTCGGCGGCATGATCGGCCTCGCGCAGTGCTGCATCCTCCGAGGCCGGATCCGCGAACAGGAAGCTGCCATTGCCCGGTGAGCCGGCTGAGCCCAATTTGTTCATTCGCTTGGGCAGCGGCGCGCCCTGGTACTCGAGCGGGATCGGGTGGCCGTGTTCGTCGACTGGGCCGAGCGGCTGATGCAGCTCGATATAAGCGCCGTGCGGCAGACGCTTGATGATGCCTGTCTCAACACCATGCTCGAGCACCGCACGGTCGCTGCGCTGCAGCCCGATAGACCATCGGTAGCTGACGAAGAAGACAAGCGGTGGAAGCACTACCATGCCGATACGTCCGATCCACGTGGTCGCGTTCAACGAGATGTGGAACTTCAGTGCGATAATGTCGTTCATCGCCGCCAGGGTCAGCACCATGTAGAAGGCGATTGCCATCGCGCCGACGGCAGTACGCACCGGGGCGTCTCGCGGCCGTTGCAGCAGATTGTGGTGCGCATTGTCGCCGGTGAACCGCTTCTCTAGGAAGGGGTAGACGATCAGCAGGATAAAGACCAAGCCCATGATCAGCGCCACCCACACCACCGCCGGAATGGTGTGGTGCCAGAAGTAGAACTCCCAGGGTGGCCAGATACGAGCCAGACCCTCGGTCCACATCATGTAGAAGTCGGGCTGTGAGCCGGCCGACACCTGTGAGGGCTTGTAGGGGCCCAGGTTCCAGATCGGGTTGATCTGCAGCAGGCCGCCCATCAGACCCAGGACGCCGACGATCGCCGCGAAAAAGGCGCCGGACTTGAACGCGAACACCGGCATGACGCGCACGCCGACGACGTTGTGCTCGGTCCGACCCGGGCCGGGGAACTGCGTGTGCTTCTGGAACCACACCAGCGCCAGATGCATTCCAATCAGCGCCAGGATGATCCCAGGCAGCAGCAGAATGTGCAGCGCATAGAGCCTAGGAATCAGGATGGTGCCCGGGAAATCGCCGCCGAACAGCGCCCAGTGCAACCAGGTCCCGATGATCGGCATCCCCAGTGTGATCGAGGACAGCGCGGCGCGCAGACCGATCCCGGACAGCAAGTCGTCGGGCAACGAGTAGCCGAAGTAGCCCTCGAACATCGACAGGATCAGCAGCAGCGAGCCGATCACCCAGTTGGCTTCACGGGGCCGCCGGAACGCGCCGGTGAAGAAGATGCGTGCCAGGTGCACCATGATCGCCGCGGAGAACATCAACGCGGCCCAGTGGTGGATCTGACGGACGAACAGACCGCCCCGGACTTCGAAGGAGATGTTGAGCGCCGTTTCGTAGGCGCGCGACATCTCGACTCCGCGCAGCGGCTGGTAGACGCCGTTGTAGGTGACCTCGGCCATGGACGGATCGAAGAACAACGTCAGGTACACGCCGGTGATCAGCAGGACGATAAAGCTGTACAGCGCGATCTCGCCGAGCAGGAACGACCAGTGCGTGGGGAAGACCTTGTTCAGCTGTCTACGCAGCGCAGCGGCGGGGTGATACCGCGTGTCGACGTCTTCGGCTTGGCGGGCCAGAACATCACCGATTTTCGGAGGACGGAGATTCGGACTCATGTTGTTGTGCGCTCCCAAAATGCCGGTCCGACGGGCTCGATGAAGTCGCCGTTGGCGACAAGATATCCGTTGGAGTCAATGGTGATGGGCAATTGCGCCAACGCGCGGGCTGCTGGACCGAAGATCGGCTTGGCGAAATGCAGCGCGTCGAACTGCGACTGGTGACATGGGCACAGAATTCGGTACGTCTGTTGTTCGTATAGCGATGCCGGGCAACCCAGATGTGAGCAGACCTTCGTGTAGGCGAAGAACTCGCCGAAATTGAAGCTCTCCTGGCCTTGGCGTTTCACCACTTTGCCGACGTCGCCCGGCTTGATGCGGATGAGCATCACAGGGTTGCGGATACCCATCGCGATGGCCTGCAGCTTTTCATGGGACTCCACCGTGGTGCCGTCACCGTCGGATTCCCGCCACGGAAACACGGTCTCCATCCCGCCGGCGTCCATGTCCTCGGGGCGCAGCTTGACAAACGGCGCTCCGTTGGACAGGCCCGTGGCCCGGGCTAGGTAGATCGTCTCGCCCTGGTAGCGAGGAGTCCAGCCGGACGTCCACAGCTCGGCTTTCATCCCGTCGGCGGTGGGGACGACTGGTTTCCACGGGTTCTTGATGAGGCCGCCAGCAAACGCAGCTAGAGTCCCTAGCCCGAACGCCCCCAATCCCATGCCCAACGACAGCCCGACCAGTTTGCGGCGGCGGATGGTCGAGCTCTCAAACGCGTCCGTCAGGTTAGCCACCACGGTCTTGCGGTCGATCTCGCGCGAGGCACCGTCGTGCCGTTCCTGGATCGTGATCTCTTCGGGGATAAAGCGTTTCTGGAACAGTACGGCGCCGACAGCGATGGCCAGGATGGACAGCCCGAAGGTTGCCCCATACAGCGGGGTGGCCAGCGAGTACAGCAGATTACCCGAGTCTCCCTTGGGTCGGTACTCCCAGGGCCAAAAGAGGAACACCAGCAGCAGCGCAAGACCGAACACGCCTCCCAGCAAAAGCCAGATAGCCACGCCACGCTCGGCGCGCTTTTCGGCTTTGGTGCCCTCGAGCGGCCAGCGAGGTTCTTTGTAGGCGATCTGCACACCGTCCAGCTTGCCGCCCAACTCCAGCAGTTCCTGCTGCGACATCGTGGCCAGCGCGGCTTCGCCGGGCGCGGGTGCCGCGCTGGGGCCCTTGTCGGTGTCGGATCCGGTAACGCCGTCAGTCACGTGAGAGCCGTCGCTCATGATCGCGCCCCAATCCACAGTGTTAGCCCGATGGCCGCGACCATGCCGATGATCCACATCGCCATGCCCTCGGGTGCGGGTCCGAATCCACCAAGTCCGTAGCCCCCCGGTGAGCGCTCCTCGGCAACGGCCCGCACGTAGGCGATGATGTCCTTCTTCGCTTCAAAGGACAGCTGACGGTCGTCAAACTTCGGCATGTTCTGTGGACCGGTCAGCATTGCGGTGAGGATTTGCTGCTCATTGGCGGGTCCGAGTTCGGGCGCGTATTTGCCCGACGACAGGGCGCCACCTTTTCCGGTGAAGTTGTGGCAGGAGGCGCAGTTGAGGCGGAACAAGTCGCCGCCGCGGCCCAGATCATCGCCCCGCAGCGAGGTGGTTGCGATGCTGCCATCGGGATTGCGCACCACGGTAGGGCCACCACCGTTGGCTTGGACGTAGGCGCCCAACGCATCGATCTGGGCTTCGTCGAAAATCGGCTCCTTGCGTTGTGCCTGAGCCTCCCCCCGCATTGCGGGCATCCGACCCGTCGACACTTGGAAATAAACAGCTGCCTCGCCCACGCCAATCAGGCTGGGCCCGTGATCAGGCACGCCTTGCAGGTTGGCACCGTGGCACGACACGCAGGAGGTGTCGAACAACTGCTTGCCGGTACGCAGCAGCGCTGACGTGGACTCGTCGGCGACGGCCACCTGCGGGGTGGGTGTCAGTACGGCCGCCAAGCCACCGGCGATGGTCAGCGCAACCAGCAGCAGCAGTCCGCCCGATAGCCTGCGGTGCAGCCGCCGCCGCGCGCGAGTGGTCTGTTTGTTGCTGCTACCGGGTCGGGTGAACCCCAGCTTTTTCAACTGAGCACTCCTGTTCGTTCCTGTTCGGGCCAGCTCATCGGATGAAATAGATCACCGTGAACAGCGCGATCCACACGATGTCGACGAAATGCCAGTAGTAAGACACGACGATGCTCGCGGTCGCCTGAGCCGGGGTGAACTTGCTCATCCGAGTTCGGATCAGCAGGAATATGAAGGCGATCAAACCGCCGGTCACATGCAAGCCGTGGAAGCCGGTGGCCAAATAGAACACGCTGCCGTAAGCGCTGCCGGGGATGGTTGTTCCATGCGACACCAGGTGGATGTACTCGTATGCCTGGCCAAGGATGAAGAACAGCCCCATCAGGAAGGTGACCACATACCAACGGCGCAGCCCGAAAACGTCGCCACGCTCGGCCGCGAATACGCCCATCTGGCAGGTGAACGATGACGCGATCAACACCAGTGTCACCGGCACTGCCTGATACAAATTCAGCTCGGTCGGCGGTGGCGGCCACTTCCCGCCGGACTGAGCGCGCGCTGTGAAGTACATTGCGAACAGCCCAGCAAAGAACATCAGCTCGCTGGAAAGCCACACTATGGTGCCGACACTGACCATGTTGGGTCGGTTGAGCGAATGAACGCGCGACGTGATGGCAGTCCCCGAGGTCCCTACAGCACTCGTCACATCCGCAAGTATGACGCTTTGTAGTTGTCGAACTCTACCCGGGTCGGCAATTTCCGCGATTCAGTTCCAGGCGCTGTTTGCGGGCCACGCACCCGTGGTTGTCGGGCACACATCAGGGGCCGTTAGCCGGCGTGGGACCATCGGCGCGTGGCGCTGTCATCTGATGCTTCTTCGCCGGGTAGGTCGCCGGGTAGGTCACCCGATGGTTCGCCCCGGGTGCCATCCGCTGCTGAGGCGTCTGCGGCGGCGTCATGGCCGCGGCTGCTCGGTCGCTTGACGGCCGGAAAGAGCCTGATACCGGGCCAGGCATCGTGGGCCATGGAGCAGGTCATGACCGGCACCGCGCGGCCGGCCCAGATTGCCGCCTTCGCCGTCGCGATGACGATGAAGGTTCCCACGGCGGACGAAGTCAGCGAGCTGGCCGAAGTGATGCTCGATCACGCGCGCCCCATGCCTGCCTCCGCCATCCGCGACGACACCGTTGACGTCGTCGGGACCGGCGGCGACGGGGTCAACACGGTCAACTTGTCGACCATGGCGGCCATTGTGGTGGCGGCGGCGGGCGTGCCGGTGGTCAAGCACGGCAACCGCGGGGCGTCGTCATTGTCCGGTGGCGCCGACACCCTGGAGGCACTCGGGGTGCGCATCGACCTACAACCCGACCAGGTGGCGCGCAGTCTCGAGGAGGTCGGCATCGCGTTCTGCTTCGCGCCCCAGTTTCATCCGTCGTATCGGCACGCATCGGTGGTGCGCCGCGAGATCGGGGTGCCGACGGTATTCAATCTGCTTGGCCCGCTGACCAATCCGGCGCGCCCCCGGGCGGGGCTGATCGGCTGCGCGTTCGCGGAGCTTGCCGAGGTAATGGCCGGGGTGTTCGCCGCACGTGGGTGCAGCGTGCTGGTGGTGCACGGCGACGACGGGCTCGACGAGTTGACGACGACGACCACGAGCACGATCTGGCGGGTGCAGGCCGGCACCGTGCGCAAGCTGACTTTCGATCCCGCGAGATTGGGTTTTGCCCGTGCCCAACTGGACGACCTGTTGGGTGGCGACGCGCACGCCAACGCGGCCGCAGTGCGCGCGGTCCTGGGGGGTGCCACCGGCCCCATTCGGGATGCCGTGGTGCTCAACGCCGCCGGGGCGATGGTCGCGCATGCTGGGTTATCCAGCCGCGCTGAATGGCGGCCGGCGTGGCAGGACGGGTTGCAGCGGGCCAGCGCCGCGATCGACAGCGGTGCGGCTGAACAGTTGCTCGCGCGATGGGTGCGGTTCAGCCAGCAGGCCTGACTGCCAAGCAGCGGCGTCCTGCTCGGCGGCCAGCCGCGCCGAATGCGCCGATGCCGCCCACGCCGCCCAAGCGCCGGCGGACCGCCAAGGTGAGGTCCAGCCGGCGGCATCGTCCGGCGCAGCCACCCGAACGATCCGCACGCCCGGATTCGCCAGCCAGCGGGCAATAAGCGCGGTTTCCTCCACCAGGGCACCGCCCAGCGGGGCCGGCGCGGGAAGGACCGCTTGCGCGCCGGTCTGCAGGGCCTCGATCACCGGCATCGGTGGCACCCCACGCGGGGCATTGCCGGCCGCTGCGAGTTGGCCGTGGCGGATAACAGCTAACTGATAGCCCCCGCTACCGTCCGGGGCTGCCGCGATCAACTCAGGCAGGGCGGCCAGCGCCCGTAACCGCTGCCCGCGCCACAGCACTTCGATGGCGGTGGCACTGTGGTCGCGTAGCCGTGCCGCGCTCTCGTAACAATGGCGTTCGGCCAGGGCGGTGACTTGGCGCACCGCCGCGGCCAGCGCGGTGTTGTCGCATCCGTCGATCAAGTCGGCCACGCGCTGCGTTGCTTCGGCGTACTGCTCGGCCGTCACGTCGCGGCCGGTAGGGCACGGCGATACTTCCCGCTCGGGGCACGCCGGGCCGTGCAGCGCCGAACGCGCCAGCCGGTTGGCGCAGGTTCGCAGACCAGTGCAGCGAGCCAAGAGGGCAGCCGTTTCGGCGGCCTCGGTGCGGGAGCGAAAGGGACCGATGGTGCGGTCGTGTCGGGGAGCCCGAGTTGCCGACAGCCGCGGAAACGCCTCGTCGGTGAGCACCAGCCACCACCATCGGTGTGGGAACCTCGATCTGCGGTTGTACGGCGGCGCATGCGCGGCCAGCATCCGAAGCTCGCGCACACCGGCCTCTAGCGAGTGCGCGCACTCCACATGGTCGACGGCGCTGGCCAAGGTGACCATCTCCTTGATCCGGCCGCGGGGGTCGGCGCCGTTGAAGTATTGGCTGACCCGCCGGTACAGGTTGACCGCGGTGCCGACGTAGAGCACTTCGCCCGAAGGTCCGCGGAACAGATAGATGCCCGGCCGGTGCGGCAGGTCGTTGGCCAGGACCCGTTTGCGGCGCTGCGCCGGGGTTGTGTTGGGGAGATACAAACGCAGCTCGGCGTAGGTGTGCACACCCTGGTTACCCACCCGCTCGATCAGCGCATGCAGCACGTCGACGGTGGCGCGAGCGTCGTCGAGAGCCCGGTGCGTGGGTTGGGTGGCGACCGCGAACAACCGTGCCAGCTCGGTCAGCCGCACACTGGGGGCCTCCTCACGACTGAGCACGCGGCGCGCCAACCGGACCGTGCACAAGACCTGCGGTCGCGGCCAGGGGATGCCGCACTGTCGCGCGGCGGCCCGCAGAAAGCCGATATCGAACCGGGCATTGTGGGCGACCAGTATCGAGCTGCCGGCGAACTCAAGAAACATCGGCAAGACAACGTCGATGGTCGGGGCGTCATGCACCATCGCCGTTGTTATCCCGGTTAGCCGCACGACTTGGGGCGAAATGCTGCGTTGTGGGTCTACCAAGGTGGCGAATTCACCAAGAACCTTTCCGCCGCAGACCTTGACGGCCCCGATCTCGGTGATGGCGTCGGGGGACGTGGCTGCGGTCCCGGAGGTGCGCCCGCCGGTGGTCTCCAAGTCGACGACAACAAAGGTGGTCTCCCGCAACGGCACGTCGTCGGCCAGCGCGGCGTCGCCGCCCGCGAAAGCGCCGGGGTCCAGCTCAGCGAGACTCAGCTGAGTTCCACCGGCGACACCCATGGCGGTGACGTTAAGCAGTCGCACTGACACGACGCGGTTCCCCCGCTAGCGGCGGCGCCGCGGCTGTCGGTGCTGACGGCTAGCGTTCGCGCATAGCTCGAATTGACGATCGAAAGCGCTACGGAGAGGACCCCAGATGGCACCCAACATCGGAACAGAGGGCGCAGGTGACGCCGTCGCCGAGCCGGGCGACCCGGTGATCATTGACTGCGACGACTGCGCGGTACGGGGGTCCGCCTGCCGTGACTGCGTGGTGAGTGTGTTGCTCGGGGTGCCGGACACGCTGATGCGCGACGAGCGAGCGGCGCTGGAGGCGCTCGCCGCCGCCGGATTGGCCCCGCGGTTGCGTCTGGTCCCGATCCGGGGCAACCGCGGGCCGGGTCGTGCATCGGGTGTCGCTTAGGCGGCCTGTACTGTGCTTGGGGGCGCAATGACGCGCTCTCACACGAAAACGACAGAAATCTTGCCGTTTTCTTAACTCCCCCCTTTGGACAAAGCCGAGACCTTTTCGTAACCTGTTTGAGACCTAAACCGGCTCGACGGCGCTACGCCGATAGCAGTTTAAGGAAGCAAATCTTGAGGCTCGACTGTAGGCATCGGATCGCGCGTTCAATCAGGCGGTCCGCCATCGGTTCGCTAGCGAGCTTCATTGTGTTGTCCGGGGTCCTGGCCGCCGCGGCAGTGGCCGATCCCGCCGACGACGCGCTGGCGAGACTCAACGAGCTATCTCGGCAGGCCGAACAAACCACCGAGGCCATGCACAGTGCGGAACTGGACCTAGGCGCCAAGCTCGCGGCGCAACAGGCGGCGGAGAAGAAGCTCGCCGACGACCAGGCTGTGCTGGCGGACGCCAAAGCGCGCTTGGCGACATTCCAGACCGCCGTCAACAAGCTGGCGGCCGCCACCTACATGGGTGGGCGCACCAACGGCATGGACGCGATCTTGACCGCCGAATCGCCCCAGCTGCTGATCGATGGGCTTTCGGTGCAGCGGGTGATGGCCCGACAAATGTCTGCGCAGATGGCAAGCTTCACGGCTGCCGGGGAAGCAGCGGTCAAGGCCGAGCAAGCCTCTGCCAAGTCGGCTGCCGAGGCCAAGTCCGCCGCCGAGCAAGCGGCCGCGGTACGGGCGAATCTGCAACACAAACAAAGCCAGCTGCAGGTGCAGATCGCTGTCGTCAAGTCGCAATACCTAACGTTGACCCCCGAGCAGCGCACCGCTCTCGCCGATCCGGGCCCGATTCCGGCCGGGTTGCCCGGCACCGCCGGCCCGGCGCCAGAGGGACTAGCGCCTGGTGCGCCGCCCGAGGCCGTGCCGACACCCGGTGAGGCGCCCGCGCCGAGCGGCGGAGTGTTCGGTGTCCCCTTCATGCCCCCTGGGGGCGGCGGCGGTGACCGTGCGACCGTGGTGCAGGCCGCGCTGACCCAGGTCGGAACGCCCTACGCATGGGGTGGCGCCGCGCCGGGCGGATTCGACTGCTCCGGATTGGTCATGTGGGCTTTCCAACAAGCCGGCATCGCCTTGCCTCATTCCAGCCAGGCACTGGCCCACGGTGGTCAGCCGGTAGCGCTCTCAGATCTGCAACCCGGCGACGTCCTGACCTTCTACTCCGACGCGTCGCACGCCGGCATCTACATCGGTGACGGCCTGATGGTGCACTCCTCCACGTTCGGCCAGCCGGTGCGGGTGGTGCCGATGGAATCCTCAGGTCCGATCTACGACGCCCGCCGGTACTGACCGCCTCCTGGTGGGGCCGCGCCGCCGTCATCGACGGCTGGCCATCGTGCTGGCGTACATCTTTGTCGCTGAGCTAGTCACCGCAGTGGCGCTGCCGAGGCAGCGTCTAGAGCCCGATCGACCTGCCCAGCGATCACCGGCGCCGACGGCAGGGGGCCGGGTGTCGTCGCTGGTCGTCGGCGATCGCACCGTTCGACTGGTCAGTCTCGGCGGCGCAGGTGCCGATCTCGTGGTGGCCCGGGCTGCGGCGAATATCGGCGCCGCGGTCGACGCGGTGGTGGCCTTCTGGGGAACGGATTGGCCTCATGAGATCTTGGTCACCGCGGCCGGCTCGGACGAGCAGTTCCGCGCGGCCGCCGGCAGCGGCCTCCCATCGCAGTGGGCCGACATCGCGGCGGTGACCATCGCCGAGCGCGTCGATCCTGCCCATCGGGATGCCGTTGGCCAACGGATCGTGTTCGCCCCCGGTGCGGTGCAGATGAGCCCATCTGCGCTGCGAATAGTGTTGACCCATGAGCTTTTTCACTACGCCGCACGCGCCGACACGACGCTGGACGCGCCGCGCTGGCTGACCGAGGGGATGGCCGATTTCGTGGCACGGCCGAGCGCCGTGCTGCCCGCTGCCGCGGTAGCCGTGGCGCTGCCGTCCGACAGCGAGCTGGATACTCCCGGGCCGCAGCGTTCAGTTGCCTACGACCGAGCATGGTGGTTCGCGCGGTTTGTCGCCGATACCTACGGGCCGGCGAAGCTGCGCGAGTTCTACCTGGCCACTTGCGGCGTTGGACACCTGGATCTGCCGACTGCGATTCGCGATGTCCTCGGCATCGACTCCGCTGGCCTGCTCGCGCGTTGGCAGCAGTGGCTGACCCGTTAGATTACCCAGGTGAGCCGGGTTCTGCTGGTAACCAACGACTTTCCGCCCCGACGCGGCGGCATTCAATCCTACTTGGGGGAATTCGTCGGGCGGTTGGTCGACGCCGGATCGCATGACGTAACGGTATATGCGCCGAAATGGAAGGGCGACAAGGCTTTCGACGAGTCAGCTGGTGAGGCGGGCTTTCGGGTGGTGCGTCACCCGGGCACGCTGATGCTGCCCGTTCCGGCCGTCGATGCCCGTATGCGCCGGCTGATCGCCGCGCAGGACATTGACACCGTGTGGTTCGGCGCGGCCGCGCCCCTGGCCCTGTTGGCGCCGCGGGCGCGGCAGGCCGGCGCCACCCGGGTCCTGGCCAGCACGCATGGACACGAAGTCGGTTGGTCCATGTTGCCGGTCGCGCGGTCGGTGCTGCGCCGCATCGGGGACAGCGCTGACGCGGTGACCTTCGTCAGTCGCTATACGCGGTCTCGCTTCGCGCCCGCGTTCGGCCCCGCCGCGGCGCTCGAGTACCTACCGCCTGGAGTGGACACCGACCGGTTCCGGCCTGATTCCTCCGCTCGCGCCGAGCTGCGCAAACGCTACCGGTTGGGCGAGCGGCCCACCGTGGTGTGTGTGTCGCGGCTGGTGCCACGCAAAGGCCAGGACACGCTGATCAAGGCGCTGCCGTCGATCCGGCGGCAGGTCGATGGGGCCGCGCTGGTGATCGTGGGGGGCGGCCCTTACTTGGAGAGGCTGCGGAAGCTGGCGAATGACTGCGAGGTGGCCGACCACGTGACGTTCACCGGCGGGGTGCCGGGCGATGAACTACCGGCCCACCACGCCTTTGCCGACGTGTTCGCGATGCCGTGTCGCACTCGCGGTGCTGGAATGGACGTCGAGGGCCTGGGCATCGTGTTTCTCGAGGCGTCGGCCAGCGGCGTGCCGGTGGTTGCCGGCGAATCTGGCGGAGCACCGGAAACGGTGCAGCACAACAAGACTGGAGTGGTGGTCGACGGTAACGCGGTGGCCAAGGTCGCCGCGGCAGTCACCGAGTTGCTTGACGACCGCGACCGCGCCGCCGCCTTGGGTGCCGCTGGCCGCGAATGGGTGAGCACGCAATGGCGCTGGGACATGCTGGCCGCCCGGCTGGCCGATCTGCTGCGCGGTTAGTCGCTGATGTAGATCGCCTCGATTTCGGCGGCGAACTTCTCGGCCACCACCTTGCGCTTGACCTTCATGGTCGGCGTCAATTCACCGGTTTCTTCGGTGAAGTCGACGTGCAGAATGCGGAACTTGCGGATTGACTCGGCATGCGAAACCGCCAGGTTGGCCTGTTTGACGGCCGCATCCACCTCGGCCATCAGTTCGGGGTCGGTGGACAGATCGCCCACCGACGCGCCGGCGGCCTTACTGTTGCGCTGCTTCCAGCCGCCAAACGCCTCCGGGTCGATGGTAATCAGCGCGCCGATGAAGGGCTTGGCGTCCCCGACCACCAGCGCTTGGCTGATCAGCGGGTGCGCCCGCAGCTGGTCCTCCAGCACGGCTGGGGCGACATTCTTGCCGCCGGCCGTGACGATGAGCTCCTTCTTGCGTCCGGTGATGGTCAAGTAGCCATCCTCGTCGATGGCGCCCAAGTCTCCGGTCCGGAACCAGCCGTCGGTGAATGCCTCCTCGGTAGCTTGCTCGTTGCGCCAATAGCCGCTGCACACCACACCGCCGCGCACCAGCAGTTCCTGGTCCTCGGCGATGCGTAAACTGTTACCGGGCAACAGCTTTCCAACTGTCCCGATCTTCACGGCGCCGACCTGGTTGACCGTGATGGCCGCACTGGTCTCGGTCAGGCCGTAGCCCTCATGGATGGTGAGGCCCACACCGCGGTAGAAGTGGCCCAGCCGTGCGCCCAGCGGTGCGCCGCCGGAGACCGCCGCATGGCAGTTACCGCCGAGCGCCGCGCGAAGCTTGTGGTACACCAGCCGGTCGAACAGGGCGTGCTTTGCGCGTAGCACTAGCCCAGGGCCGCCGCTGTCGCGGGCTCGGCTCCAATCGACCGCCGTCTGGGCGGCGAGCTTGAAAATAGCGCCTTTGCCGTCGTTGGCGGCATTCTGCTCAGCGGTGTTGTACACCTTCTCGAAAACCCGTGGCACCGAAACCACCACCGTCGGTTTGAAGCCCGCAAGCAGCGGCAACAGATTCTTGATGTCGCTGGTGAATCCGACAGTCACTTTGCTGGCGAACGCGGAGAGCGTTAACGCCCGAGCCAGCACGTGCGCCAGTGGTAGGAAGACCAGCGACCGCTGACCTTCACACAACAGCGTCGGCAGGCAATCCTGGGTGCCCCGAATCTCATGGAGCAGATTGGAATGGGTGAGTTGGCAGCCTTTCGGTCGTCCCGTGGTGCCCGACGTGTAGATCAGCGTGGCCGCATGGTCGGCTCGCAGCGCCTCCAGCCGGGCGGTCAGCTCGGTCGGGTGCACCGACGCACCCTCCTCGACGAGCTGATCGAGCGCCGTGGGGCCCAAACCATCGATGTGCAACACCCGCCGTAGAACGGGCAGATCCCCGGTTAGCTCAGCGATCATCGCGGCGTGCGCGTCGGTTTCGGCGAACGCCAACGCGGCTTCTGAGTTCTGCAGCACCCAGCGCACCTGCTCGGCCGACGATGTCTCGTAGATGGGCACGGTGACGGCGCCCACCGCCAGGATCGCCAGGTCCAGGATCGCCCACTCGTAGCGGGTGGCTGAAAAGATCGACACCCGATCTCCAACCTGCACCCCGAGCGCTATCAACCCCAGTGCGGCAGAACGAATCTGGTGGGCCGCCTCGGCGCATGTCACGTCGGTCCAGGCGCCGTCGACCAGGCGCTGGTAGATGACAAAATCGGGGTCTTGACGCTCGTGCTCGAACACCATGGCTGCGACGCTTTCGCGTTCGCCGACGGAAAAGCGGGCAGGGACACTGTATTGACGCACTCTGGAGACCTCGCTCGACCTGATGTGACGTTGCTGGTGATGTGGCGTGCACACTTACGTGCGCCAGCCTAACCGGGTACTCGGTCGATGCAGCGACAGCCGGTCCGGTTCCCACCCCAATCGAGGGCCAGCCCCGGGTTGCTGACCTCGGGGTCGCGTAAGGCAGCCGCAGGTAGCTGTGTGAAGCTGACTGGCAATGAACAGCATCCAGATCGCGGACCAGACGTATATTGCCGCGGATGGCGCACGGGTTGCAGCTGTGGTCGCTACTCCGTCGCAGTGGCGCCGGTGGTGGCCTGATCTGCAGCTCCAGGTCACCGAAGACCGAGCCGACAAGGGGATCCGGTGGGCGGTGGCCGGCGCCCTGACCGGCACCATGGAAATCTGGCTAGAACCGTCGATGAACGGGGTAGTACTGCACTACTTTCTGCATGCCGAACCCACCGGTGTGGCAGCCTGGCAACTGGCCCGGATGAACCTGGCCAAAATGACGCACCGCCGCCGGGTAGCAGGCAAGAACATGGCGTTCGAGGTGAAGATGACGCTGGAACAGGCGCGCCCCGTCGGAGTTTCTCCGGTAGTTTAACCGGGTCAAGACAGGGCATCCCAGAGTACCGTTTGCCGAATGGCAGGTATTCCCGGGGAATCGACCCGCGCGGGGAAAGGGAAGTATCCAGGTGGCGGACAAGACGACGCAGACGCTCTATATCGATGCGGCTCCAGGCGAGGTGATGAAGGCAATCGCCGACATCGAGTCCTACCCGGAATGGATTTCGGAGTACAAGGAAGTCGAAGTGCTGGAAGCCGATGATGACGGCTACCCGAAGCGGGCGCGGATGTTGATGGACGCGACCATCTTCAAAGACACCTTGATCATGTCCTACCAGTGGCCGGCTGATCGTCAATCGCTGAGCTGGACTCTGGAATCCAGCTCGCTGCTGAAGTCTTTGGAAGGCTCATACCGCTTGACTCCCAAGGGTTCTGGCACCGACGTCACTTATGAGTTGGCGGTCGACCTGGCTGTACCGATGATCGGGATGCTCAAACGCAAGGCAGAACGCCGGTTGATCGACGGCGCGTTGAAGGATCTGAAGAAACGAGTCGAGGGCTGAGTGATTCAAGTGAATTCCGGGCGCCCACCCCGGCCCGGATCAGTCTGTTTGTAGGTAAAGGCGGGGTAGGAAAATCCACACTGGCGGCCGCCACCGCGGTGTGTGACGTCAGTGCTGGTCGGCGGGTGCTGGTGGTGTCCACCGACCAAGCGCACTCGCTGGGCGACGTGCTGGGTATGGCGGTTGCGCCGACCGGCCACGGCGAGCCGGTTCGCGTTCTGGCCGATCTGGAAACCGGACGATCGGCGGCCGCTGGCGGCTTTCTAGATGCGCTGGCGCTGGATACCTTGGCGCTGCTCGAGGCCCGATGGCGTGACGTCGTCGATGCGCTGGGCCGGCGTTTTCCCGGCTCCGAGCTGGCCAGTATTGCCCCCGAAGAACTCTCGGCGCTGCCCGGGATTCAGGAAGTGCTTGGGCTGCACGCCGTCGGAGAGTTGGCCGCCAGCGGACGTTGGGATCGCATCGTGGTTGACTGCGCCTCGACCGCGGACGCCCTGCGGATGCTGACTCTGCCTGCCACTTTCGGGCTGTACGTGGAGCGCGCGTGGCCGCGACATCGTCGGCTCAGCATCGATGACAGCCGGTCAGCAGTGCTGGTGGAATTGCTGGAGCGCACCAGCACCAACGTCGATCGGCTCAGCGCCTTGCTGACCAACAGCGCGTTGGTCAGCGCCCATCTGGTGCTGACACCCGAGCGGGTGGTGGCCGCCGAAGCGGTCCGGACGTTGGGTTCACTGGCGTTGATGGGCATGCGCATCGAGGAGTTGCTGGTCAACCAGGTGCTGGCGCGCGATGAGACCTACGAGTACCGCAGCCTGCCTGACCACCCGGCCTTCTACTGGTACGCCGAACGCATTGCTGAGCAACGCGCCGTCCTGGAAGAACTCGACGCCGCAATCGGTGACGTGGCGCTGGTCTTGGTGCCCCACCTAGCCGGCGAGCCGATAGGACCCAAGGCGCTGGAAGGGCTGCTCGACAGCGCCCGTCGGCGCCGAGGGGCCGCGCCGCCGGGCCCACTGCGCCCCATTGTGGACCTAGAATCTGGCTCGGGGCTTGGGTCGGTATATCGTCTGCGGCTAGCGTTGCCGCAGCTCGATCCCGGGTCGTTGACGCTGGGTCGTGCAGATGACGACCTGATCATTAGTGCGGGCGGCGTGCGGCGCAGAGTGCGGTTGGCGTCGGTGCTGCGCAGATGCACGGTGCTGGACGCACATCTGCGCGGCAACGAGCTGACAGTTCGATTTCGACCAAATCCGGAGGTGTGGCCGACATGAACGGGCGTCATACCGACATTGGTCCCGAACTGCGCAGACTTGCGCAGGCAATCCTGGACGGGATTGATCCTGCGATGCGCGCTGCCGCGGCGATGGCATCAGGTGGTGAGCCCGGCACGTGCCAGCAGGTGTGGTGTCCGGTGTGCGCGCTGGCCGCATTGGTCAACGGCGAACAGCACCCACTGCTGAGGGTGATCGCCGACCACAGCCTCGCTTTGCTCGACGTGATTCACGCCATCGTCGATGACATCGACCGATCAGCCAAACCGCCGCCGGACGGTCCGCCTGGCGGCGGCCCAACCAGCAAGTCCGCCCCCCAGAATGGGTCTGCAGATCCCCATGGGAAAACGCGCTACCAGGCTATCCCGGTTGCTTTGCAGGAGTGAGTCGCCGGTTTTCCTAAAGGTCGCTAGGTGGTCGCAGCCATCGCAGATGGGTACAGTTGGCGCAGACATCATTGCGGCGTGGGGTAAGAGGGAGGGCCATGTGGTACTACCTTTTCAAGTACATCTTGATGGGCCCGCTTTTCATCGTGCTCGGCCGGCCGAAAGTCGAAGGGCTGGAAAACATCCCAAGTTCGGGGCCGGCGATCCTGGCCAGTAATCATCTCGCCGTGGCGGACAGCTTCTATCTACCGTTGGTGGTGCGCCGCCGGATCACGTTCCTGGCGAAAGCCGAATACTTCACCGGCACCGGATTCAAAGGGTTCATCAACAGGTGGTTCTACGGCGGCTCTGGTCAGGTGCCCATCGACCGCACCAACGCCGACTCCGCACAAGCCGCGCTGGAAACCGCGGAGAGGCTGCTGCGCCAGGGCAAGCTGCTGGGGATGTACCCCGAAGGCACCAGGTCGCCCGACGGGCGCCTCTACAAGGGTAAGACCGGCCTGGCGCGGCTGGCGTTGCAGTCCGGTGTTCCGGTGATCCCGGTGGCCATGATCGGCACCAACGTCGTCAATCCGCCGGGCAAGAAGATGGTGCGGTTCGGCAAGGTCACCGTCCGTTTCGGCAAGCCGATGGAGTTTTCGCGCTTCGAGGGATTGGCCGGGAACCACTTCATCGAGCGGGCCGTGACCGACGAAGTGATGTACGAGCTGATGGGCCTCTCGGGGCAGGAATACGTCGACATCTACGCGGCCAGCGTCAAAGATTGCGGCGATGGTGCAGGTGATCACCCTGGTCCCCGGGACGCGGCTCGGATTCCAGAGACGGCCGCCGGCTAATCAGGTTGTCGCTGGCACCGGGGTCAGCCCCAGTGCGGGCGCGTGTCGCGGTGTCATCCGAGAGGTCACCGTGAGGCCGGCAACGACGATGACCGCCACAGCCCACCACACGTAGGACATCCCGGCGAGCTGTCGCCACCAGACCGCCGTGGCTTCCCGGTGCTTGGGAAGCAGGTCGATGGGCGTCCACCGCATCAGTGCCAACCCAGCGGCTGTAATGATCGCGAGCGCGGCATTGCGCCGCCGCCAGGCTAATACTGCGGTCACCAGCACCGCTGGGAGCATCCACACCCAGTGGTGTGACCAGGAGACCGGTGACACCACCAACCCGAACAAGGCGACGCAAATCACCGCCAAGGCCGGCTCGCCGGCATACAGCACTCGTCGCATCGCCCAGACTGTTCCCGCCAGCACCAGCAAAGACGCGATGACCCACAGCAGGGCAGCCGTGTTTTCCCCGATCGGCAGCCGGGCAAGTGCGCCCGCGATGTTCTGGTCGGTGTTCAAGGAAGCAGAACCGATCCGATCGGTGTGGTGCAGCGTGTGGGTCCAGTACTCCCAAGAATCGCGCCAGGCGAGGGCGAAACCGGCCAGCGTCGCGACCGCGAACGACGCCACCGCCGTCAGGGCTGCCCGGTTGTCGCGCCGCAGCAGGAAGTAGAGCAGGAACACCGCCGGGGTCAGTTTCAGCGCTATCCCCACGCCGAGTAGCAGCCCCCGTGGCCATGGGGTGCGGCGCGGGAAACAGTCGGCGATCACCAACGTCAGCAACACGGCGTTGATTTGGCCGAATGCGAAGTTGGAGCTGATCGGCTCCAGCCAGATGGACGCGGGCGCCACAATCAGCACCGCTGCCCACAGCCGACGCAACCAGGCTGGCCCGGGCAGCAGCTTGGAACTCGCCCACACATCGAGGGCGGCCAGCACCACCAGTGTCGACACGATCAGCACCACCAATGTCACCAGCGTGATCGTCACGCTGGCAGCGGGCATGTGCAACCAGGCGAACGGGACGAACATGATCGCCGCCAGCGGGGGATAGGTAAACGGCAGGTCCAGCCCGATGGGTGTGTGGAATTTTACGTCGCTGGTGTAGAGCGGATGCCCGTCCAGCCAGGCCTGCCCGCCCATCTGGTAGATGTCGATGTCAATGCGGTACGGCAGGTGTCCGAACAATTGCCAGGCCACGCAGCCGAGTGCGGCGGCGGCCAGCAGCCAGAGCAGGCACCATAACGAGACCCGCCCGAGCCGACTGCCCGCGTCGGGCGACCGCCATCTACTCATGTCCCAGACAGCCTAATGGTTGCTGGGCTGCTGATGCCGCGACCCGATCCGAGTGCCCGACGAGACGCCCGGATAAGCTGCGATGTGCGGTACTTCTACGACACGGAATTCATCGAAGATGGCTGCACCATCGAGCTGATCTCGATCGCGATGGTCGGCGAGGATGGCCGCGAGTACTACGCGGTCTCGACGGAGTTCGACCCCCAGCGTGCCGGCAGTTGGGTTCGCGCTCATGTGCTGCCCAAGCTGCCGGCGCCGGCATCGAAGCTCTGGCGGTCCCGTCGGCAGATTCGTGTAGATCTGGAGGATTTCCTTGGTGTGCACCGCGATGATCCGATCGAGCTGTGGGCCTGGGTCGGGGCCTACGATCACGTCGCGCTGTGTCAGTTGTGGGGTGCGATGCCGGAGCTCCCCGCGGCGATACCGCGTTTCACTCGGGAACTGCGGCAACTCTGGGAGGACCGCGGGTGTCCGCAGCTGCCGCCGCGGCCGCGTGATGTCCACGACGCTCTGGTCGACGCCCGTGACCAGTTGCGCCGATTCCGTATTATCACGTCGGCGGACGCTGCCGACACTGGCGGCAGCGCCGGCCACAAGCGGGCGTAGCGGCAACGTTCGCCCTGATCAGCCCCGACCAAACCCGGTTACCATGTACCGATGAACTGGACTGTCGACATCCCGATCGACCAGCTGCCGCCGTTGCCGCCGCTGCCTGCCGATTTGCGGGCCCGGCTGGATGCCGCGCTGGCCAAGCCGGCGGCCCAGCAGCCCAGCTGGCCCGCCGACCAGGCGATGGCGATGCGTACGGTACTGGAAAGCGTGCCACCGGTGACGGTGCCATCCGAGATTGTCCGGCTGCAGGAACTGTTGGCTCAGGTGGCCAAGGGCGAGGCGTTCTTGCTGCAAGGCGGTGACTGTGCAGAGACGTTTACCGACAACACCGAACCTCACATCCGGGGCAACATCCGCGCTTTGCTGCAAATGGCCGTGGTGCTGACCTACGGCGCCAGCATGCCGGTGGTCAAGGTGGCCCGCATCGCCGGTCAGTACGCCAAGCCGCGCTCTGCCGATGTCGACGCGCTCGGCCTGAAGTCCTACCGCGGCGACATGATCAACGGTTTCCCCCCGGACGCCGCGGCGCGCGAGCACGACCCGTCGCGGCTGGTGCGGGCGTACGCCAATGCCAGCGCAGCGATGAACTTGGTGCGAGCCTTGACGTCGTCGGGTCTGGCGTCGCTGCATCTGGTCCACGACTGGAACCGGGAATTCGTTCGGACCTCGCCGGCCGGCGCCCGCTATGAGGCGCTGGCCACCGAAATCGATCGTGGCCTCCGGTTCATGAGTGCCTGCGGGGTGGCCGACCGCAATCTGCAAACCGCTGAGATTTATGCCAGCCATGAGGCTTTGGTGCTCGACTACGAGCGGGCCATGTTACGGCTTGCGGAAAGCCCTGATGGGCAGCCGCAGCTGTATGACCTGTCGGCGCACACCGTGTGGATCGGCGAGCGGACCCGACAACTCGAGGGTGCGCACGTTGCGTTCGCCGAGGTGATCGCCAACCCGATCGGGGTCAAGATTGGCCCGACGATGACCCCCGAGCTGGCCGTCGAGTACGTCGAGCGACTCGACCCGCATAACAAGCCGGGTCGGTTGACGTTGGTGAGCAGGCTGGGCAACAACAAGGTACGCGACTTACTCCCGCCGATCGTGGAGAAAGTGCAGGCCACCGGTCACCAGGTGATCTGGCAGTGCGATCCCATGCACGGCAACACCCACGAGTCATCCACCGGGTACAAGACTCGGCATTTCGATCGCATAGTCGATGAAGTGCAGGGCTTTTTCGAAGTGCATCGCGCCCTGAGCACCCACCCCGGCGGCATCCACGTCGAGCTCACCGGGGAGAACGTCACCGAATGTCTTGGTGGCGCGCAAGATATTTCCGAAACCGACCTGGCTGGGCGCTATGAGACCGCCTGTGATCCGCGGCTGAATACCCAGCAGTCGTTGGAGCTGGCGTTCTTGGTTGCGGAGATGTTGCGCGACTGATTCTTTCGTAGGGGATGGCACGCTCAGGAAGTTCGGCAGAAGACGCGCAACCTCTACAGCAGTCCGCTCAGATTGCTGCCAATCGTCCACGCAACGGTCGCGACCAGACCGGTGATCGCCAATATCACTGCTACCCAGATGAGCGCCATACGGCGGGAACGCTCTCGGGCCCAAGCGAATTCGTCCATCGAGATGCCGGCGAATTGGCCCGCCACCGGCTGGTATTCGAATTCTCCGGGTTCTGAGCCCGGTTGGACTGGTGGGGCCGGCTCCAACCAGTTGTCAGGCTCGCGGGTCAGCTCACGGGTCGGGTTGCGAACCGGGGGCCGCGGCTGCTGCGTGATTGGGCTCTGGTGCAGTGCCGCCGAGCGGTGCTGAGCCGAATTGCGTGGCGCGGGCACCTGGAAATCCGGAAGCGCCAGTTCCGCAGCGATTGCGTCGAGGTCGGCCGCCATTTCGATGGCGTCGGCGTACCTGTCAGCGGGATTGCGGGCGGTCGCGCACAACACGAAGTTGTCGAATTGTTCGGGGACACCGCCGATGACAGTGCCAGGGGGTGGAACATCATTATCCAACCGCTGATAGGCGATCGCTAAAGCCGAGTCGCCGGTGAACGGAGCACGTCCGGTCAGCAGCTCGTAGGTGAGGATCCCGGCCGAGTAGACATCGCTGCGTGGGCCGGCGTGGCCGTCGCGAACCTGCTCCGGAGACAGATAGGCTGCGGTGCCCAAAATGACGCTGGCAGAAGTAATTCCGGCGGCGGCGACGGCGCGGACCAGCCCGAAATCGGCGATCTTGACGTCGCCGTCCTCGGAGATCAGGACGTTCTCGGGTTTGACGTCGCGGTGCACCAGACCCGCTCGATGCGCGGCGGCAAGCCCGCCCAGCACCGGGCGAAGTACGGCCACAACGGCGTGGGGTGGCATGGGACCGCGTTCGAACAGCAGCTCGCGTAGCGTGCCGCCCTCAATGAGCTCCATGACCAAAAACGGGTGTCGGGCATCTAGGCCCTGGTCGTAGACCGCGACCAGGCCGGGGTCCTTCAACCGGGCGACGGCGCGGGCCTCGAGCTGGAAACGGGTGAGAAACTGCTCGTCGCCCGCATAGCGCGCGTCCATCACCTTCAGCGCTACCGGGCGGTCGAGGCGGACATCGAGAGCGCGGTAGACCGTCGAGGTCCCGCCACTGGCGATCTTGGCCTGGACCAGGTAACGGCCATCCAGCAGCATGTTGTCCAGCTCCCCTGTATCAGCTTCAGC
>NZ_VTZN01000010.1 GCF_008370645.1 Mycobacterium simiae
AGCGAGCCGGGTGGCCCGGGCCAGCGTCGCGGTACCGGCGGCTCCCAGCGCCGCTGAGGCCATCGCCGGCGGCGCGGTCAGTGCCAGTAGTCCACGCACCAGCGCTATTTTCCCGTGGCGTCGCACCGCAGCATCATCAGCACACATCTCGAGCAGGTCTGCCACCACGTCGGCTGCTGCGGAGAACAAGGTAAGTCGTGGCAGGCTGGCGGCAATAGCACGCAGCGCCATGAGCAGGTCATGGTGACGACCTGCCAGGTGCGCATATTCGTGGGCCAGCACAGCTGCTAGCTGCTGCTCGTCGAGCCGGCCCAGAGCGGCGGTGGTGACCACTACCAGTGCGTGGGGTCGACCAGTTACGCAGTATGCGACTGGTTGCGGCGCCGGGACGACGACCACGTTCGGCCAGGCGCCGACGCCGCCGATCGCCCGAGCAGTCGCTGCATGCAGGCGACTGCGTGTTCTTTGCCTGAGCAGGTGATTGCCGATACGCCAACAGACGACAGCGGTGGTTATCAGGCCGGCAAACAACAGGCAGATCGCCAGCGCTGAGGCAATTGCATGCGGCAATCCCAATTGGCCGGTGAGTCCTAACGTCTCCAAGCACAAGGCCAGTGTCCGGTGGCGCCCCACGCTGTGCACGACGGCGATGCCCAATATCACCAGCGCAGCACCCCACGCGGCTATCGCTGCACAGACCATGGTCAGCCAACCCATCACGGCCAGCTGAGGATGCACACCCGTGCCGGTGACCCGGCGTAGCAGCAGCGGGCCGAACCAGGTCAACGCCGAGCCATACCCCAGCAACAGCAGGGCCACGTTCACGATTCATGCCGATCGATGATCCGGCGCAGCACGTCGCGAACCCGTGTTGATTCGTCCTGGTCCAATTGCTTGAGAAAAAACGTCAACACCAAGTCGGAATCTCCCCCGGCGTCGAAGGCGTCTCGCATGAGTCGGGCCGAATGTTCCTCGCGGGTCATGGTCGACCAGTAGCGAAATGCCTTTCCCGCCCGCTCACGCTGTAGCCAGCCTTTGCGGTACAAGTTATCCATGGTGGACATGACTGTGGTGTAGGCGATTTGGCGATCATGCGCCAAGTTGTCGAACACATCGCGAACGGTGACGACCTCACCACGCTTCCATACGCGGTCCATAATGACCGCCTCCAGCTCGCCGAAGCGCCGAACCTGCACAGCTCTACTCTCTTGAACGTCTCGATGTGTCGACCCTGACCACTGTAGTCACATCGCTCGCCGTTCGGGGTCCACGAGCGTAACGCCAGCGCGAAAAATCACGCGGAATAACGCAGTAGCGTTACGCTCGCGGATAATTCGAGCAGCACTACGGCCCTGCGTTCGGCGCATGGCTGCCGGTCTTAGGGCCAATATCGGAGACCTGCCAACTTTCGCCAACCTTGTTGATTGTGATCTGCAGCAGGATGAGCGATACTCGCGGCTCCGGATTTTGCAGGTTGCGAGTGGTCTGGGCCGCCGAAACCACCACCTGGTACACCTGGCCGGGCTGGGCAACCGCATCGGTGGCCAGCACCTCGCCGGTGGAGGTGACCTGAGCCTGCAGCATGACGCCCTTGAGCAGGTCGGTGGCATTGACGTACTTGTCCTGCAGCGCCTGCGAAACACCGCTCTCCACCGACCGGAAGAAGGCGTCCGGGTCCTCGAAGCTGTAGGTCAGCGACTTCAGCGCGTAATCCCTGGCCAGCTTGGCCGCTGTGGCCCGATCGGACTGGGCCCCGCGCAGCGCCGCCAACTCGTCGGCCACCTCGCGGTATTTAGCAAACCCGAATACACCACCGCCGAGCACCGTAGTGACAACGACGGTCGACACCCAGCGCCATGGCCGCTTCGGCCGAAACCGCAGCCGTGGCGGCCGTGGCAGCCAGCGGCGACCGCTATCGCCGGCAACGTCGCTTTGCTCGACATCCTCGACCAGGTCCGGCGATTCGGCCTCGCAGATGGTGTCCGTGGTCATCGGTGATCCTTCACTGTTGGTGCCATTCCGGCACGTTCACTTGCACGCGCAGTCCGCCGTTGTCGTTGCAGGTCGACTCCCAGAAATCGAGCCAATGCCCGGCGTCGACCTTGAAACCGCGCAGCGGCGCGGTGGCCGGCTCGAGGACTGTCGCGAAGGTACTCAGAGGTCCGGACAACATGTCCAGGTACTGGCCGAGGTTGGCCACCAGTGTGGGCAGTGCCGCCCCCGGCGCTAGGGCTCCGTCCAGCATGTGGGTGTACTCGTCGGTGTCGCGTACCAGCCTGGTCAGCGCCAGCACCGCGCCCGGCGTGAGGGTGCCGGCCTCGCTCAGCACCTCACCGGCGTGCAGGTCGCCCAGGCCGTTCGTCATCGTCGAGACATTGTTGAACAGCGTTGCCAACAGTTGCCTGTTCTCCCACTCCATCTTGGCGACCAACCCCGCCGAAGTGGCCAGCGAATCCAGGGTAGCGTCGCTGCCGGCGAGCGCTTGTGAGACGTTGGTGACGATGGTGCGGACATAACTCGGATTCACCGCCGCCAGCAACGTGTTAGCCCGGGCGAGCAGATCGCTGACCGTGACCGCCGCCGCGATCCGATCAGCCGGTATCACCGTGCCCTCGCTGAAGTATGGCGGCGCAATATGTTTCGGCTTGAAATCGATGTACTGCTCCCCGACGAGGGAAAGGTTTTGCACACTGATCACGCTGTTCGCGGGAATCGGATGGGCCGGGTCGAGGTCGATCGACACTTTCAGTCCGGTCGGCGTGGTTCGGATTCCCGTCACCCGGCCCACCTGGATACCGCGCATCGTGACCTGCGACGTGGGCAGTAGTCCGCCCGAGTTGTCCAGCAAGAGAGTGATCCGGGTGGGTTGTGCGGCTGGATTGATATCGAGCACGCCGAGCGACAAATAGGCTGCGCCGAGCACAGTGATGACCGCCAGGATCACCAAAGTGGTTGCGGCATTGAACTTCATGGCAGCAATCCCATCGTTCGCATCGCCGATATCGCTTGGTCGGCTTTGTCGGCGGGATCACCTACCCCCGGGTTGCCACGTGGCGAATGCACTGCAGAGACGCTGAATTTCGGCCCGCCATTGCCGAAGAACGGAACGAGCTTGTCCCGGATCAATCCGACCAGCTTGTCGGCAACCACCGGCACCGTGGTGTCAGCTGCCGCCATGGAGCCGACCAGCGGCGTGATGTAGGAAAGCATCTGGATGAAGTCAGACGTGTTGGGCACCAGCAATTCCGCGCCGCTGCGGCCGAGGTCCTGGAAGTCGACGGCCAGCTCGATGATGTCCGGTAACACTTGCGACATCGCGTCCAGCTTGCCCGGTCCTTCGGTGATCAGTCGGTCCAAGGCTCCCGTATTAGTGATCAGGCCCCGGCTGATGTTCTGGGTGCTGGAAAGGATTTTGTCGATCGCATCCTGGTTAGCCGCCAGGTCGTGCAGCACTCCGGCCAGCTTCGCCCGGATCCGGTCCTGCTCGGCCGGGTCTTTCGGGAACGCCTTGTTGAGGTTGATCACCGTTTCTTGCAACGTGTTCAGGTCACCGCCGGTGACCAGGTTCGACACCCCCCGCAAGATGTCCTCGACGTTGTCGGCCGGGACCGTATTGTGCAACGGAATGGTGTCACCGTCGTGTAAGGGAGTGGGGACTGGTTGCTCCGGTGGCAGCAGGGCGATGTAGATGTCGCCGAGCACGGTGGCCTGACGCAGTTCGGCGTGGGTGTTTTGCGGCAGCTTGACACTGCTGGACACGTCGACGTAGGCGACTGCCGTGCTGCCGACCAGCTTCACTCGGTCCAGGACGCCAACGCGTATGCCACCGAAGTCCACTTTGGCCCTGGCCGGCAGGTTGAGCACACTGGAAAATTCGACTTTGATGGTGTACTTGTCCCCCGGGACATAGGAACCGGGTACCGGCAACCGGGTCGGGTCCAGTGAGCACGCCGCCACCAGGCTGATGAGCAGGGCGCCGAGCAGCGCCCGCAGTGTGCGTGAGGTTGGTCGGGTCATGGCAACGCAGCCCCCAGGAGGAGATCGGTCAAGCCGAGGGTGACTGGGTCGGAGGCGGTACCGGGCGCACATGCTGCCTCGCTGCCGGGGGTGTTCCGTTGCCGCAGCACGCTACAGACGGCGCTGGCCTGCGATGGTGAAAGCGCAACTTGCGGTGGGATGTAGGTGACGTTGTGGGTACCCCAAGCCGGTTCGTACTTCGAGGCGAGCCAGTTGGTCAACGGCGGCAAGGCATTGATGAAGCCCACGATGTGCGGGGTGTAGGCGTTGAGGATATCCCGGATCCATGGGATCAGCTTGTCGGTGATGTTGTGATAGACCCGCGGCGCAAACCGATTCAACGCATCGATCAGGATCGGCA
The DNA here is from genome assembly GCF_008370645.1 of Mycobacterium simiae. GTDB lineage: Bacteria > Actinomycetota > Actinomycetes > Mycobacteriales > Mycobacteriaceae > Mycobacterium > Mycobacterium simiae_A. Next base: position 4,379 of record NZ_VTZN01000010.1, read on the forward strand.
GCGCGTGCGCCAGATGGTCGAGCGCAGCCGCAAAGCCGTCCGCGAGCCCCTGCGTCATTTTCAGGCTTTCGGGCAGGGTGTGGATCACTGAGGAGATGGTGTCCCAGTGTTGCAGCAACGTCGATGTCAGGATCTCGCCGTTCTCGACGAGCTGGCGGGCGTCAACGTCGGCCTGATAGGGGTCGCCGATAACGGCTGCCAGGTCTCGCATCGTGTGGTTGAGTTGTCCGCCGGTGCCCTCCAACGAACGGCTTGCTGCTTGCAGGCTGTCGTTGATGGCTTGCGCGCCGGGCGAATCCGAAGGGTTTTTCCCGTCTGCGGATCCCACGATGGCGGTGGCGAGTTTGTCGACGGCAGAGAATGTTTCGCTGACGCCGATCGGTGTCTTGGTGGATTCCAGCTTGATGCAGTGCGGGCCGGTGAACTTGGGGCCGCTGGCATAGGTCTTGGTGAGCTCGACATGCCGATCGCTCATCACCGACTGCGAGTAGGTGACCGCGCCCACATCGGCTGGCAAATCGAGTTCCTTGGCGACGGTGAAGTCGACTCGAACATGATCGGGCATGTTGGTGATCGCGGTCACCGAGCCTACGTCGATACCTAGCAGCTGCACTTTGTTGCCGGGATACAGTCCTGCGGCATCGGTGAATTCGGCGCACAGGGCCCGGTTGCTGTTGAATCTCGGCAGCGCGATCTTGGTGCCGATCACAGCGACAGCGGTGACTGCGACGATCGCCGTGCAGGCAAGCAGGATAGGCTTTTTCGTCATCTCAGCAGCGCCGCACGATGCTGGGAAGACACAGGTCCTGGCCGGGCACCGATCGGTGGCTCTCGTCGACGACGACACCGTTGCCACTGAGCATCGGCACTACGATGCTGAGAATCTGGCCCAGGCCCTCGGCGGCCTGGCCGACCCGCTCCGGATGGGCAACCAAAGTGTCGATAACATCGTCGATTCCGTTGACGGTGGGCGCGATCTCGCGGCTGTAGAACACCATGATGCGGTCGGTGATCCGGGTCAGCTCGGATAGCAGGGCAAAGAACTCGATGATGTCGACGGACTTGGAGGTATAGCGCTGTCCCACCAACGTAAATTGCTCGAGCAACGCCACGAGTTGTTTGCGACCCGAGACCAGGGCGCTGCTGGAATGTTTGACGAAGTCCATACCGCGATGGAAGTCGTCGTTCATCTTGCTCAACGTTGCGGTCAACTCGTTTGCGGACTGCAGGATGTCCCGCAGCGCATTGGGATACTTGTTGGTGGCGTAGGCGAGCTCGGTAAAGGTGTCGTGGATGACCTGGCCGTTGACCTCCTTGAGGAACGAGGTGACCTCCTGGATCATGTCGTTGCCCTCGAACGGCGTCTTAACCCGTTGCGGCGGAATCACATTGTGGCCCAGCGGCAGTCCGCCTTGCGGCTCGAGCGCCACAAAGTGCCCGCCCAACGGGGTCAGCAACTTGACGTCCAGGGTGGATTGCGAGCCGACGACGACCGATCGCTTGACTTCGAAGGTTATTTCCACGACAGTCCGGTTCAGCCGGACATTGGTGACTTTGCCTACCGGGACGCCGGCGATACGGACGTCGTCGCCAACACGAAGGCCCCCGGAGTTGGCGGAGTTCGCGGTATAGCTGATCTGCCCAGTCGGATTAAGGTAGGCCACCCCGGTGGTGGCTAGCACGACCACGATGGCGACGATGCCGATCATCCCGAGCCGACGGCTGCGGGCCGCCGCCGCGTGTTCGTGGAGTGCGCGATGGTATCTGCCGAAGATCATTACCGGCACACCACCAAATCCTGTTGCGCGAATGACACTTGCCCGATGCCAGGAAGGTGGACTTGGCCGTGGGAGCAGGTGAAGGTCGGCGTGGCCTGCTGGTCGCGAACCAGCCAGTCCCGCAAGCCCTGGATCAGCGCGGGCACCAGGGAGAGGCCGGCGATGATAGTGGGCGTCTGTGGGAACATTCGGCTGGTCATGTCGTAGAGCGGCACCGTCGATCCGTCGAAGGAGCGCTCGGCATATTGCAGAATGTGCACGAGGCTGCGCAGCAGCGGCAATTCCACATCGATCGAGGTGCGAAACTCGTCGGCCCTGGAGGTAAAGGTCGACAGCAGACCGTTGAGCGAGGCGATGAGCCGGAAGAGCTGCTGCGACCTGCCGCCCAAGTCACGCGAGATCTCGCTGAGATTGCGGACGAGCACGCTGATGACGGCTTGGCGGTTGATCGCAAACTTGGAGATGGCGTCCAGATCGCGTAGCACCGGGCCGATTCCGGTGTCGTCACCTTGGATCATCCGCAGCAGGTTCTCGCCGAACTGGTTGAGCTGGGCAGGGTCAAGCGTGGTGAATACCGGCCGAAATCCGTTGAACAACTTGGTGATATCGAACGATGGAACTGTCTGTCCGATCGGGATGGCCGATCCCGCGGGCAGCCGTTCGCCCGGCGCGGCGGGTTGCACCAGTTCTACATAGCGCTGTCCGAGCAGATTCTGAAAGCGCACGGCAGCAACGGTATTCCGATACACCGGATGCTCGTTGAGCGCGGTGAAGTCGACCTTGGCGGTGCGGCCTTCGAGCCGGACGGCCTGGACCTTGCCGACTTGCACTCCGGAGATGCGCACGTCGTTGCCGACATCGAGTCCCGATACGTCGGTGAAGGTCGCGGTGTAGCGCACGACAGATCCGTTGACCGGGCTGCGCAGGGCGGTCAGCACGATGACCGCGCACACCGTGGCAACCGTGGTGAACAGGGTCAGCCAAAACGCTGATCTGGAGACCTTCCTCACCGGCCACCCCCTGGCACGGGCGCACCCGGCGACGTGTCGAAGGTGACCTCGGCGCGCATCCGCACCTCGCCGTCGACAACCGAAAAGGCAGTGCTGGTGCGATCGAACAGGCCGGAGAGCCGGTCATAAGCCGGCGCCAGGCTGCCCAATGCGTACATGGTCGGGATCTCGATGTTCATGATCGCGCCGAGCAGCTGGATGAGCCAGGGGTGGTGCTGCAGGGAGATCTGTCCGGCATCCCGGAGCAGCTGGCCGGTTTGGCGCATGACCGTAGTGGTGCGGTCGACGCCGCCCGGCACGACCAGCGGGTCAAGCGCGTCGAGCAGGCCGCCGGTCTGGCCGACGACGGGAAGGGAGTCACCCAGACCGTTGACGAACGATCCCAGCACCGAAAGTGATTGGGAGAAGGGCACGGTCTGGGAGTCGGCGAGGATCTTGGCGAAATCCAAGCCGGCCTTGGCCGCCGGCTCGATCAGGTCGGCGTGCCGGCGTAGCACCTCGATGACGTGCTCGAACTCGGGTGTGTCGAAGATCCGACTCAGTCGCTGCCCCTGACGCAGCAGGCCGGTGACCGAAGCTGCCTCGACGTCGTTGCGGAGCACCAAGGTTTGATTCGCGGACAGCGGGGGTCCGGTGCCGTCGCTGACGAGTTCAACTGCGGCGGTACCGAAGACGTTCGAGGAGGTAAACCTCGCTACGGTGTCGACGGTCAGTGCCCGGGCCTGCCGCGGGTCGAGCAGCACCGTCATCTGCTGCTTGTTGTATCCGGTCGATTCCAGTGTCTTGACCGACCCGATGGCCAGGCCGTGGAACTTCACCTCGGCGCCCGGCGCCAGGCCCTCGCCGATGGTGTTGGCGATCACGGTCAGCTTGAACGTGTCGTCATAACTGCCTCGGGCCGCCTGATACAGCGCGGTGCCCACGATGGTCAGCACCACGGCCACAGCGAGGCCGCGAATGCGTAAGGCGTGTGAACTGGGTGCCCGCATAACCTAACCCGACAACCTCAGACCGGGGTTGTTGCCCCAGAACAACAACGTGAGGACCATGTCGGTGATGACGACGGTGACCAGGCTGGCGCGGATCGCGCGGCCCGAAGCCTGCCCGACCCCCTCGGAGCCACCGGCGGCGTAATAGCCTTCGTAGCAGTGGATTGCGACGATCAGCACCACGAAGATGGTCGCTTTGACCACCGAGCAGGCCACATCTGCGGGCTGGATGAATGAGTCGAAGTAGTGGGAGTACGTACCTGTCGATTGGCCGTGCACGTTGACCACCAATGCACAAGACACATAGCTCAAGATCAGGGCCAACAGGTACAGCGGAATGATGGTGATCATCCCGGCGATGACGCGTGGCGTCACCACGTACGGAATGGACGGGATGCCTTGGGCTTCCAGCGCGTCGATTTCCTCTGAGATCCGCATGGCGCCGATTTCGGCGGTCATCCGGGTGCCGGCTTGGGCACCAAACCCGATGGCCGCGATCATCGGTGCCATCTCTCGTGTGTTGGCGTAGGCGGAAATGAATCCGGTAAGCGGTCCCATGCCGACCATGTCTAGAGCGGCATACCCCTCGACTCCGACCGAACCCCCGATCGCGGCGCCCATAAACGCCAGTACGCCGATGGTCCCGCCACCGACGATCAGCGAACCATTGCCCCAGATCATGTCGACCAGAAGCGTTCCGGTATGGCGCCGGTAGCGCGAGACGGTTCGCGGAATCGCGCTAAGTACTTGGGCCAGGAAGGTGGCCTGGTGCCCGAGGCGCTCGAACACCGAGCCGCCTCGATGGGCCGCCGCCCACGAGAACCGCAGCGCGGTACCCAAGCCAAAAGGCAAATGCCGCGACGGCGTCGCCGTATACCCAGCCATCAGCCCACCTTCGTCGGCATGAACATGGAGACCAGTTGAGTGATCACCAGGTTGAGGACGAAAACGGTGACCACGCCGAGGACGACAGCCGCGTTGACCGCGTCGGCTACCGCGCGGGGGCCGCCTCGAGTCTCCAGACCACGTTGGCACGCGATCAGGGTCACGATCACCCCGAACAGCCAGGTCTTGAGCAACGCAATGACGACATCTCCGACGGTGGCAAACGACCCAAAGGAGGCGATATAGCTACCGGGAACGCCGGATTGGAATCCCACATTGATCACGTAGCCCGCGGAGAGGCCCATGAAGATGATGAAGACGCACAACAGCGGGGCCACCACAATGATTGCCGCCAGCCGCGGCGTGACGAGTCGTTGTACCGGGTCGATGCCCATAACCCGCAGCGCGTCCACTTCGTCGCGGATGCTGCGAGCGCCGAGGTCGGTGGTAACCGCGGAGCCAGCCGCGCCACCGAGCAGCAAGGCGGCCACGATCGGCGCGGCCTGACGGATGACACCCAGGCCACCGGCCGCACCGGAAATCGACGTCGCGCCCACCTGCTGGATAACGCTGCCCACCTGAACAGCGACAATTACCCCGAACGGGATGGAGATCAGCAACGCCGGAATCGCGGTAACCCCCACGATGAAGGAGGCTTGGTGCAGGGTGTCGCGCCAGGGATGGCGCAGCCGGATCACGTCGGTGATCAGGTAGGCAATGGACTGCGTGGCTAGCTCGACGAAGCGGCCGAGGGTCTGCAACGACGCGTCGGCCTGGCCGACGACATGGCGCCAGGGCTTGATCAACACAGCCGCTACCGGCTGGCCGCGGCCGGGTCTGCCCGCCATCAAGGGCGCGGCGGCAGGTGATTGCGGCGCAGCCGCTCGGGGAATGACCAGACTCATCGTGTTCCGCCCGGGCCGGCCCGGCGATTCGGCGGCGCTCCACGCACACCGGTGGGCGCGTTCGTACCCCATTCGAAGGCGGGCGCATTCGGTGTCGACGCAGCCAAAAAAACTGGCTTTGTCAACAAAGACGACATGGCGATTCCTTTAATCAGGGCGAGCGGAACGAGTGATGAACGGATGGTATTGATCGCGTCGAAAACAACGATAACAGTTATTGAATCGAATCGTGAATGTTATCTGATTGTTATAATCATTTATTGTCCATCAATTTGACAATTACGACATTGGCGCCGATCTCCCGCAGCTTGTCAATTCGGACGTACAGTTCGCGCATCCTGGCCTTGGTGATGTCACCGCAGGACCAAGAGACCATCAGCTGCGTCGATGTAAATGATCTTGACAATTACTGAGGCGATTTTTCAGCGCAATCTATTCAGTAATGATCTTCAGCGGTTTAGGCTGCGCTACGGATTTACTGACTCGTCGGGGCCGAGCGCCCCGAGACGGAGGGGGGCGGTCATGACGGAAACAGCTACGGTTCTGGCCAGGTCAACGGATGCGTTACGCAGCGAGTACGACATCGTCATTCTTGGTTCCGGTTACGGCGGCGCTATTCCGGCCGCGCGCCTCGGGATCGCGAACGCGGCTGCGGACGGCAAACTCAACATCGCGGTGCTGGAAAGGGGAGCCGAACATCGCACCGGCACCTTCCCGGAGTCCGAGAAGGAGGCGCTGGCAGAACTGCGTCCGCCCAATCCACTGGGATTAATCGAAATCGACCGGTTCAAGACCATCGACGTGATCCGCGGAAACGGCCTCGGGGGCACGTCGTTGATCAATTTCAACGTGGCGATCGTCCCCGATCGCGAAGTGTTCCTCGCGTCCTGGCCGCGGGAGTTTCAACGGCTAGTCGAGCAGCAGCGCGAGGGCGTCGGCGGTTTGGCGGAATACTTTGCGCGGGCACGCCGCATGCTCGGCGCCGTGCCGTATGCGGAGAACGTGTCGCTGCGCCGGGTTGAGGCATTTACGCAAATCGCCAAAAACGCGGGCGCTCAGTTGCAGATGCTCGACATCACCGTCAGCACCGAAGATCGGGTCACCAAGTACGGCGTGCAGCGGCGACGCTGCCCCAATCACGGCGGCGACGGCACTGGCGACAACACCGGTTCGAAGAACACCCTGATGACGAATTACCTGCCGATGGCCGCGCATCACGGCGTCGAAATGTTCTGCGGCGTTGAAGCTCAACGCATCGAGCCGACGGGCGATGGCCGGTGGCGGGTCATCGCTCGGAGCACCAGCGAAAAAGAAGGAAAGCACCGGGGCAGCGAGATCGTCGTCACCACCCGCCACGTCATTGTCGCCGCGGGCACCCTCGGCAGCAATGAGATCCTGATGCGTTCTAGTCAGGCCGGGTTAAAGCTGTCGACGCGGCTAGGCAAAAACTTCAGCGGCAACGGCGACAACTTCGCTATCGCCTACAACACCGACATGCAGACCGACACCCAGCCCTGGGCGACCACCGACGGGCCGCCCCGATCCGATGTGGCGTGCGGGCCGAGCATCACCGCCCTCATGCGTTTCGGCGCCGACCAATCCGACTTGCGGAAGCGATTCACCGTGGAAGATGTGTCGTTACCCCGTGCGCTGGTCGACAGCTTCCGGTTGGGGTTGATGGGATTGGCCGCCACCAGCTATCGCGATTTGCGGCGGTCGAAGCTGGACCGCTGGCGTCGCGACATCATGTTCAACACCCACGGTGCGATGAACCACTCACTCGGATTCTTGATCATGGTGCACGACAACTCCGACGGTGAACTGGTCCTCCGCAAGAACGGCACGGTCAGGATTGACTGGCCGGGGGCGCCTACGGAGGCCGTCTATCGCGACGTGGACGCGATCATGAAACCGGCCGTCGAGGCGATCGGCGGAACGTACATCAAAAACCCGCGCTGGGATAAGCGTTTCCTGGGTAAGCATCTGATCACCGCTCACCCCATGGGCGGGTGCGTTACGGCCGACAACGTCGACGCCGGTGTGGTGGACCACGCCGGGCGCGTATTTCGCCCGGACGGCGGCACCTACGACGGGCTCTATGTCTGCGACGCGTCGGTGATCCCGCGTGCCATTGGAGTCAACCCATTCCTAACGATCTCGATGTTCGCCGAGCGCACCGCCGAACTGCTGCGCAATGAGCTCGCACTGCCCGGATACCACCCCGGCGCCGAGGCCGACGACCGAGTGTGAGCGCGCCGAGCCAAAAAAGGCACCCGGTTGGCGGTCGAATCCCTAACGATGCGGGCGTCTACCGGATGAACTAGCACGAAAGCCATCACGGCCACCGCCGCCACTGCCGGCGCGATTCGCCGTCGACCCGTCGGCGTCACGTCGCTCCGCCTTTTCGCCTCGATACCTCCTGTAGTGATCGATTTACCCGATCGATGAGGGCCAGCGTGGTAGGAAACGCACAACGTATCTGAGCGGTACAATCACCTCCCGTAACATGGGCCGCCAAATAGTAGCTGGTCAACACGATTTCCCACGACGAGCCATCGGGCGTGCACGCGTTCGGCTACCCGTCAGCTAAATATTCACGCCACAGCTCCGCGCAGAACGCAGCCGCTAGCCCGATATGGCTGTGGCGCACCAAAATTCGCCGCGCGGACGCGGGTGCGGCGCCAGCGCGACACGAACGATTGGAGAGCGGACGCGCGACTACGTGCGCAGGGCAAAGAAACCGATCATCTCGTAGCGGTCCCGGGGTAGCCGGAAGAGGATCTTGCCAAGATACGTGCCGGGCACCACCTCGACCAGTTCGTCACGAATACTCCGGATGATGAGACGGGGGTTGGCTTCGACCTCGGAGTAATCGATAACCATGACCTGGGTGCCGGGATCGGCCTTGCCGGCATCGTTGTAGGTCTTGAAGTCGAAAGCGAGTTTGCCGTCGGTTGAATCCTTCATCTTGTACAGCGGCCACAGTAGTTTGGATGGAAGCCTCGCACCCGAAATCATCCGGTTGTCGCCAGTGTGACCCTTTGAGTCAAACCTTTTTCCGCGCCATGGCATCCATAGGCTCGTGACGAACCGGACGGCTGCGTCGAGCACGGAGTTCGTCGTCGTCATGACGAGGATGCCGTTGGTCGGCCCGTCCAGATCGGTTGGTGGGGTGCCTAGTTTGAAAATCGAATTGAGTTGAGTCTCAGCGCCCGAGCGATCCGACTTTGCCGCTTCTTTGAGATCGACAATCCATTGCCAGGCCTCTTCCGCCGCGTCGCGACTCCGAAGATCGGAGACGCGAGATGCAGCTGTTTGCAGTGACATTTCGTACCCTTATCTGTGGTTAGGACCCCGCGGCGGGGTCTGTGGTTGTTGATGTGCCGTGGTCCCGGTTCCCCATGCTGTGCGCGATGGAGGAAAGCCAGCGCTCTCAGCAGGCGCTACATCGGCGGTAACGCGCAACGACCCAGATGTTAACTCCGCCACACCGCAATAGGAACAGGTTTTGGAAAAGATAACGACAATTTCCTGGACGTCCGCTATTACCCATCAGCGGTGTAGCTCGGTATGGCATTCCAAGCCATTTCTGGCACGTAAAACTTTTGTACACAGCGCGTCCACTCATTGTACACAGCCGGCTGCCCTAACGCATGGGTGTAAACGTGGTCGACACGGCGTTTCGGCAGCGTAGACGGTACGCCCGTGGGTGCTTTCCGGTAGCGAATGCCGGCTAGTGGATGAGCCTGCTGATTCGATTTCTACCGAGTCGAGAAGTGGCATCCAATACCTTATTGGCGAACCCGGCCGGGAGCGGTATTGTGCAGCTGCATGAATTCTGCGACACGACTTATCGCCGTTATCGCGGTCATTATCGCTGCGGCGTTGTGTCCCAGGGCTGTCGCCGATACCTCAAACCTGACGGCCTGCCCGCACACGGCTGCAGTGATCAATCCCAACGCCCAACTGGCCCATCCAGACTGCCGGCTGCACGCTGGTGATCGCGTCGGACTGAATTTCGACGTCAGGTACTCGACGACGCCAGAAGCGCAGGGGCTCAGGGCCGCCAAGGTCGTCGTAACCGATACCACAGGCACGGCCGTCCAAACGATCGATGAGCTGCTCGAGCCGTCGAGTCCGAGCGGAGTCGGGTTGCAGGACCTCGACGGGGACGGCCGCCAGGAGTTAATCATCCCGATGGCTCAGCGCATTTTTCACGGGAGCCCCAACACGCGGTTCTCGGTGTGGCGCGCGGTTGGCGATAGCACTCACTTCGAACGCACCCAAATGCTCGGACAGGCAGTGTATTCCAGCGGTGACGGCTACGTCGTCGCTAACGGCGGCTCACCCAATAGCCGCGACCTCACCTTCTACCTACCCACCGGCGCGGGACTCACCCTCGTGGTGGCGCTGACCATCGAAGCCGAGCAGGTAGATCTGGGCACCCAGCGAGTCCTTACCGTGAGTTGTCGCGCCCACCAGGAAGACGGCTCGCACGCCATCGATATGAATGTCTCTCAGTCACAGGACACTTTCTGCGATTCGCCTGCGGCTCGTGCTATCTGGCCTGGCGCCCAACGGGTAACGCTGTGACCTGGGCAGGCTGCGCGGTGCCAACCGATCAGAGCCAGGTGTCCGGGGTGGTGGCGGTCAGAAAAGCTTCGAGGTCGTCACGCCACTGAGCCGGCGTAGTCTTGTCGGGTTCAATGCCGGTGTACTCGCCGCGGTAGAACAGTAGTGGCCGAGGCTTGATCTTCGGGACCTCCGAGAGCGAATCGACCGCGCCGAACACCACGAAGTGATCACCGCCGTCGTGTACTGACGCTACCGCGCAGTCAATGTAGGCCAACGATCCGTCGATGATGGGCGACCCTAAAGACGAAAGATGCCAACCTATTCCGGCGAATTTGTTGGGGTCCTTAGACCCGAAACGCGCCGAGACGTCCTTTTGTTTCTCGGTCAGCACGTTGACGCAGAAGCGGCCGCTGGCCTCGATGGCCTGCCACGACCGCGATACTTTGGTAGGGCAGAAGAGCACCAGCGGTGGGTCCAGAGATAATGCTGCAAACGACTGACACGCGAAACCGCTTGGAATGTTGTCGTGCACCGTAGTAATGATGGTGATCCCGGTACAAAATTGGCCCAGCACGTTGCGGAACGTACGCGGGTCAATCGGTGCGGCAGCCATGAGTACGGCGGCTAGCCTTGGGATGACCCGGTGATGCCGACCGTGAAGTCATGACCCCACAAGCTGACCGCGGTGCTCTCCCGCGCGATCCAGTCGTGATCGTCAACTTGCCTTCCTTCACAACCGAATTCGACGTCGAATCCGCCGGGGGTCTTCATGTAGAACGACAACATCAGATCGTTGACGTGCCGTCCTAGGGTGGCCGACATGGGCACCTTGCGGCGCAGCGCCCGGTCCAGGCACAAGCCCACGTCATCGGAATTCTCCACCTCGACCATCAGGTGCACGATGCCACTGGGCGTCGGCATCGGCAGAAACGCCAAGCTGTGATGGCGGGGGTTGCAGCCAAAGAAACGCAGCCAAGCCGGCGCACCATCAGCGGGCCGTCCCACCAGCTGCGGTGGCAACCGCATCGAATCCCGCAGCGTGAAGCCGAGCACGTCCCGGTAGAAGTGCAGCGCCTCGGCGTCGTCGCGAGTGGTCAACACCACGTGCCCGAGCCCCTGCTCACCGGTGACGAACCGGTGCCCGTACGGACTGACCACGCGGCGGTGCTCCAAAGCAGCGCCGTGAAAGGCCGCCAACGGGTTGCCGGACGGATCGGAGAACAGGATCATCTCGTCCACCCGGCGGTCGGCCAGCTCAGCGGCATTGGCTTCCTTGTAGGGTGTGCCCTCCACATCGAGCCGATTCCGGATCTCTTGCAGGCCTTGAGCATTGGCGCATTCCCAGCCGGCCTCCGCTAGCCGGTCACGCTCACCGGGCACAATCACCAGGCGAGCGGGGAAGTCGTCCATCCGCAGGTACAGGGCTCCCTCGGTGTTGCCCTTACCCTCGACCATGCCAAGGACTTTGAGACCATACTCACGCCAGGCGGCCATATCGGTGGCCTCGATCCGGAGATAGCCCAGCGACCGGATGCTCATCTGGCACCTCCCAAGAAATCGATCGTCAGCTTGTTGAATTCGTCGAACTTCTCCACCTGAGCCCAATGTCCACACTGCCCGAAGACGTGCAACTGCGCACGCGGGATGGTCTTCAGCGCGACCAGTGCGCCGTCCAACGGATTGACCCGATCTTCGCGTCCCCAAATCAGCAATACCGGCTGGCGCAGGCGGTACACCTCGCGCCACATCATGCCAAGCTCAAAGTCAGCCCCTGCGAACGACTTTCCCATAGCTCGCGTGGCCGCCAATGACTCTGGGGTACTGGCCAGCTCGAAACGCTGGTCCACCAACTCGGCGGTGATCAGCTTTTTGTCGTAGACCATGACCCGCAGGAACGCCTCGAGGTTCGCCCGGGTGGGCTCGACAGAGAACTTCGACAGCTTCTTGACGCCCTCGGTCGGGTCGGGGGCAAACAGATTGATGCTCAGCCCGCCGGGACCCATCAGCACCAGCCGACCAGCCCGGTCCGGGTAGTCAAGGGCGAAGCGTACCGCGGTGCCCCCGCCCAAGGAATTACCTACCAAGGGAACCCGGGCCAAGCCCAGTTGGTCGAAAAGCCCCTTGAGCGCGGACGCGGCGTAGCGGTTGAACTGCCCGTGCTCAGCACGCTTGGCGGAGTGGCCGTACCCGGGCTGATCGACTGCCAGCACATGAAAGTGCTTGGCCAGCACCGCGATATTGCGGGCGAAATTCGTCCAACTCGACGCACCGGGGCCGCCGCCGTGCAGCAGCACCACGGTCTGCTCGTGGCCGACACCAGCCTCGTGATAGTGCAGCCGCAACGGCCCGTCAACGTCGACCGCGGCATAGCGCGACGTGGATTCGAACGTCAATTCCTCGGTTGCGGTCATGGCCTAGACCATGGTGTCGCCGGGAGGCAACCCGAACTCGTGGTTACCGAAAATCACGTACGCGCGTTCCGGGTCGTTGGCGGCGTGCACCCGGCCGGCATGGGCGTCGCGCCAGAACCGCTGAATGGGAGCGTCATTGGACAGCGCGGTGGCTCCGGACGCCTCGAACAGCCGGTCGATTGAGGCGATCGAGCGGCCAGTGGCGCGCACCTGGTCACGCCGAGCGCGGGCCCGCAGCTCGAAGGGAACCTCCTTGCCCGCGGCCAACAATGCGTACTCGTCGCCGACGTTGCCCATCAACTGGCGCCAGGCGGCGTCGATGTCGCTGGCCGCCTCCGCGATACGAACCTTCGCGAAGGGGTCGTCCTTTGCCTTTTCCCCGGCGAACGCTGCCCGCACCCGGTTGCCTTGATGCTCCACGTGCGCAGCGTACGCGCCATAAGCCATGCCAACGATCGGCGCCGATATCGTGGTGGGATGCATTGTCCCCCAAGGCATTCGGTAGACAGGAGCGATATTTGTCTGCAGTCCCCCGGCGGTGTGGTCGTTCATCGCCTTGTAGGACAGGAACCGGTGCCGCGGCACGAACACGTCCTTGACCACCAGGGTGTTGCTGCCGGTGCCGCGCAAGCCGACCACGTGCCACACGTCGTCGATCGCGTATTCGGTGCGCGGGATCAAGAAGCTCCCGAAATCGACCGGCCGACCATCCTTGATCACCGGGCCGCCGACGAACGTCCAGGTGGCGTGGTCACAGCCCGACGACCAATTCCACGAACCGTTCACCAAGTAGCCGCCGTCGACAACGACACCGGCGCCCATCGGCGCGTATGAGGAAGAGATCCGCACCTTTGGGTCCTCGGCCCACACCTCCTCTTGGGCCTGCTGGTCGAACTGCGCCAGGTGCCAGTTGTGCACACCGATAATCGACGCCACCCAGCCGGTGGAACCGCATGCGCTCGCCAACCGCCGCGTCGCTTCGAAAAACAATGTGGGATCACACTGCAGACCGCCCCACTGTTGGGGCTGCAAGAGGGTGAAAAAGCCGGCCTCCTCAAGCGCGGCGACGGTCTCCTCGGGCAACCGACGCAGTTCTTCGGTCGCCCGAGCACACTCCCGAATCTGCGGCAGCAGATCATCGATGGCCGCCAACACCGCCTGCGCATCGCGCTGTTGAATGGACGTCACTTACGTTTGCCTCCTGGGAGTGCGGCCTGTTCGACGACCGGAGTGGACGACCGAATTGAACTTAGAGAAAGACTAGAACACGTTCCGATTTGTGTCGAGCAGGGTATTCCTGCGGCTGGTAGCGGTGCGGATCGGGTTTTCTATAACATGTTCTAGTTAAAACAGAGAGGCAGGGTATTGACCGAGGCAGTCCCTGACGAACCGCTCGGCAGCCACGTCCTGGAACTACAGATTGCCGAGGTCGTCGCCGAAACTGGCGAGGCGTGCTCGCTGGTGTTCGCGGTTCCCGACGGGCCGAGCGATCCAGCTATCCCACCGGAGCGGCTGCGTTATGCGCCCGGACAGTTCCTGACCCTGCGCGTTCCTAGCGACCAAACCGGCTCGGTGGCTCGCTGCTACTCGTTGTGCAGCTCGCCCTTCACCGACGACGCGCTCACCGTCACGGTCAAAAGAACCGCGGACGGATACGCGTCGAACTGGCTGTGTGACCACGCGCACCCGGGCATGCGAATTCATGTCTTGGCACCGTCGGGCAACTTTGTGCCCACAACGCTCGACGACGACTTCCTGCTGCTGGCCGCCGGCAGCGGGATCACGCCGATCATGTCGATCTGCAAGTCGGTGCTGGCCGAAGGCAGCGGACAGGTGATACTGGTCTACGCCAACCGCGACGACCGCTCGGTGATCTTTGGTGACGCACTGCACAAGCTGGCAGAAAAGTATCCGGGTCGGTTCACGGTGGTGCACTGGCTGGAGTCGCTGCAAGGACTACCTAGCGCGACCGCGCTGGCCCAGCTGGCTGCCCCGTATACCGCGCGGCAAGCCTTCATTTGCGGCCCGGGTCCGTTCATGAACGCGGCGCGCCAAGCCCTGGAGGCGCTGAAAGTTGCTGCGCAGCAAGTACACATCGAGGTGTTCAAGTCGCTGGATTCCGATCCGTTCGCGATCGTGAAACTAGAGGATGTCGGCGGCGACGACACTGAGCCACCGGCCACCGCCGTGGTGGAGCTGGACGGTGAGACCCACACTGTGTCCTGGCCACGAAACGCCAAGCTGCTTGATGTCCTGCTGGCCGCGGGCCTCGACGCGCCGTTCTCGTGCCGGGAAGGCCATTGCGGCGCTTGCGCCTGCACGCTGCGCAGCGGCAAAGTCACCATGGAAGTCAACGACGTGCTGGAGCAGCAGGATCTCGACGACGGGCTCATTCTGGCCTGTCAATCTCATCCGGAATCTGATTCGGTAGAAGTGACCTACGACGAGTAGTCGCGGGCGCTATGTTCATCCTGGCGGAAGGATGCGAGATGAAGCGGCTGGTGGCCGGTCCTCCGATAGTCGCAGCGATCGCCGGAGTGTTGATTGCGGTGACCACTCCGCTATCCCGGGCGGCGAGCAACACCGCCACCACCTTGTTTCCTGTCGATGACGTCACCCAGCTGGAGACGCATACCGTCCTGAACTGCCACTCGAACGGCAGCTGCGACTTTGTCGCGGGGGCCAATCTGCGGACGCCTGACGGCCCGGCTGGCTTCCCGCCCGATCTCTGGGCCCGTCAAACCACCGAGATCCGGCCAACGAACCGCCTGACCTATCTGGATGCACACGCCACAGGCCAGTTCGAGCGGGTCATGAAAGAAGGCGGGTCCGACGTGATCACCACCGTCTACTTCGGCGAAGGCCCGCCGGAGAAATACCAGACGACCGGCGTCATCGATTCGACGAGTTGGTCGACCGGCAAACCGATGACCAACGTAGGCGTCATCGTGTGCACGCACATCCAAGTCGTCTACACCGGGGTCAACCTCACCTCGCCCAGCACCTGCGCGCAGACCACGTTCTCCTAAGGCGTGTCCAACAACTGGCTGCGGTCCAGTTGTCGGAGGGGCAGGGCGATTTTGTCGCAGAGACTGGATCGCGGGGAATAGTTTCGGCTGAACCGGGTATATCGGTTCGGTGACGGTGCGGCGGTTGGTCGTGTTCGGTGGTGTGGTGGCGCTGGTGGTCGGCCTCGTGGGTCTGGTGGCTCCGGTTTCAGTCTCGCTGCAGGCGCAGACGGTCGGCTGCGGTTCGCCGATAGCTCCCGACTTCTCCGGGGCTCGTGCGCACGATGACCGCGGCGCCGCCAATGTCCCTGTTCCGGGGGGGATTGTCGCGGATGTGAATTTCACTCGGCTGTGTGAGATGGAGCTGCAGGACCGGCGAATCTGGACCATCACGCTGGCCGCGGTCGGAGCGCTACTCATTGTGGGCGCGGCGGTGTCTGCTGCACGGTCGCGCCGGATGACACGGTCACCGTAGGCGGGCTCCCCGCGATGACTCGGCACACGCCGAAGAGCAGCTGGGTATCGGCAATCGACGCGTTGCGCACGCAGCTGTGGCCGTTGCCGATGACCGGTGTGATGAGCGCGCTCGCGGCCGGGTTTGTGCTGCCGCATGCGGACAGCGCGCTGGCGAACACGATGCCCGCGGCCGTGTCGGATCTGTTCTTCGGGGGCGGAGCGGCAGAGGCGCGAGAGGTATTGGCCACGATCGCCGGCTCAGCGATCACGGTGACGTCGCTGACGTTCTCGCTGACCGTCGTCACGCTGCAGCTGGCCAGCGGGCAGTACTCGCCTCGGCTATTGCGCACCTTCGCACGCGACCGCTTCGTGCAAGGCACACTCGCGCTGTTCTTGGCAACCTTCGTCTACGCGCTCACGATTCTGCGGACCGTGCGCGAAGGCACAGCCGGCAACGGGCTTTTCGTACCGAAGCTGTCGGTGACGATGGCCTACCTTCTGGCCCTGTCCGCCGTCGTCTTTCTGGTGTTCTTTCTCGCGCACCTGGCGCGCGGGATCCGAGTGGAAACGTTGATCAGCACCGTTCACTCCGATGCCTCGCAGACCGCAAACGAGGTGTTTGCCGGCAGGGACAATAAACCGGCCGCATTCGTGCCAGCTGTCCCGGCGTGGGCTAGGGAATTATGCGCAGGGTCCACCGGCTTCGTGAACAACATCGACTCGGACTCCCTGCTGTCCGCGGCCGAACACGCCGATGCCGTGATAATGGTTTTCCGCACGCCCGGGGAATGGCTGGTCGCCGGCACACCGATCGCATCCGCCTGGCCGCTCCAGGGAGCGGCCAGGCTTGATCGGGACGTGCTGAAATCCCTAGGCGACCGCGTGAGGGCCGCAGTGCGAACCAGCGACGAGCGGACCACTGTCGAAGATGTTGCCTTCGGCCTGCAACAGTTGACCGATGTGGCGGTCAGGGCATTGTCGCCGTCGCTGAACGACCCGACCACCGCTATCCACACGTTGGGACACAGCGCGGCGCTGCTATGCGAACTAGTCCAACGCCGGCTCGGACCCAAGGTCGTCACGGACGACCAGGGCGTAATGCGGGTGGTCGTTCGCCGCCCGGATCTAGTCGAGCTGTTGGACCTCGCGGTGTCTCAGCCGCGTCGATACGGCGCAAGTGACCCCAGCCTGCTGTCGAGGCTGTTCGAGCTGCTGCAGGAGGTTGCGTGGTCGGCCACCGATCCCGAGCACAAGACCGCCATATCGGATCAACTGGCCCGGCTCCGGCACACGGTGTCGCAACAGCGGTTCGATGACAGCGAGTACGCCCATCTGGCGCGGCTGGGGCGAGCCGTGGAGGCCGCGCTGGCCCATGCGTGGCGGCCCCAAATTTGAACAGTGTTGACGGCGAGCTACTAATCCTCCGCCGAGGTGACGTCCTCACTCAGCACGATCGTCGCGAGCGTCGAACCCAACGCGACGGTGACAACCAGATCGAGGGCGTTGAGTTTGGCAAGTGTCCCGTACCCGAGAAGCGAAGAACCAGCACAGCCACACGTAGGCGCCGCCTCCTCACAGCACAACACGGGCCAACGCCGCCGACGGATCAAACCACATCTCAAGGGCTTACCCATTTCGGGGACTCCCCGTCGTCGACTGGCTGTCGCGGCGACGGACGGCGAACCACTGGGCCAAGACCATCACCGCAACGACGACCACGGTGATCACTAACGTGAGAACATCGGTGCGAAATTTCATGATCACGAACGGGACGAGAACCAGCAGGTCCAGCGCGATCGCCACCCAGGGAACCCACACCCTGGCCTCGACCTCGTCCCTCAGCCGGCGGATAAGTCCCCAGTGGATGGCGATATCCATCGACAGGTACAGCATGGCCCCAAGCGAAGCGATCTGGCTCAGGTCGAAGAACGCGGCGGTGAGCATCGCCAGCGTCGCCGTGATCAGCAGCGACTGGCGACGCACCGCTTGGGGCAGTCCCGGCACTTGCTTCATGTCCCGCAGCATGTCGTCGAGCCGCGCCGAGAAGAGGCTGGCCAGCAGCCCGGACAACGTCGCCACGACCGCGACGGCGACAGTGAGCCGAACACCCCAGGAGCCGAAGAACGGCTCGGCGGCCCGGGCCAGGGCGTAGTCGCGGGCCGCGACGATTTCGGGCACCGACAGGCTTCCCGCCACTGCGACGGTCAACAGCAGGTAAATCACCGTGCACACGGCGATGGCAATGACGATCGACCGGGCGATGTTGCGTTTGGGACTCCGGATGTCGTTGCCCTGGTTCGTGATGGTGGTGAAGCCTTTGTACGCCAAGATGCACAGCACGGTGCCGGCCAGGAAGCCAAGCCAGCCGTCACGCGGTGGTGTCTGGTCCTCGCCACCGGTGAGCACGCGACTCAGCGAAGACATTTCGGTAGCAGCAATTCCGGCGACGGCCAGCATGGCGATGCCGGCGATCTTGATCACGGCAGTGGTTGTCGCCGAACGCTCGACCCACCTGTTGCCGACAAGGTTGACCACCGTGGCGGCGGCAATGGCCACCACGGCGAGAACCGGGACCCATACGGCCGAGCCCTGCAGCCCGAACGGGCGCAACAGGTATGTGCCGAAAGTCCTCGCAAGCAGGCCCTCCGCCAGGATCATCGACACGTACATGAAGAGTGAGAAGACGCCCGCCGTCACGCCGGGGCCGTAAGCGGCCTTGAGCAGCATCGCGATTCCGCCGGACGACGGATCCGTGCTGGAGTATCGAACGTACGAGTAGGCGCTGAAGCCCACCACCACCGCTCCGGCCAGAAACACCCACGGCACCCACGAGCCGGCCAGCTCCGCGACTTGTCCGACGAGGGCGAAGATCCCGGCGCCGATCATCACCCCGGTTCCCAGCGCCACGGACCCCGTCAGTGAGAGTTTCTTGCCGGCCGCCGCCAACACACAACTCCTCCCGATTGAGATGCCACCTGCGGTGGCCTACCCGTGCCGGCGATACGAAACCAAAGGAGCAGCGCAGCAGGCGGTTCGGCGTGAGCACCTATCGCTCAGTCGGCAGATCTCACCCGTACCGGCGGCAGCCCGACGATTTCGTAGGTGGCCAAGGCGATTTCGATCCCCACCGCGTCGAGCCGGTCCAGCACCTCGCGGGTCATCTGGTCCTTGACATCGCGCACGCCGTGGACATCGGCAGGAAGCGGACCGTGAGCTCCAGCCAGTTGTCGGTGAGCCGCCAATAGACCTTGGGCTCGATGTCGATGTCGCGCACGAAGTACTTGCGCCGCATACTTTCTAACGCATTTTCTGGCATCTCGCCGGCGGCGACGGAATGTCGGGCGCCTCGAGCAGGATCCGCTCGGCGGCGTGACGTTCGGCCCGGTAGGTGACCGGGATCGTCATTTCCTCCCACAGATAAGGAAAGTCGCGGGTGTAGTTGTAGATGGGCTCGTCGAAAACCTTGTCGTTAGTCACGGTCACCACGCGTCCCGTGTAATGACGGCTCGTCACCCACTGCGGCGGCTCCGCGCCCTGCAGTACCGGCGGTCTTTGTAATTGTGGTCTTGATGAAGCCCAGGCCGATGACGTCTCCGCGCACCCCACCCATCGTGCTCCGGTCACCGATGTTGAACGTGTCACCGCGCGGGATGACGAAGTAGCCGGCGGCGGCGGTGATCACGCGCTGCAGAGCGAAGGCGAGACCCGCAGTCACCAGCCCTATGCCAGTGGGCTCCAGAACCGGGCGCGTTCGTTTCCCTCTCTCGCAGAAACAGCCGCACCGAGGCCCTTCCCGCCCTGCCGGCGCCAATTCGACACCCGTCCAAATGTCGTGGCGTCGTCACTTCTCAGAGTCAACGAATCGGTAGCGGACTTCGGGTTAAGACACCCCCATCGCGGGAACAACCTCGACATGAATCGATGCCATGGCTGATAGGAGTGGGCAATGTTCTGGACAATCCTTACCGCGATCATCGGTGGTCTGATTATCGGCGCACTCGCGCGCTGGGTGATGCCGGGAAAGCAAGACATCGGCGTGTTCATGACGATCCTGCTCGGCATCGCCGGATCATTCATCGGCTCGTGGATTTGCTACAACGTGTTCGACTACCAGAACCAAGGGGGAGGCTGGGCGGTTGTTCCGTTCCTGGTCGGCATTCTCGTCGCCGTCGTACTGATCGCGATCTACCTCGGCGTCACAGGCCGCAGCCGGCGCGCCCGCAGGGCGATGTAATTACCCGGTCGCCGCTATGCCCCGACTCGTCGCACGGATCGCTGGTTGGCTACTCCGCGGCAGCGATGGGGGTCATCCAGGCTGGCCAGGTGACGCCAGGAGGCGATGGCGCAGCCGGTGATCCTAGCGAATCGATCCGAGGCCGCAGTACCGGTCGCAAGCGCATGAGCGCGCACAGCGCTTCCGGTCACCGCATCGAGGGCCCCTTGGCGGTGATCGTCGGCGAGCAAGGTGGATTGCCAGGCCGCCTGCAAGGCATGGGCTCCGGGAAGCGTGGAGGCAGGGCCATAACTGCGTGCGGCGCCCACGACGACGTCATATGCGGCTTCCCAGCTGGCCGGGCGCGGCATGTCGGCCCGGGCAGCGCGGCGGTGCAACTCAGCGATGTCGTATATCGCCTGCATGGTGGTGATCCGGACATACTGGACCACTCCCCAGCTCGGGCTGGTCAGCAGGTCAGCCACCCAGGCATGCACCACGCTGCGGGCTACGCCGGCGGTTCCTACGGTTTGCCAGCCCAAATCAAGGGCGAGCATGCTGTCTTGCGGTGACAGGTAGTCCCCGGGCCCGGCCAGCAGATCGTTGCACGATTGCACGAAAGCAGCCAGCGGCCGAGCCGAGCAGGCGGGGAAATCGCTGACCCGCGCATCGCCGTTGATATAGGAGATGACGTTCATTGCGCACCCTTTGCCCGATCCAGGCCGGTGTGAGCCCTTGGCCAACCTTAGGGGGTGGGTGATGCGGTCGAGGTCCATGGCGCTTCCCTAACGTCCTGTGGCGGCGTCCGCGTCGCCCCCCTAAACCAACGCTAGATAGCGAAAACGCTTTGCAACAATAAGTTTCGGCATGAGTTTGGTATGAGTCAGGCGGCGAGTTCGGCTCCGAGCCCGCACGCTCGCGAACGACGGCTCGTTGGCCTTAAACAACTCGTCCGCCTGACACAGGTACGCCGCGACGTCAGCCCTGCTGCTCGCCGAAGCGAATGAACAACGCAAGGGAGATGCGTAACGACGGCGGTGGCCGCGCCGTAATACAGCGTGTCTAGGGCACCGGTCATCAGCATGCGTTCGACGAACTTGATCACGATCACAACCACTAGCACCTGAATGATCGGTCGCTTCAAATCGCCCAGGTTATGCACGGTCAACCACTCGGGCAGGTGAAGGTCGGCCACGAAGAGCTCAAACAGGCCCAGAGCCCAATGAGTTGCACCGTCGCCACCAAGAACAGGTCCACGACTTCGAGCAGGGTGATCACCGAGGAATCCTCCGCCAACCGCTACCAGCTAACACCGCAACGAGTTCCACGGCCCGCCCCAAGGCCACAGCAAGGTGACCGCAGTCGTCAGGGCCAAACCGCACACCGCAATCACGATCAAGAAGCGGAGGCGCTCCACAACCGATCGCACGATCCACCATCTTGCGCTGACGCCCGTTGCGGCGCAGCCGACAACCTCGCCGCACACCCCTGTCACGATTGCCCTGCTGAGCGTCGACACTATGGCGGCATCGTGGTACGGCAGAGTACCGTCGGTTCTTACCTCCGGTACACCACCGTACCATCCCGATGTTGGGAGCAACACCGTGACGAACCAAGCAATCTCTGCCATCAAACCGGCCACCAACGAGTCGCCTGTAGTCACCTTGCCGCCGACTCCCCGAATCCCAAAAGCGCTGCAAGGCATCACTTTCTCGATCTCGCGACGATGGACAGCCCAGCAGCTGGCGCGCCACTACGGCAAGGTGTTCACCCTCAGCCTTCCCGTATACGGCCCTTCGGTGGTGGTCGCGGACTCGCAGCTGGCCAAGCAGGTCTTCACCGCCAGTCCCGAGGCGCTGGGCAACATCCAGCCAAACTTGAGCCGGGTGTTGGGACGCGGTTCGGTGTTTGCTCTCGATGGCGACGATCACCGACGGCGCCGGCGGCTGCTGACCCCGCCGTTTCACGGCAAGAGCATCAAGACCTACGAACACATCATCGAGGAAGAAACCCTTCGCGTGATCGCCGACTGGCCTGACGGGCGCAGCTTCGCGACTTTGCCATCAATGATGCGCATCACCCTCAACGCCATCTTGCGAGCCGTCTTCGGCGCGGACGGCGACCAACTCGACGAGCTGCGCAGGCTGCTGCCGCCGTGGGTCACGCTGGGATCACGACTGGCAACACTGCCTGCTCCAAAGCGCAGCTATGGCCGCTATACCCCGTGGGGCCAGCTGGTGGCACAGCGCCGCAAGTACGACGCCATCGTGGACAAACTCATTGACGACAAGCGCGCAGACACCGATTTCGAGCGGCAAAACGACGTGCTGGCGCTGATGCTGCGCAGCTCCTACGAGGACGGTTCACCCATGTCGCGCAACGATATTCGCGACGAATTGCTCACTTTGTTAGGCGCCGGTCACGAAACCACCGCGGCCACCTTGGGATGGGCGTTCGAACGGCTCAGTCGCCATCCCGAGGTGCTGGCTGCGCTGTCCGCGGAAGCCGGCACTGACGACAACACGGTGCGGCAGGCGGTGATCCTGGAGGTGCAACGAACCAGAACGGTCATCGATATTGCCGGTCGCCACGTCTGGGCGCCCGCATTTGAATTAGGCGACTGGGTCATTCCCCACGGATATTCGATCCTCGTCAGCATTTCCCAAATCCACGACGATGCAGAGCTTTTCCCCGACCCGGAGCGTTTCGAGCCACAGCGCTTCCTAGCAGCCAAACCGTCAACCTACGCCTGGATTCCGTTCGGCGGCGGCACTCGACGCTGCGTAGGCGCCGCCTTCGCCAACATGGAGATGGACATTGTGCTCCGAACGGTCTTGCGCCACTTCACCATTGAATCCACCACCGCGCCCGGGGAGAGATGGCACTCCCGCGGCGTTGCCTACACCCCCAAAAAAGGCGGGAAATCGTGGCGCATCGACGCCACTGACACTGTGCTCTCACGCGCTTAGCCGGACGGGGAAGGCGCTGGCACGAATTGTTCAGGTTGAACCGAACCCGGACCGGCTCGCCGGTAAGCTCGATGAGGGAAACGCAGCCAACAGCTCCTCGAAGAACCTGCAACGGTATAAATCGACCCGGCCGGTTCGTACCGGAATGAGCGGGCACGATTGACGTAGCTGCACTCCTTGTACCGCCAGGCCCCTGTCATTGCATAGGCGTGGACGGCCGCCCGGATATCAACATCTGGCAAACCTCCCTTGAATTGATACAAAGCGAAGCTAATTACTTGTATTTGTCGCTTGGTTTCATCGTCCCTGGCCGACCCATGTAATACATTTCGCACGATGCGCCTGATCAGGTCTAGTTATTGAGCTGAACTCAACTTATGCTTGAATTCGTGCCGGTGGGGACGACATCAAGGGCGTCGGCAACGCAGCGCGCTTTGCTCGACGCTGCCGTCGCAGAATGGGCGGAAACCGGAGAGCTAGAGGTTGCCGCCGTCGCGCGACGGGCGGGGGTCAGCGCCGGCCTGCCGTACCGGTATTTCGGAACCCGGTCCGGGCTGCTGATCGCGCTGGTCCAAGATTTCTACCACCGACTGGGCACTGCCGTGACATTTCGCAACTACGCGGCCCCGACATGGGCCGGACGGGAGCGCCAGCGTATCCGCGACTGGCTGAGGTTTCTTTACGCTGAGCCGTTGGCCCCGCTGGTTTTGGGCGGGCCATTGGGTGACGGCGCCGTCGTCGCCGAAAACGCCCGCCTGTTGCAGGAGCTGGCTAACGTCGCTGCGCACAACATTAAGCATGCTCAGCGTATCGCCGAGCTGCCGGCCGACCGAGATCCGCACCTGCTCGCCGTCGCCACGTTGTCGGGCGTCCACGCCATGAGCACGCTCGCGCTCAGTCGAACGCCTCGCCCACCTGCCCACGAGGTTGTCGATCAGGTGTGGATATTTGTGGCCGGCGCGGTCGGCCTTGCCCGCGAAGGGATTCGGGAAACATGAGGGTAAAGAGCGACATTTCAACCCTTGACGACTTGTCCGGCGATCTGGCCGGCCGCTACCGGTGGACGCCAAGCGCGGGCGCCTCGGTGGATCGCGCCCTGGTCAACGCAGACCTGGCAGCCCTGGCCCGTGACGGCTACGTCATTTGGGAAAACCTTCTGAGCGACAACGAATGTCGGCAAGTCCGCGATGCGGTGACCCCACTGCTCAGTCACGGCGGGCGCAACTCGTTCGAGGGACACCGCACGCAGCGGCTGTACAGCGTATTGACCAAGACCCGAGTTTGCGACCGGTTGGTGGAGCATCCGCGAGCCCTGGCGGTGCTAGATCGACTTTTGCTGCCCAACTACCTGCTCTCTGCACTGCAGGTCATCAACATCCAGCCAGGGGAATCCAGTCAACTGTTGCACTTCGACGATGCCTTCTACCCGATTCCCAGGCCCCGCCCTGCCCTTGGGGCGGCCACGATTTGGGCGATCGACGACTTCACCGCTGCCAATGGCGCCACCAGGGTGATTCCGGCAAGCCATCTTTGGGATGACCGACGGCCGACGTCCAGCGACGTTGGCCAGCCTGTCGTCATGCCAGCCGGCTCGTGCATTTTCTTCCTGGGAACCCTCTGGCACGGCGGTGGCGCCAACAGCTCAGCAGCGGCGCGCCTGGCGGTGACAGCGCAATACTGCCAACCCTGGTTGCGACCACTCGAGGCCTTTACGCTGTCGGTGCCGACCGACGTCGTCAAAGTCGTTTCTCCGGACATCCAACGCATGCTCGGTTACAGCATCCATCCCCCGTTCGTCGGGGCAGTCGACGGCCAGCATCCGCTACGGCTACTCGAGCAGCAATGACCATCGTCATGGATAAGACAATGCCCAGTCGCGGCTCACGACATCGAACGTCCTGGACGACAGTAGATGTCGGCGTTGCGGACCGATGGTGGTGAGCTCCGTCGCCGCGTGCCTCGTGCCAACCATCCGCTGCATCGACGCGGGCATTCGGAGGGCCGGACTCGCTCGTGGAAAACGGCTGGCCTGATTGAGATCGTCACTCGCGTGCGCTGCGCGAGCCGTCAGAGGCTGCCGCGCCTCGCCAGCCAGATGCTTTCGAACGCCAGCTTCGCCGTGGCGCCAAGGACCACCAGCTCGCCGAGCTCGAAATGGTCGGTGCCCAACTCGCGATTCGGCACCGCTGCTCAGGGGATGGCGGTAACCGGCACAGCAATTTCGTTGCGGCGCAACATAGGGATGGTCCACGGTGGATCGTAAAACCATGCCGCCGGTGTTCCGGTCGACGCGAATCCGTGCTCGCGCAAGGTGCGCAGCAATTTAGCGGTCTGCGATGCGACTGCGGTCTCAGTGGGGATTCCTGAGAATCGTAGCACTGCAACGGTTTCGGGCGGGACGTTGACCAACGTGACTTCCGAGTCGTCGGGTAGGGGCAGCGAATCCATGGTCTTGTCAGCGGGCATGAAGAAACGAATCACCCAAACCCCGTCGGCCGCAGCCCGCTGTGAGACCGGCGCGGTCATCGCGATCTTTTCACCACTGGCGCCAGCCGAATGCTGTACTACCGGCGCCGTCATGGCTATCTTGACCGTGGCGTGGTTCGCGCCGAAGATGTATCGCGCGAGGCGGCGAAATCCGATGTTGCGCGCAGCTTCCTCACCCGCCCTCACGGTGGTCTCTGCCGCGATCCGCGGGCCGTAGTGGCGAATCTCCACGCCGTCGGTCAGCTGCTCGCTGCTGTGGCGCGGTTCCTCGGTGCCGCAGCGTAGTCCAACCACGGAACCGGCCGCTTCGGTCAGGCACCTGATGACCGTCTGGATCTGTTTAAGCATCGCCGTTCCCCTCAATGAGTTCTTAGCGTTGAGTCCCTGTGTTCGGCTCCTGCAGCACGATGCTCGCCGCTGCGCCCGCGTTGGTATGGAGCGTGGCACCGGGTTGACCAGACCGATGACCCAGCGGTTTCGAAGGCCACCTGTTAACAACATTAGCCTTCAAGTTGACTGCTGGCCCCGGCCAGGAACGAGACGGTCGAGTACCTGGCCGGGGACCCGTCAGCAAGCGGCTCGCAGAGGTGCGGCTACGCCGGCGGCATCAACACGGTGTCGATCATGTAGACCGTCGCGTTGGCGGTAGGCACTCCACCGCACACCACGCCAGCGTTGTTGACGCTCATGTTGTTGCCCTGGCCGCTGACGGTCACGTTGGCACCCTGAAGCGTCTTGTGCGGGCCGACCACTTTGGCCGGGCTCAGCTGGCCTTGCACCACGTGGTAGGTCAGGATTCGGTTCAACAAACCTGAATCGGTCTTGAGCTGGTCGATGGTGGACGCGGGCAACTTGCCGAACGCCGCGTCAGTCGGCGCGAAGACCGTGTACTGACCATTGTTGAGCGTGTCAACCAGGTTCACCTGTGGGTTGAGCTGGCCCGACACCGCTGAGGTCAACGTGGTGAGCATCGGATTGTTGGAGGCCGCTACGGCCACCGGGGCCAGCGACATTCCCTCGACCGATCCCGGCCCGCTGGGATTTGCGGCCGCGTACTCCGCACATCCCGGCCCAACCAGATCTGCCGCGCCGGCAGTTGGGGCGGTGACCACCCCAAGAGCAGCGATGGCTGCCGCCGCTAAACCTGGTACGGCAACTGACCGTTTCTGTAGCTTCATCGCGTATCGGCTCCTCGTCGTATCATTGACGGCGTTGCACCGTCTACATCATTTCGGACATTGTTTATTCGGAGCCGCTAAGGCTCTGGACGGCTGGTTACCCAATCGCTGGTGATTTGATTCATCCGTAGGTGAAGGAGTAGATCTGCAGGCCTTTGCCGGGGCGAACGTCCAAGGTGCCACCCTGGACGTTCTCATCAGCGACGATCTGGTGTAACGTGGGCGGCCCGCTGATCGGCACTGTGAAGGACTGTCCGTCGCGCGTTACCGTGAGCTTCCCGGCTCCGCCGACGACAACATAAACGTTCTTAGCGCGGTAGTTGAGTTTGATACTGGCGTCATCGCTTTCAGCCGTCGCGCCCTGATAATCCAGCGACCACTGGCCGCGTAGTGCGAAGCTGTCGGCGGCAAGGTTTGGCGGATAGTCGAAGGTTGCCGTGCCTTCGTCGTACTGTCCGCCGCCGCCGTAGTTCACCACCTTGCCGACGCCAAAGTAGGTCTCGGGAGTGGTTTGTTGGCGCGGGGTGCGGTCGGTCGCGTCGACCGGCGCTGGGAGTTTGACCCCGGGACTGGCGTCGCCGATCAGCTGTCTGATGAGGCTCTCGGTGACATCGTAATCGCCTTCGCCGAATTTGATGTGTCGCACCGTGCCGGTGGCGTCGATGAGATACTCGGCAGGCCAGTACCGATTGCGGTAGTTAGTCCAGGTGGAGTAGTTGTTGTCCAACGCAATGGGGTACGTGATGTTCAGGTCAGCGGCGCCCTTGACAACGTTGCCGGGCACTTTCTCGAACGCGTATTCGGGGGTGTGGACGCCGATAACCTCGAAACTCAGGTTTTTGTAGGCGTTGTACCAGCCGACAACGTGCGGGATGGCGCGTTGGCAATTAATGCACGAGTAGGCCCAAAAGTCGATCAGCACGACCTTGCCACGCAAGGATTTCAGGTCGATCGGTTTGGCGTCGGGCGTGTTCAGCCAGCCCACGATACCTTTGAGATCGGGTGCTGGACCGCAGTTTTCGAGCTGTGTTCCGCCGTTACTGCAATTGGACAGTTGCGCATTCTGGTCGGTGACAATGCCACCAAGGCTAAGTTTTTCCCGGATCTGCTGATCGCTGCCGAGTTGGTCTTGCAGCGAGCTGGTGTAATCGGGAATGGCCCGTTGCAGCAATGCGGGCAGGTTGAACACCAACGCCACCGCAAGCAGAATCGTCACGATTCCAGCCGCCAAACGGATTTCACGCTGACGACGCCGGAAAGCGCTCACCCGCTCAGCCACCCGTTGGCCGGCCAGTGCGAAGAACAACAATGGCAGCGCGGCGCCGAGCGCGAACGCCATCGTCAAGACCACGGTGCCCACACCGATGTTGGCGGTCGCGCCGGCCACCACGATCGCTGCCAGCACCGGTCCCGCGCAGGGGACGTAGAGCACGCCTAATGCCAGGCCGAGGCCAAACCCGTTGCCGCGGCTGCCCACTTGCTTTTGCGGAATTCGGGAGAACGGCCGCTCCAGCAGCTGTTCGAACTTCGGGAAGATCAGGCCCAGGCCGATTGCGGCTAGCGCGAGCAACGCGACCCAGCGGATGGCGTCTGGTGGCAGGTGCAGCAGCGACAGCAATGCCGAGCCCAGCAAGGTGACCAGGCTGAAGCTCAGCACCAGGCCGCCGATCACTCGGTAGGGGCGTAACGTCTCTGACAGTGCGCGTTTGGGCTTCGTCGCGACAGCGAGGCCACCACCGGATTCATTCTCCGCGGCCGTCGCTGGGCCGCTTTTCTGTGCGCCTGCAAAAAATATCACCGGCAGTACCGGAAGAATGCAGGGTGATACGCCGGTGATGAGGCCGCCGACAAAGCCAATCAGCGCGAGTGTCAACATGTTTGGTATTCGGTGCCGTTGCCATTTCGGATTGGTGCTAACTGCACAATAGGAAAACAGCCCGGCCGTGGCCGGGCTGTTTGGCTAGCGTCGCCAGATAAGGCTATTGGCGCTACTGGCTTGGCGGCATCAGGACCGTGTCAATCATGTACACAGTCGCATTGGCCGTGCGGACGCCACCGCATACCAGTCCCGCGTCGTTGACCTTGAGGCCGCTACCCTGGCCGGTCACGTTGACGTTGGCCCCCTGCAGGGTCTTATGCGTGCCGTCGATCTTGCTGGGACTCGCCTGGCCCTGCACCACGTGGTAGGTCAAGACGCTGCTCAGCAGCTGTGAGTCCGTCTTGAGCTTGTCGATCGTGGCGGCCGGCAGCTTCTCGAATGCGGCGTTGGTCGGCGCGAATACCGTGTACTGGCCACTGTTGAGGGTGTCCACCAAGTTCACGTTCGGGTTCAACTTGCCGGACAATGCCGCAGTAAGGGTAGACAACATCGGATTGTTCGACGCTGCCGTGGCCACCGGATCCTGCGCCATCCCGGCAACCGACCCGGGGCCGCTGGGATTCTGCTTGGCGTATTCTCCGCAGCCCGCACCAATCAGGTCAGCCGCGGGATCGGCCATCGCCGATGTCGACGCCGGCGCCGCCATGCTGGTGGGGGCACTGCTGCTGGTCGACTGCCCGGTAGCTGACTTGTCGCTCGAACAAGCCGAGAAACCCCCGATTGCGATCGCCGCGAGGCTTGCCGCAGCGACTGTCCTGGCCCATGCGTTCATCATTGCGTTTCGACTCCTTCATCACCGGACGGCCGTGTGCCGCTCTTGTCGGACAGAGGTGATTCGGAGACACAGCCGTTGCGGACGGGTGCCGATATCGACCGAATTTGGCGCCCCCGGAGGCACCCTGCGCGGGGACTAACGCGGCAGGCCCAGGAGGCGCTCGGCGGCCACGGTGAGCAGTATCTGCTCGGTGCCGCCGGCGATGGTCAGGCAGCGGGTGTTGAGGAAGTCGTAAACCGCCTCGTTTGCGACGAGACCACCGCCCTCGGACACATCCATCATGTATTCGGCCAGCGCCTGACGGTAGCGGACTCCGATGAGCTTGCGCACGCTGGATTGCGGTCCTGGATCCCGGCCCCCCACCGCGAGCGCAGCGATGCGCTGATCAAGCAGCGCTCCACTCTGCGCGGTGACGATCAACCTGGCCAAGCGATCCTGTTGGGCGACATCGAGATTCATCTCGGCAAGCACCTCGAGCAGCTGTTCCATCGGATTACCCAGCGCGGTACCGGTGGCCATCGCCACCCGCTCATTTGCCAGCGTGGTGCGGGCCAGCCGCCAGCCATCGTTGACCGCACCGACCACCATCTCGTCAGGCACGAACACGTTGTCCAGGAAAACCTCGTTGAATAGTGCGTCGCCGGTGATCTCGCGCAGCGGGCGGATCTCGATACCAGGAGACGTCATGTCCAACAGGAAGTAGGTGATGCCCTGATGTTTCGGCACATCAGGATCGGTTCTGGCCAGGCACACCCCCCACCTGGCCAGGTGCGCCTTGGACGTCCATACCTTTTGCCCGGTGAGCAGCCAGCCGCCGTCAGAGCGCACCCCTTTGGTCCGCAGCGACGCCAGATCCGACCCGGCTCCTGGCTCGGAAAACATTTGGCACCATAGGAATTCACCACGCAGGGTGGCCGGCACAAAGCGCTCGATCTGTTCTGGAGTGCCATGCTCGAGGATGGTTGGCGCCGCCCACCAGCCGATCACCAGGTCTGGCCGCACGACGCCGGCCGCCGCCAGCTCCTGATCGATCAGCAACTGTTCGGCCGCAGCAGCGCCGCGCCCGTACGGCGGCGGCCAGTGCGGGGCCAACAGCCCAGCCTCGGCCAGGGCAACCTGGTGCTTTTCCTCCGGCAGCGCGGCGACTCTGGCGACTGCCGCGGCGATCTCGGGTCGCAGGCTCTCGACATCGGTGAGATCGACCCCCAGCCGACGACGGACCCCGTCTTGAGTCAGTGCGGCAACGCGGCGCAGCCAGCGCTCGGCACCGCCAAGGAACCGGCCGATGCTGTGCGCCCGGCGCAGATACAGATGTGCGTCGTGCTCCCAGGTGCAGCCGATACCGCCCAGCACCTGAATGCAGTCTTTAACGTTTGCCGTTACGGCGCCAATGCCGATACCGGCTGCCACCGCCGCCGCAATCGCGAACTGGCTATCATCCGACTCGCCAGCAGCCCGGGCCGCATCGGCGGCGCCTACCTCGGCCTGTTCGGCCCGGCATAGCATTTCCGCGCAGATGTGCTTGATGGCCTGAAAGCTGCCGATCGGCCGGCCGAACTGCTCACGCACTTTGGCGTAGGCCACCGCAGTGTCCAGCGCCCACCGAGCCACTCCGGCTGCCTCCGCCGCCAGCAAGGTCGCGGCCAAGTCCGCTATCCGTCGCCCCGCCGCGTCCACTGCGTGCGCCGGCGCCGATGTTAGCACCACTCGGGCCAGCGGCCGGGAGAAGTCTGCGGACTGTAGTGGCTCCAGCGTCACGCCCCCCGCAGTGCTGTCAACCAGCAGCCACTGATCCTGGGCCGGCAGCAGCAACAGGCCACCGGTTGCGGCACCCAGCACCAAGGGCGCCGTGCCCGACGCTCGTCCGGCCGGGCCGTCGAACCGCAACTCGCCTTCCAACGCCAACCCGGCGAAACGCGCTCCGGATGCCAGCTCGGCCTGCAACTCCGAATCGGTGATCACCAGGCTGGCCAGCGCGGTGGTCGCGACCGGGCCCGGCGCCAGGGCCTTGGCGGCCTCTTCGACCATCGCGCAAAGGTCCTCGATGCTGCCGCCAGCCCCGCCGTGTTCCTCCGGGACGGCGACGCCGAACAGTCCCAACTCGGCCAGCCCCGCGAAAACCGGGCGCCAGGCATCGGGATGGCCGTGTTCGATGGCACGGCCGGCCGCAGTCGCAGTTTGCCCAGCGACCGCGGTGCGGGCCCAGTCGCGCACCAACTCCCGCGCTGCGAATTGCTCGTCGGTGACGGTCGCTACCACCTTCAGCCCTCCCATCCTGAGAATCTTTTGCTTGAAGATGTCCGAGACCCATTCACGGCCACTAGAACGTGTTCTAATAGTGCACATCATCAGCCGTCAAGTCGATCGCTATTAGGCCAGTACACGACGTTACCCATGCCGCCGGGAGGTGGGAAATGCACGCACAGCCTGCGTATCGTTTGCCAGCGCACCACCCCGGAGAGGAGTTGCTCGCTACATGTCGCCAGCGAACACGAGTTCGGGCCGCGCCTCGGACCCGCAACCTCGCGAGGTCATGAAGGTGGCGGTACTGGCTGAGTCCGAGTTGGGTTCGGAGGCGCAGCGCGAGCGTCGCAAACGCATCCTGGATGCCACCCTGGCCATCGCGTCTAAGGGTGGCTACGAAGCGGTGCAGATGCGTGCCGTGGCGGACCGGGCCGATGTCGCAGTCGGCACGTTGTACCGGTACTTTCCGTCGAAGGTGCACCTGCTGGTTTCGGCGCTAGGCCGCGAATTCAGCCGCATCGATGCCAAGACCGACCGTTCTTCAGTCGCCGGGAGTACTCCGTTTCAGCGGCTTAACTTCATGATCGGCAAGCTCAACCGTGCCATGCAGCGCAATCCGCTGCTTACCGAGGCGATGACCCGCGCCTACGTCTTCGCCGACGCCTCGGCGGCCAGCGAGGTCGACCAGGTCGAGAAGCTCATCGACAGCATGTTCGCACGGGCGATGGCAGAGGGCGAACCGACCGAGGATCAGTACCATATCGCCCGGGTGATCTCCGATGTGTGGTTGTCGAATCTGCTTGCCTGGCTTACTCGCCGCGCCTCGGCGACCGATGTCAGCAAGCGGCTGGACCTCGCCGTACGCCTGTTAATCCGCGATCACGGAGGCGGGTAATTCCGGTCAAGCCGGCGGTCCGGAGGTACGTCCCCGGATTAGCTCGGTATCGAGTAGCTCAACGACCGGCAGACCAGACCGCGGTGGCTGCTGTACCAGTTCACCGGCGCGTCGGCCCTTGTGCAAGCTGGGTTGCGACACTGTGGTGAGCCCGCGGCCGATCGCTTCCGGCACGCCGTCGAACCCGGTGACCGTCATCTGGCCCGGCACGTAAATGCCGTGTGCGCGCAGGTAATCCATAGCCGAGAGGGCCAAGATATCCGCGGTGCACATCAGTGCGGTAATCCGGGGATTGGCCTGCAGCGCCACCTTGGCGGCACTGCCGCCGGATGTCGACAGATGCTCGTCGCTTTCCACCACGGTGAGTGAATCCGGGTCCACGCCAGCGGCCGTCATCGCCTCCCAGACACCGATAATGCGCTCGCGCTGCACGTCGAAAGTCGGCGATTTCAGCCTTTCCGCGTCGACGCGGTCTTGGCGCCGGTCATGGCCCAGTCGCATGGTCAGCAGCCCGATCTCCCGGTGACCCAAGCCGAGTACATAGTCGGCGATCTTGCGCATCGCCGCCCGGTCGTCGATGCCCACCCGGGATACTCCGGGCAGGTCCTTGGGTTGGTCGACCACTACCACCGGCAGGCGCCGCTGCAGGACCACCTGCAGGTAGGGATCGTCGTCGCATACCGAGTAGACGACGAATCCGTCTACCCCGGCATTGAGCACGGCAGCGGTGCCGTCCTGGCGGCTCCGGCTGGAGCCGACTGCCACCAACAACAGGCCCTGCCCCAGCTCTTCGCACGATTGCGCCACGCCCGCCACGAAATCGCGGGCAGCGGGGTCGTTAAAGAAGTAGGTCAACGGTTCGGCCATCACCAAGCCCACCGCTCCGGCTTTGCGGGTGCGCAACGATCGCGCCACCGGGTCCGGCCCCGCGTATCCCATCCGCTTTGCCGTGGCAAGCACCCGTTCGCGGAGATCAGCGGAAAGCTGATCCGGCCGGTTGAACGCATTGGAAATGGTGGTGCGCGACACCTTGAGCTCAGCCGCCAACGACGCCAGAGTGGCCCGCCGGCGCGGTGTGGGACTCACGTTCGGTGAGGCTACAGCGGGCCCGCTCGCAGGGCCACGCGGCTCGGACACCCGACTTTCTCGTGGAAACGATTTTCATTATTATCTACGCACGTCGGCGGCCGAGAGGATATGAGCATGAGGCTTGTCAGGGTGACGCGACTGTCGCTTCCGGGGTTGGCCATCCTGCTGTGCCTGGTCGGTTCGTTTGTCTTTTCCGGCTGCGGGATCGACACACACCCGGGCGCCGCCGCCGTGGTGGCTGCGACCGACGTGTGGGGCAGTGTGGCACGCGCGGTCGTCGGCAGCCACGTCGCCGTCAAAGCCATCCTTGCCGGCGCCGCGGCCGATCCACACTCGTACCAGGCCACTGCTGCCGATGCCGCCGCGCTCGCCGATGCCGACGTAGTGGTCTACAACGGGGGCGGTTACGACCCGTGGGTCGACCGTTTGCTCGCCGAGCATCCGCACATCCGGTCGGTCGACGCCTACGCGCTGCTGGACGCCGTCGTCGAGGGAACACCACCCGACGAGCACGTCTTCTACAACCTGAGCGTCGCCAAGTCTGTCGCCGCCGCTATCGCCGAGCGGCTCACGGTGATCGACCCGACCAACGCCTCCAGCTATCGGGCCAACGCGGCCGAGTTTGGCCGTGGCGCCGACGCGATTGCCGATTCCGAACGCGCCATCGCCGCGGCGTACCCAAGTGCCGGTGTCATCGCCACCGAACCCGTCGTGCACTACTTGCTGGCCGCGTCGGGACTGGTCAATCGCACCCCGGGCGCGTTCGCGGCGGCCAATGAGAACGGCGACGATCCCGCCCCCGCCGACATGGCGTCCGTCTTGGACCTGATCAACCGTCGGCAAGTGGCAGCGTTGCTGGTCAACCCGCAGACCACCACCGCGGCCACCGCCGATCTGCAGGCAGCGGCCCGCCGCGCCGGTGTGCCGGTGACTGAAGTATCCGAGATCTTGCCTGCGGGCACCGACTACCTGACCTGGCAGCGCAACACCGTCAATGACTTGGCCGCCGCGTTGCGGTCGGGCCGCTGAGTGCCTCCGGTGGACCACGACGCGGTGGTGCTGCGCGGCGCCCGATTGGCGTTCGGTGAGCGCACGCTTTGGGACCATCTGGACCTGTCGGTGGCGTCCGGTGAGTTCATTGCAGTGCTGGGCCCCAACGGCACGGGGAAGACGTCGCTGCTTAAGGTGCTGCTGGGACAGCTTCGGCTCGACGGCGGCGTCGCGCTGGTCGATAGTCCGATTGGGTATGTGCCGCAGCACCATCCGATTGACCGGGAAGTGATGCTGCGCGGGCGCGACCTGGTCCAGCTGGGAGTCGACGGGTCCCGCTGGGGCACCATGCCGCTGCGGTTGGCCAGTCGGGTTAGCCGGCGGCAGGCGGTGCTTGGGGCGCTACAGCAGGTCAACGGCGAACACCTGGCCGACGTGCGGGTTGGGCTGATGTCCGGAGGAGAGCTGCAGCGCGTGCGCATCGCGCAGGCATTGGCCAGCGACCCCGCCTTGCTGCTGTGCGATGAACCGCTGCTGGCCTTGGATCCCGCCAACGCCCGCCTGGTGTCGATGCTGCTCGATCGTCGCCGCCGCGAAGCCGGAACCGCGGTCATCGTCGTGACCCACGAGGTGAATCCAATCCTGCCGTTCGTGGACCGAGTGCTGTATCTGGTTGACGGCCGATTCCGGATTGGCACCGTCGAGCAGGTGATGACCACACCGATACTGTCGGCGCTGTACCGGGCAGACATCCAGGTCGTGCGGGTCAAAGACCGTTTCGTGGTGGTCGGCGCGCCGGACGGGCAGGCATGATGAACGACCGCGTCGCCGACATGCTGCACCACCTGTTCGCCTTCGACATCACGGCCCATCTGCTTAGGCATGACTTCGTCCAGCAAGCATTGGTGGCGGCGGCGCTACTGGGATTGGTGGCCGGCCTGATCGGGCCTTTCATCGTGATGCGTCAGATGTCGTTCGCGGTGCACGGCTCGAGCGAATTGTCGCTTACCGGAGCCGCATTCGCACTGCTGACCGGGTTTCAGGTCGGTATGGGCGCACTGGTGGGCAGCGCTTTGGCCGCGGCGCTGTTCGGCGTCCTCGGTCAGCGCGCCCGAGAACGCGATGCGGTGATCGGTGTGGTGCTGGCGTTCGGGCTGGGACTGGCGGTGTTGTTCATCCACCTCTATCCGGGACGAAGCGGCACCAGCTTCGCGCTGCTGACCGGCCAGATCGTCGGGGTGGGTTATTCCGGGTTGACCATGCTGGCGCTGGTGTGCGTGCTTGTCGTCGCCGTGCTGGCCATCTGCTACCGACCGCTGTTGTTCGCCACCGTTGATCCAGAAGTCGCCGCCGCCCGCGGCGTCCCCGTGCGTGCGCTGGGCATCGTGTTCGCTGCGCTGGTTGGTGTGGTGGCCGCCCAGGCCGTCCAGATCGTCGGAGCGCTGCTGGTGATGTCGCTGTTGATCACCCCGGCCGCCGCGGCCGCTCGAGTGGTCGCCGCACCCGGTGCGGCGATACTGGCCTCGGTGGTTTTCGCCGAGTGCGCGGCGGTCGGCGGAGTAGTGCTATCCCTGGCGCCCGGTGTCCCGGTGTCGGTGTTTGTGGCCACTATTTCGTTCATCATCTATCTGCTGTGCCGGTTGCTCGGACGGCAGCCCTGGGCCGCTTGATGCTGGTCGCACCTGCGATCCCCCAATAAGCTGGGCAGGTGGGATCTGTCGACCTCAACGCCGACTTGGGCGAAGGATTCGGCGCCTGGCAGCTCGGTGACGACGATGCCATGCTCGCGATCGTGACCAGCGCCAACGTGGCATGTGGCTTCCACGCCGGCGATCCGGCCGGCCTGTTGCGGGTGTGCCGGTCGGCGGCCGACCGCGGCGTGCGGATTGGAGCTCAGGTGGGTTACCGCGACCTGCACGGGTTCGGCAGGCGCTTCATCGACGTCGACGCCGAGGACTTGGTTGCCGAGGTGGTGTATCAGATCGGCGCGTTGCAGG
This sequence comes from Mycobacterium simiae, assembly GCF_008370645.1. GTDB lineage: Bacteria > Actinomycetota > Actinomycetes > Mycobacteriales > Mycobacteriaceae > Mycobacterium > Mycobacterium simiae_A. The sequence goes on from NZ_VTZN01000010.1 coordinate 41,112, forward strand.
CGATCGCACAGGCCGGCGGTTCAATGGTGTCATACGTCAAACCCCATGGCGCCCTCTACAACACGATAGTGATCCACCGTGAGCAGGCGGCTGCCGTGGCCGAGGCGGTGCGTTTGGTGGACCCGGCGCTGCCGGTGCTGGGCATGGCGGGTTCGGTGTTCTTCGACGAAGCCGCCCGCGTCGGCTTGCGCACAGTTGCCGAAGCGTTCGCCGATCGCGCGTATACGTCCGGCGGGCAGCTACTTTCGCGCCGGGAACCCGGCGCGGTACTGGACGATGCCGCGGCGATCGCCGACCGCGCGCTGAACATGGTCGCCTCCGGCCAAGTCATCGCTGTCGACGGCATTTCGGTCCCTATTCAGGTGGAATCGATTTGCGTTCATGGTGATTCGCCGGGCGCTGTGCAAATCGCGACCGCAGTGCGTGATCGGCTGCAGGAGGCCGGCACCGAGATCAAGGCGTTCAGCTGATGCGGCTCAAACTTGGTCGACCTGACCTTGCTCGCTATTCGAACCGTTTCACTGTGCCCGCGGCCCAGCCTGATTCGCCGCTATCGGTGATGTGGATCGGGGTATCGACACTGCTGCTCGACGACGGCTCGTCGGCATTGATGACCGACGGCTACTTCTCCCGGCCCAATCTGGTGCAGGTGGCGCTGGCCAAGGTGGCACCTTCGCCGCAGCGCGTCGAGCGTTGCCTGGCCCGGGCCCAAGTGTCGCGGCTTGCCGCCGTCATCCCGGTCCACACCCACATCGACCATGCCATGGATTCCGCGCTGGTGTCCGACCGCACCGGCGCACAGCTAGTCGGCGGCGAGTCCGCGGCCAACGTCGGGCGGGGCTATGGGCTGTCCGCAGACCGCCTGGTGGTCGCGGTCTCCGGCAAGCCAATTGCGTTGGGCGCCTATGATGTTACGCTGGTCGAGTCGCGCCACTGTCCGCCGGACCGGTTCCCCGGCGTGATCACTGCGCCAGTGCGGCCGCCGGTGCGGGTGGCGGCCTACCGCTGCGGTGAAGCCTGGTCGATGCTGGTATGCCACCGACCGTCGGCGCGGCGAATGTTGATTCAGGGCAGTGCCGGTTTCGTCAAAGGCGCACTGGATGGTTATGCCGCCGAAGTCGTCTATCTCGGCGTCGGCCAACTGGGCCTGCAGCCACGGTCATATCTGCTTGACTACTGGACCGAAGTAGTGCGTGCGGTGCGCCCTCGCCGGGTAATTCTCATCCATTGGGACGACTTCTTTTGTCCACTCTCGAAACCGCTGCGCGCAATCCGATACGCGGCCGACAACTTCGACGTGTCCGTCCGTATCCTCGACGAGCTGGCTACTCAGGATGGCGTCGCGTTACAACTGCCCACCGTGTTTCGGCGCGAAGACCCGTGGGCGTGAGGAGCTTCCGAGCCTTGCGGTGCAGAATCGCGGCCGAAAGTTAGTTCTGCGACGAGTGCAACTCGCCGGCCAGGGTGTCATCATCGGGAGTGTCACGGAGTTGTTCGCCGACGTGGTTCGTGCGGTGGACATCGCTTTGGTCACCGTGGATCCCGAGCGGTTGTGCGAGATCCTGGCCGACCTCGCCAGGCGCGCGGCGGTGGTAGTGCGGCGTTATGGCGGCACGGTGGATAGGTTCACCGGTGACGGCATCATGACCATGCGCTGCGCGTGTCCGCGAGCAGACGCAGAATCGCACTAATTCTTGCCGATTCATGCGAGTCTGCGTCTGCTCGCCAGTCAACGCCTGCGCTGGCGCGCGATTTCGGCGAGCACCACCCCGGCGGCCACCGAAGCGTTCAATGATTCGGTCGGGCCGGCCATCGGGATGGACACCACCTGATCGCAGGTTTGCCGCACCAACCGGGACAGCCCTTTTCCTTCCGAGCCGACGACCATCACCAATGGGTCAACGCCGTCCAGCTCGTCCAGCACGGTGTCGCCGCCGGCGTCCAAACCGATCACCCGAAGTCCGCGGTCGGCCCAATCCTTCAGTGTCCTAGTGAGATTGGTGGCCCTCGCCACCGGAATCCGGGCGGCCGCACCCGCGCTGGTGCGCCACGCGACCGCCGTCACCGAAGCCGAGCGCCGTTGCGGAATCAGCACACCATGGCCACCAAAGGCGGCCACGGAACGCACGATTGCGCCGAGGTTGCGTGGATCGGAAATATTGTCCAGCGCCACCAATAACGGCGGCGGCTTGTCCATGGCGGTGGCGATCAGATCGTCAGGATGGGCGTAGCGGTACGGCGGCACCTGCAAAGCGATGCCCTGATGCAGGTGATTGGCAGTCATTCGGTCCAGATCGTCCCGCGGCACTTCGAGGATTGAGATTCCTAGATCGGCTGCTCGTGAGACGGATTCGGTTAATCTCTCGTCAGCTTCGGTGCCCAGCGCAACGTAGAGCGCGGTGCCCGGAACGCCGGCCCGCAGGCATTCCAGGACAGGGTTACGGCCAAGCACTGTCTCGGTCTCGTCGGTTCGACCCCTCCCTGGGCGGCGCGGCTGCGCCTTAGCCCGCTTTGCGGCGGGGTGATGCGGACGCTTATGCGCCGGCGGCGTGGGACCACGGCCTTCCAGCGCTCGACGGCGCTGACCGCCCGAGCCAACACTGGTGCCCTTCTTGGTTCCGGATTTGCGGACTGCCCCCCGCCGTTGCGAATTGCCGGCCATTACTTGCCGTCACCGCCAAGCATCCACTGCGGGCCGTCGGCGGTATCGGTGACCTCGACGCCGGCGTTCTTGAGCCGATCGCGAATCTGGTCGGCCAGCACCCAATCACGCTGCTCGCGCGCCTGCTCCCGGTTCTCCAGCTCGGCCTGCACCAGCACATCCAGCGCCGCCAGGGCGGCCGATGTTTCGTCGCGCGATTCCCAGCGTTCGTCGAGTGGATCGCAGCCCAGGATGCCCATCATCGCGCGAATTGAACTGGCACTCTGCAGGGCAGAGTCATGGTCGCCGGCGTCGAGTGCCCGGTTGCCTTCTGCACGCGTGTGGTGAATTTCGGCCAGCGCGATCGGAACCGAGAGATCGTCGTCGAGCGCTTCGGCGAATCGTGGTGTCCAGCTGCCGAGCGGCACGGCCCCAACCCGGCTGCGCACTCGGTGCAGGAAATCCTCAACTCCCACATAGGCTTTCACCGCGTCCTGCAGAGCGGTATGGGAGAACTCCAGCATCGAGCGGTAATGGGCGCTGCCCAGGTAGTAACGCAGCTCGGGCGCCCGAACCCGCTGCAACATCGCCGGTATGGCCAACACGTTGCCCAGTGACTTGCTCATCTTTTCGCCGCCCATGGTCACCCAGCCGTTGTGCAGCCAGTAGCGGGCGAACCCATCGCCGGCAGCCCGGCTCTGCGCGATCTCGTTCTCATGGTGAGGAAAGATCAAATCCATTCCACCGCAATGAATATCGAACTCAGACCCTAAATAGCTACGGGCCATCGCCGAGCATTCCAGATGCCAACCCGGACGGCCACGGCCCCAGGGCGTCGGCCAGGACGGCTCACCGGGCTTTTCACCCTTCCACAGGGTGAAGTCGCGTTCGTCGCGTTTGCCGGTAGCCACCCCCTCGCCCTGATGCACATCCTCGATCCGGTGCCCGGACAGCTGACCGTATTCCGGGTAGCTGAGCACATCGAAGTAAACATCTGAGCCGCCGGCCCGAAGATCGCGGTAGGCGTGACCGGTTTCAAGCAGGCGTTCGATCAACTCGATCATCTGGGTGATATGCCCGGTGGCTCGCGGCTCGGCCGACGGCGGCATCACGTCGAGGGCGTCGTAGGCGGCGGTGAATGCGCGCTCGTAGGTGGCCGCCCATTCCCACCATGGCCGACCCGCTGCGGCGGCCTTGTTGAGTATCTTGTCGTCGATGTCGGTGACGTTGCGGATGAACGCGACGTCGAAGCCTCGCGCGATCAGCCAGCGTCGCAGGATGTCGAATGCCACGCCACTACGGACATGTCCAATGTGCGGCAGGCCCTGAACGGTGGCGCCGCACAAGTAAACCGAGACGTGCCCGTCGCGCAGGGGGACGAAATCACGCACAGCGCCGGTCGCCGTGTCATGAAGCCGCAAGCGTGCGCTATCGGTCACGACGTGCCAGCTTACTGCCTGCTACCGCAAGAGCGGGGGACCCTACTGTGCTGTGAACGGTTCCCGCAGCGAAACCACCAATGCCGTCGCGATGGCGGCCCTACCCTCGCCGCGCCCCGTCAGACCAAGTCCGTCGGTGGTGGTGGCCGACACCGACACCGGAGCATTGAGTAGTCGCGACATCACGGCTTGCGCCTCGAGGCGTCGCCAACCGATCTTGGGCCGGTTGGCGATCACCTGCACGGCAGCATTACCGACTCGATAGCCCCGATGGGTGATCAGCTCGACGACATGACGAAGCATTGTGGCCCCGCTGACCCCTTCCCACCGCGGATCGTCGACCCCGAACACATCGCCGATGTCACCCAGGCCCGCTGCCGAGAGCACGGCGTCACACAACGCATGAGCAGCGACGTCACCATCGGAGTGTGCGGCACAACCGTCGGCGCTGGGGAACAGCAGGCCCACCAGCCAGCACGGGCGCCCGGGTTCAATCGGGTGCACGTCGATACCCAGACCCACCCTCGGCAGCCCGCTCACCGGTGCACGATCGCATGAGCCAGTAGCAGGTCCAGCTGGCTGGTGATCTTGAACGCCAACTGGTCACCCGGCACCACCTGCACCTGACCGCCGATGTGCTCGACTAGTGAGGCGTCATCGGTGAAGTCACCAGTTCCGGCGTGCTGGTATGCGCGCAAGAGCAAGTCGGTGGCGAAACCCTGCGGGGTCTGCACCGCCCTGAGCCCCGCCCGTTCGGGAGTGCCCACTACTACGCCGTTGGCGTCCACGGCCTTGATGGTGTCGGTGAGCGGCAATGCCGGCACGACGGCGACGTGGCCATCGCGCAGTGCTTTGACCACACGCGCGACCAACGCGGGCGGTGTCAGCGCCCGCGCTGCGTCATGCACGAGCACAAACTCTGGCGCGGCGGTCTGCGCTAGGGCCGACAGTGCCTGACGCACGGTTTCGGTGCGGCTGGCACCGCCGGCCACGATCATGGCCTTGTGCCCGAGGATCAACGTCGCCTCGTCGGTGCGATCAGGGGGTACCCCTACCACGACCGTGTCGATGACAGCCGACTGCAGTAGACCGTCGACCGTCCGCTCGACCAGACTTTGCCCGTCAAGTTGATAGAACGCCTTAGGTACGCCAGCAGCCAGCCGTTGGCCCGACCCTGCGGCCGGCACAATCGCCGCTACGGCGCCTGTTCCCTCGGCCATCTAGAAGCCTCGGGATCTTCAGGAAGCGGCGGCCAGAACCTCGTCCAGGATGGTCTCCGCCTTGGCGTCATCAGTGCTCTCAGCGAGCGCCAGCTCGCCGACCAAAATCTGCCGGGCCTTGGCCAGCATCCGCTTCTCTCCGGCGGACAAGCCGCGTTCCTGGTCGCGGCGCCACAGATCGCGCACCACCTCAGCCACTTTGTTCACATCGCCGGAAGCGAGCTTCTCGAGGTTCGCTTTGTAACGGCGTGACCAGTTGGTGGGCTCTTCGGTGTGCGGGGCACGCAGAACCTGGAAAACTTTGTCGAGGCCTTCTTGGCCGACGACGTCGCGGACTCCAACGTACTCAGCGTTCTCAGCCGGCACACGAACGGTCAGGTCGCCCTGCGCCACTTTCAAGACGAGATACTCTTTTTGTTCCCCTTTGATGGTTCGGGTTTCGATCGCCTCGACTAACGCTGCACCGTGGTGTGGATAGACGACGGTGTCACCGACCTTGAAGATCATCTGATTTGAGCCCCTTTCGTCACTCCATGCTAACACGCCGCCCTCCCGCACGCGGATCAACTGCGCAGGTCAGGGGCATCGCAGCCGAAGATTGGGGGTTGACAGGCGATTCAAGACGTGCATCGCCGCGCCGATTGCCGGCTGTCACCGCAATCTCGAGCGCGCTCTGTGGTGCGGAAGCCGAAAACTCACCCGTCGGGCAGCGCCGCCAACTCTTGCCGGGTGGGACGAGGTCCCGCTGACCAACTCGATGGAGCATGGCCACCCGGTGCCGGCAGGTTGGTCGACGCTGCCAGCAGAGAGTTCAAGTACCGCCGTCGGGGTTAACTAGAGGCGCCCGCCTGACCGTCTACGCCCCGGACTCCGTTGGCACCGGACCGGCCGTCAGCTCCGTCACCACCTCGAGCGATGGTGCCATTCTTCCCGCCAGCGCCCCCGGCACCACCGTCACCGCCGGAGCCGCCGGCGCCCCCGGAGCCGGCCTGACCGCCGAGGCCGTGGCTGCCCGCAATGCCTGCCGTTGCCGCACCGCCGGCCCCGCCGGCGCCGCCGTTACCGCCGGCACCACCGTTGCCGCCCACACCGCCGTCACCGCCGGCGCCGCCCATTCCGGGGGCAGAATCTCCCGTCAGGACGGGGATTTTGCCGAATGGGCCCCCGAATCGGTAAATGTCGCCGCCGCCGCCACCACCACCGCCGCGACCGCCACCCGCACCGTCGCCGCCCCCGCCGCCTTGGCCGCCTTGGCCGCCTTGGCCGCCATTGCCGGATTCCCAACCGCCGGCACCACCGGCTCCGCCTTTACCGCCGGTCCCGCCGGCAAAGGCCGACGCACCAGCACCGCCCCTACCGCCAGCACCACCCTTACCGCCAATAGCGTTGTAAGCGTCGGCGTCGCCGCCCTTGCCGCCATCACCGCCGTTCGCGCCCGCACCGCCATTCCCGCCGGCGCCGCCCTCGCCGCCGAAAGCTTGACCTATGTCAACCACGTCCGCACCGTCGAGAACAAGAAGTTCGCCAGTTGCGAATCCCCCTCGTCCGCCGGCACCGCCGTCACCACCGGCACCGCCAGCACCGCCCTTCCCGCCCTTGCCGCCCTGACCGAAACCGGCAGAGGCATCACCCTGGCCGCCGTCACCGCCCTGCCCACCCTTGGCGCCGAGGCCACCGGCTCCGCCCTTGCCGCCGTCGCCTCCCTGACGATCGCCAGGGCCAGAATTGCTCGCACCGTCACCTCCGTCGCCACCCCAAATGCCTGTTCCGGTCCCGCCCGAGAATTGGACTGCGTCTTTACCGTCAAAGCCGTCGCCCCCTCCGGCCGGCCCGGGGAGCCCGTTGTCGGCCTGTCCAGCTTTGGGGAGGGGAGTGGGGTTGACACCGTCTGCGCCGTCCGCGCCGGACCCACCATCGCCCCCGGCGCCACCGCCGCCGATTCGCCCCGCATTGCCGCCGGCACCACCCCACCCGCCGCTCCCGCCAGCCTTCCCTACTCCAGCCGGGGTGGCGTCACCGCCGTCCCCCCCGGCACCGCCATTACCGCCAGCTGGACCGCTAGCACCCTCGCGACCGTCAGCACCATTGAAATCGATCCCACTGCCGCCACCGCGTCCGGCCGCCCCGCCGAAACCGCGATCACCGCCGTCACCGCCTGAGCCACCGCTGCCGCCGTTGGGCCCGTTGCCGCCGTCACCGCCAGCTCCGCCATTTCCGGCGCTACCGCCGATGCCGCCGTCACCACCGCGACCCCCCAACGCGGTCGGCGAGAAGCCACCGTCGCCACCGTCCCCACCCTTGCCGCCGGGCGCTCCGCGCCCGCCACCACCACCGTCTTGGCCGGTGTCCTTGGCACCGTCAGCCCCGGCTCCGCCGTTTCCACCGACACCGCCGGCACCCCCACTGCCGCCAGCGCCACCGAAGCCTAAAGCGCTCCCACCAGCCCCGCCCGAACCGCCTTTCCCACCGGCTCCGCCCCGCCCGCCGTCGGTACCGGCCGCGCCCGCGGCGCTGGCATCGGCGCCGGCCATTCCCGAACCGCCGGGTCCACCGGCGCCACCGATGCCGCCATCACCGACGCGCGTGGCGTCCCCGCCATCACCACCGGGCCCACCGTCACCACCGACTCCGCCGGGCGCTGTCGTATTTCCGCCGGCACCGCCGACGCCACCAGCACCACCGGCTTGCTCAGCTTGCAGCGACCGGACGGCGTCGCCGACGTTGTAGGAGAGGAAGCCGCCGCGGCCACGGCCACCGTCGACGCCGTCGAGTCCCTGGCCGCCGCCCTGTCCGCCGGCACCGCCAGCGCCGCCGCTGGTTCCCGCGCCGCCAGCGCCGCCTGCGCCACCGGCGCCGCCAGCGCCGCCAAGGCCGGCCAGCCCGCCTCGGCCGCCGGCACCAGCCAGCAGCCCGCCGGCGCCTCCGGCACCGCCATCACCGCCAGGTCCGCCGGTCCCACCGCGAGCGCCGTCACCGCCATCACCGCCCGCAACGCTTAGGCCCGCCACCCCGGCGCCGCCGGCACCGCCAACACCGCCAGTACCGCCCATCCCGCCGCCTCCACCGGCACCGCCGTCACCCAGCAGCAGCCCGCCGCGTCCCCCGCCACCGCCGGCACCACCAGCCCCACCTACAACGCCGGCGCCCCCGTCAGCACCTGGATCTCCGACGGCACCGTTGGCGCCGCTGAAACCAACCCCGCCGGTCCCGCCGTCACCACCGCGACCAAACCATCCGGCGTCACCACCGCGACCGCCGATCCCGCCGGCCCCACCGCCGATCCCGCCGGCCCCCCCAGTGCCATAGAACAGCCCACCGGCCCCACCAGCCCCGCCCGCCGCGCCCAGACCGCCGGATCCGCCAGCTCCGCCATGCCCAATCAGGCCCGCAGCTCCGCCGGCACCACCCGCCTGACCGGCAGCACCAGCCGCACCACGGCCACCGTTGCCCCACAACAACCCGGCGTCGCCGCCCGCCTGCCCCGGCGCGTTGGCATCGACGCCATTACCGATCAAGGCACGCCCTAGAAGCGTCTGGGTCGGCGCATTGACGACGCCCAACACCACCTGCTCAACGTTGGCGAATTCGGCGGCGACATATGCGGCTGCGCCGCCATTCAGCGCCCGCACAAACTCGTCCTGCGCCCACGCGATCTGCGCAGAAAGCTCCTGATACTGGCGCCCATAGCCGCTGAACAACGCCGCAATCGCCGCCGACACCTCATCGCCAGCTGCAGCTGCCAACTGCGTCGTCGTCGCCGCCGCCGTCGCATTGGCCGTGCTCACTACCGAGCCGACCGCCGCCAAGTTCGCCGCCGCGCCGGACACCAATTCCGGCGCCATCAGAAGAAAGGACATGACAAACCTCCATCAACCGACGGCCCCCACTCACCTGCCGGTATAGGTAATGGCGATGTCACCGCCATGAAATCTTCGTGAAGTGGCCACCTAGATCCCGAATCGCACCCGCCCTCGACACCGGCATTGCCACCGGCGACGCCTGCCTATTGCCGTGCAACGCCGAATCACCGCCAGCGTGCCGTCATGCAACCAATCCAGCTCAAAACCCAGGAGAGGCCCCTGGGCGAACCCGATTGAAGGCCCGCCTGCCTGGCTAGCCGTCGTCGGCCTGATCGCCAGCGGTCGCGGCGCCGGTCAGAACTCCCAAACCGCCAACCAGAGCCCGCCGTCAATTACACCGGCTCACAATCAACAACGTGGCGCTGCGCGACATCCGCATTTAGGCCCTGCAGCGCACCGGCGATTTTCCGTAACCCGGCAAACCAGCGAACTTGTTGCTGGTGGCCGACGACCAATCGCCCCGAATGTGGCAACGCATTTGGGTTCACTTAAGCGCAGTCATGCCGCCCACACAGCAGCCGGACCGCCTTTGGTTTCTGCCGCGTGGGTCCGCCAAAACGGCATCTCGTCCCCAATCAGCTGGAGAAACCCGCCTGGCCGTCGCTGCCGCGCGCACCCTTCGCACCGGACGCGCCGTGGTTACCGGCCGCAGCGTGAGCACCGCGGGGACTGTTTTGCCCGCCGGAACCACCAACACCGCCATCACCGCCCTTGCCGCCGCTACCTCCGAGGCCGCCGGCACCGCCGGCGCCATGGCTACCGCCGGTGTCGTCCCGTCGCTGCACGTCGACTACAAGACCGCCAAGATCAAGCAGTATCACCAACAAAGGATGGCGCTGCGCACCGAAACCACCATCAACAACCCCCACGACTTCGGCGTCACCAAACGGCTGACCAGCCTGCCCGAACTTCGGCAGCTCGGCTATTCCGCCAACCGGCGCCTGCTCGGCGTCCAAACCATCAGCCTCGACCCGATCCGCGGCGCTAAGGCCTTCACCGATCTCACCACGCCCCTCGTCACCGACTCCGGCACCCGCGCCTGCGTACCCACGGCCTCATCGAACGCATCCCCCGCCGCCAGCGCTACCGCGTCACCGACACCGGGCAGCAACACGCGCTGCTGTTCACCCACACCCACAACCATCTACTCCGCACCGCCCTGGCCCAAACCAGCGACCCCAGCCCACCCCAGCCATCCCCGCTTCGCCGAGCAGCACACGCCTACCAGACCGCCTTCGACGACCTCACCCGCCAAGGCGGCTCGCCGCCTGAACCCAAAACAACCCAACCCCAAACCTGACTCAAGAATCACGGTTGGGCCACTTAAGCTACCAACAGGCCCTTAGTCGACACCAGTGCTACCGCCGGCGAAACCAAACTACTACTGTGCATAGTTGAATCGCTGTCAGCATGCCGTCATGTGACCTGCCATGCTCCGAACTCAGCAGGAGGCATTGAGTGAAGCTCTGCAAGATCCGCCTCTCCGTGGCGGGCCTGGTCGCAGCGATCGCCACCTTGACCAGCGGCTGCGGAACCGGTCAGATCTCCCAGACGGCGTCGCAGGAGTCCGCCGTCAACGGCAACCAGCTAACTATCAACAACGTTGCGCTACGCGACATCCGTGTCCAGGCCCTGCAGCGCACTGGCGATTTTTTGCCACCGGGCAAGTCAGTGGACTTGGTGCTGGTCGCCGTCAACCAATCCCCGGACGTAGCCGATCGACTGGTGAGCATCACCAGCGAGGCGGGCACGGTGACGATGAGCGGCGATGCTCGCTTACCGGCGGGCGGCATGCTGTTTATCGGCACGCCGGACGGCCAGGTCGTCGCGCCAGGCCCCCTTCCGTCCAATCAAACCGCCAGGGCGAGCGTCATGTTGAACAAACCCATCAGCAACGGCCTCATGTATAACTTCACCTTCAATTTCGAAAAGGCCGGGCAGGGCACCGTCATGGTGCCAATAGCAGCGCCCCTGGCTGAGCCACACGAGCAAACGCCGACTCCGGGCAGACCGTAGCGCGGCGTTGTCGGCTCGGGGTTGATGCTCCTATTGATGTCATCCCTGAAGGGGAGGGG
>NZ_VTZN01000100.1 GCF_008370645.1 Mycobacterium simiae
TCAAGGCCACCGGCCAGGAGATCGAGGAGATCGTGTTGCCGCGGCTTCGCAACGCAGCAGCGCAGCACGACGACGTTGTCGACCGACTCGCTGCGGTGCTCGACGAGTCAAAGCAATTAATGCACGATTACCCGCACCTAGCCGCCTTCCTGCGGGCAATCCGCGTCGAAAGTTATGCCCGGTCGGCGCCCGAAGGCCCAAAGTACCCCGGCTCCAAGGCCCTGCGCGACGTCGTCAGCGAGATCGTCGAAGACGCCCGCGAACAAGGAATGTTTTCCGCGGCCACCGATGCGACCGCGGCGGTGGAAGCCATCTGCGCTTTGACGCGTGGGTTGTCGGAGCAGGCGGCAAGTCTGCCGCCGGAAGGCTACGAGGCCACGCTGAGGTCGGCGAAGAAACTGATCCGGGGAACGCTCTTCGCAGGAGTCAATCGGACATCCGGCGGGCAGTAGATGAGCTTGCTCACCGCATTGCGGCTCAACATGACCAATATTGCCGATCCTGCGGCCCGTCACACCGGTCGCTACCAAGCCGCGCTGGACATGGCGGAGTACGCCGATAGTCACGGCTTCACCGCGGTGAGCGGTGAGGAACATCATTTGGCCGCGACAGGCTGGCTTCCGTCGCCGCTGATTCTGGCCGCCGCGATCGCCGGCCGAACGCGCCGGCTGCGCATCAGCATCAATGCCCTCATCGTGCCGCTGTACGATCCGATTCGGCTCGCCGAGGATATCGCCGTGTTGGACAACCTAGCCCTGGGCCGCTTCAGCCTTGTTGCCGGAATGGGTTACCGGCCTGAGGAATACCACGCGGCGCGTAAGGACTGGTCACAGCGCGGTGCCCTAATGGATCACTGTCTGTCGGTGCTACTCACGGCGTGGCGTGACGAGCCGTTCGAATATGACGGCGCACTGATCAACGTCACGCCGAAACCACACACGCGCCCACATCCCATTGTTTTCGTCGGCGGCATGACCGCCGCGGCCGCCCGGCGAGCTGCGCGCTTCGGACTGCCGTTCTCACCGCCGATGGCCATGCCCGAGCTGGCCGAATTGTATGAGCGGGAGCTGCGCAGCCAAGGCAAGCAGGGCTTCGTTTACCATCCTGAAAACGGCAGCACAGTCACCCTCGTGCACGCCGACCCTGATCAAGCTTGGGCCCGCTATGGCGGATTCATCATGAACGAAGCCGCCGAATACAGCTCCTGGAAGCAGGCCCGCGTTCCGCGCCCCAATGAAATTCCTGCCGCCTCAGTTCAAGAGCTGCGCGGCCTCAACAATGTCGAGATCCTCACCCCCGCCCAGTTACTTGGCCAAATCCGTCGCGGCAGAAAAGAAGTCGTCGTGAATCCGCTCATTGGTGGGCTTCCGATCGACGAAGGCTGGGCTACTTTGCAGCTGCTGGTCGATGAGGTCCTTCCGCGCGTGTGAGAACCGCGTCGTCATCCGGCGCCCGCCGTAGGACGTTGCTGCCGCGCAGGTGACCTCGATTTGATGATCCGAACCCAGTCGCCGTTGCTGGGGCCCTGTAACGATTGCGGTCAACCGGCACAAACGGCGGACTCTCGCGCGCTCAACGCGGCATATCGGCCCTGGTGATGGTACGGTTCGCTGCTGTGGTGGCTTCCTCTTGCGGCACGGGCATCCCGGATGCGGGCAAGCCTGCACCCTCATCTGCCCCACTGCAGGAATGGCCGATTGCGACCGTCGAATGTCAGAGCTGAATCGGCGCCGCTTCCTCGGGTCGCTCGCCGCTGCCACTGTCGTCGGGGTCGGGGCGGCGCGGTGCATGGTCGACCCGCAACCGCGGACCTTTGCCCAGACGACACCGGCGTCTGGCGCGGCACCCTCCGGCCCGACCGTCGCCGGCTTGTTGCCGCCGCCACCCACGAGTGCGCGCATCCGATTGCCGGGCGGCGGGGTGCTAACCCAGCTTCCCGGCAAGGGCGATTTGCTTGCGCTCACCGTCGATGATGGCGTCAACAGTGAAGTGGTGCGCGCCTATACGCAATTCGCCAAAGACACCGGCGTGCGGCTGACGTTCTTCGTCAACGGCACTTACGACTCCTGGACCGACAATCTGGTGCTGCTTCGGCCACTTGTCGACTCTGGCCAGATCCAACTCGGTAATCACACCTGGTCGCATCCGGATTTGACGACCTTGACGAAAAGTGAGATCGCGCAACAGCTCACCCGCAACGACAGTTTCTTGAAGAAAACCTACGGCATTGGCGCGAAGCCATATTGGCGGCCTCCGTATGCGAAGCACGATGCCGCAGTTGACGCAGTGGCTGCCGACCTCGGCTACACGGTCCCGGTGCTGTGGTCGGGTTCGCTGTCAGATTCGACGTTGATCACCGAGGACTACATCGTGAAGATGGCGGACCAGTACTTCACTCCTCAGGCGATCGTTATCGGACACCTCAATCACCTGCCGGTCACTCACGTCTATCCGCAACTCGTCGAGATAATCCGAGCGCGAAGCCTTCGCACCGTCACCCTCAACGACGTATTCCTCAGAAATCCGTAGGGACTGTGCCCCGCCGCGCGCACAGGGCAGCCTACCGGCGTAAACCCAACCTGGGACGCGCCAAGCGAACACGGACCTTCGGCTGTCACGCGGTCTCGCGTCGTTGCTTGAGCTTGGTGAGCCAGTTGCGGATGTCGGCGCCGTGTTCGCCCAACCGCGGTGCCCTGAGGCGGTAGGTCACCGGTGTGGCGGAGAAATTTATCGGGCTGGCCACCTGGCGGCCGAGTTTGTCGCCGTCCTCGGTGTTGCGGATCGGGTGCAAGCACAACTCGTCGGCAAGGGCGAATGCTTCAGCGATGTTGTTGACGGTGCCGGCTGGAACTCCCAGCGTGTGCATGATCCTGGTCCAGTAAGCGGCCGAGTTGGGCGCTAACGCGCGTTCCAGTCTCTCCTGCAACAGCTTCCGGTTTTGAACCCGGCGTTCGTTGGTCAGGAATCGTTGATCTCGCGCCAGGTCGGAGGTGCCCAACACGTCGCAAAGTTGGGCAAAATGCTTGTCGTTGCCCACCGCCAGCACGATCATCCCGTCGCCAGTCGCGTAGGTGTCGTAAGGGACGATGCTGGCGTGTCCGTTGCCCATCGCATCCGGGATCTCGCCGGTCAGAACATAACTGGCGGACTGATTGGCCAGCGCAGACAGTAGTGCCGACATCAAGTTGACTTGGACATGTTGGCCTCGCCCGGACCGGTCACGCTCGCGCAGCGCCGCCAGGATACCGACGGTAGCGAACAGGCCCGCCAGGACATCCACTAGAGCCACCCCGGCCTTGATCGGGTGCTCGGGATCCGGTCCGGTGATACTCATCAGCCCACCCAGCGCCTGTACCAGCAAGTCGTAGCCGGCCAGATCGGCTCCGGCTGCAGCGCCGAACGCGGTGATGCTGCAGTACACCAGCGCCGGGTTGGCCTTACGGAGTGTGGGCTCATCCAAGCTGAACTGTTCCATGACGCCTGGGCGGAAATTCTCCACCAGCACATCAGCGCGTGCGGCAAGGGACCTGGCCACGCCCAGGTCCTCGGCGACGCGCAAGTCGAGCACGATGCTGCGCTTATTGCGGTTGACGCCTAGGTAATAGGCGCTTTGATCACCGACGAACGGAGGGCCCCATCCTCGGGTGTCGTCGCCGCCTGGCCGTTCGACCTTGACGATCTCCGCGCCCAGATCACCGAGAGTCATCGTGCAGAACGGCCCAGCTAGCACCCGGGAGAAGTCGGCTACCAGCAGCGTCGAAAGCGGTGGTGGAGCAGTGTCATTCATCACGTGCCGATCGGCCCGAACACCGCTGCCGGCTTACCGTTCCCGCGTGATAAAGCGGCCGCACCGAACCAGATCCGAAGGGCTTGGGAGGTGATCTCGTCGGCGCGCGACTCCAATTGATCGAGGGTCAGACTACTGATCGGATGCGTTGTGACGGCGGGTTGCAGGCCGGCCATCCCGCGCGACTCACGCTGCAGGCGGGCCTCGTGCTCGAACTCCGTTGTCACGATGACAACCGTGGGCAGCCCTGCGGATTCCAGGCGCACCGCGTCGTTGACACACGCCGAGCAACATGAGCCGCAGTCGCCGATCGCGGTCAATGCCATGTCGTTTTCCGCGGCGATCTGACCGATCAGTTCGGTACTGGCATCCGAGGAAAAGTGGTGCTTGTCGTAGTAGTTGATCGCGGCGAAAGTGAGTGCGTGGTTGCCCAACTGACGCACCGTGGCACGCAACAACTTTGCCGCATTCCATTTGGTATTGCTCAGCACGCCCAGGCGTAACCCCACGGCCCTGCTCGGCCGAGGGGCCAGGGGAATGGCATCCACCTCGATAACGCCGCGCGGATCATAGACAAGATCGGTCATCGAATTTCTCCCTCGTTGTATTCAGTCGGGGCTCAAAGGCGGCAGGAGCCGTCAGAGCACTCGAGGTCGCGGCCGCTTCCGACGGAGCCGGCGACGCGGTCTTCGACGGCCCGCAACACCGGCGTCGTTGCGGTGCTCCACCCCGGCAGGAACGCCGAGAAGCGGCCGGCGGATCCACCGGCGACAAACAGGTGAATGTCGTCGGGAGTGAACACGATCGGCAGCCGCCTGCCTGACTCGCGTGGATACCACTTCGGGAGGTTGCGGTTGTAGGTGCGCCCTCCCGGCGGCGCGTAGTGGTTGTGGTAGCTCACGTCGTCCCAGTCGTTGGTGCCGTTGAGCCACAGGTAGCGACGGACGTCGTCGCGGGTCCAGCCGAAAGAACCGATGGTGTGCGCGTGCTCCACACCTATTACCACGGTGCAGGAGCCGCCGAGTACTGCATTGTTGTGGGCGACGGTGCTCATCGCCGAGGCAATGGAGTCCAAGATCCCTTCGGGGTCATCGGAGATGTGATTGGTGACGCTGTGCGGGGCTTCGGCTCCGATGACAAGTACCGTACTGTCTTCCGGCGCGTAGCCGTGCTCAACATGATAGGGCGCCCAGGGGCTGGCCTCTTCATTCTCGGCGATGCAGAATGTGTACTTGCCCGGGTGGCCCAGGGTGCTCTTGTCAAGTTCGCCTGGAATGCCGCCGCCGACGGTAAGCATGATGAGCCGAACCGCGCGCCCAATGGTGGCGTTGGCGCGGTTGCCCGAACCGAATACATTGCCGCCAGAGTTCATTCCGATCTGGCGCGCTATCGGCCCGTTAACCACGATCAGCGGCGAGACGACGTGAGTCGTGGCCTGAATCCCGTTGAGATTGAACCGAGTGTCAGTCAAGGCGAGAATGGCCGCCCGCACGACGGGTGCGTATTCGGGTTTGCACCCGGCCATGACCATGTTGACGGCGAGGAGTTCACGGGTCAGGCTGCCCCACCGCGGCGGGATGCGCGCGACCAGTTCCTGGGGGTCCCTGCCCAACGCCTCCAGCATGGCGCCGACGCGCTCCGGAGTCGGCGGAACCACGGGCAGCCCGTCGCTCCAGGGTTGGTCGAAGTAATGCTCGACCAAGTCGAGGTCGTCAGCAATCACAGCGGTCATATGGTTGCCTTCCTGGGGGGATCCGGGGGATCTGGTCACCGTTGGCATAACCGTAGGCCGGCTCCGTCTTCTGTGTCCAAGACATATTCAGACAGACGTTATATATTCCGTATATGAGAGATCCGGAGCTGCGCTTGCTCCGCTACTTCGTGACCGTGGCCGAGGAACGACACTTTGGTCGGGCGGCAGAGCGACTGCATATCGCCCAACCACCGCTGAGTCAGCAGATTCAAAAGCTGGAACGCCAACTGGGAGTGGACCTCATCGATCGGTCTCGGCGTCCGATCGAACTCACCGACGCAGGCAACGCCCTGTTCGCCGAGGCTAAAATGGCGCTCACGCACGCCGAGCGGGCATTCGCGGCGGCACGCAGGGCCGCCATTGGCCAGCTCGGTCACCTTCATATCGCAGCACTGCAGGCAGCGGTGGACGGCATTCTGGCGCACGTCATGCGTGCGCATCGCCGCCGCTATCCCAACGTCAAGCTCGAACTCACCGAGATGGACACCACTGACCAACTGGCCCACCTGCTCGAGCACCGCATCGACATCGGATTCTTGCGTGGCCCGGTTGATGACCCAGCACTGACCATCCAAACCCTGATCGACGACCCGCTGGCCGTGGTCGTATGTGCGGACAACCCGCTCGCTGAGCTGCAGCGCATCGCCCCGTCACTTCTGGCAGATCAGCCGATGGTCCTGTGGACGCGTAGCGCAGCAGCCACCACCTACGCTGACGTCGTTGAGCTCTTTCGGTTGCACAATATTGAACCGCCGATCGTCGACGAAGTGCCGCGGATCCAAACCGTCCTGGCCCTGGTGGCATCTGGAGCCGGGAGCGCTTTGCTGCCAACATCATTCATTAATCTCAGTCGAAGAGGTGTGCGCTTTATCCCGCTGCACGGCCCGCTGCCCCACCGCCCACTGGCCTTGGCCTGGCGCAGCTCCAATCAATCACCAAGTGTGCATTGTTTTCTCGACGTGGCAGTGCAGGAATCCCCGCACTACCTCGACGAGCTGAGACAGCACTACCCGCAACTCGGGTCACCGAGTAAGCGACCGTCACCGCGATTACCTTTACCCGACACGGCGCTCAACGAAAGCCGTCAGGAGGGTGATCACGATGTGGGGGCCGCTGGGCATCGGCGGTGATAACAAATTCGCGGGCCAACGGCTCGTCACTGAAACGCGCTCCACACCTAGTCGCCCAGCATGCCTTCGATGAGCCGGTTAGTACCTGTCCAATCTCTAGGCGGGCCTGCTCTTGGTCGTCGGCGGTGGCGATGGCCATGGCGGCCTCGTCGAGTGCCCCGATCAGCACCGTCGCCAGCGGTCGCACCGGTTGAGGAACAAGTTGGCCCGCGCGGATGGCCTCGGTGAGCAACTACTCGGTCATACCCAGGCTGTACCGCTGGGCGACCTCGCGCAAGCCGGCCCAGGCCAGCACAGCAGGCGCGTCCAGCAAGATCAGCTGCCACACCTCGGGATCGCCAGAAACCTCGAGGACGGCGAACGCTTGGCCGCGACCATTCCGAACGCGCGGCTTGAGGTGATCGAGCGCGCCCGGACCTTCTCGATGTTGGACCGGCCAGATAGGCTCGCCGACCTGTTGTCGATCGCGGCAACGCGCACCTAGCTGGGTGCTGACAGCCTTCGGCAAGAAGATTGGCGCGGCGGCATCGAAGCGCAAACGAAGAGGAATAGAATTTCGGCTTGTGACGACCCCGTCGAACCCGTGGGGCGACGAACGACGCAGACTCTCGCATCAGCTGCCGATGCGCGATCACTTTTTCGGTCGCAGGCAGGCGCGACGCTTAAGCCGGCGCTTCGCTCGGGTGGGCGTCGAGATCCCACCGGCACGCCTTCGGGAGATGCTGGCCGGATTGCCCGTCTCAGACGATGAACTGACGAGTGTCAGTTTCGCTTTGATCGCCATGCAGTTCAACCATGAGCAGCGGCTTGCTCAACTACAGCGGCTACAGCGCCGTTGCCGGCGCGCAGTGATCTCGGTCGGCTTGGCAATCGTCGCGTTGAACTTCCTGCTGTGCATCGGCTACCTCTTTTTGGCCCTGACCCAACAGTCCCCGACGTTGTGAAGCGGCGGTGTGCTGTACGGGCACGCCGGTCGCCCCCGAGCCGACGGCGTCGGGCCCAGTTAGCCCACCCGTCCTCAGATACACAAGCTCCCGGTAGCCCTACCCAAACATGACGAGTAGAACCAAAAAGGCCAACCCGCGCATCGATCGGCGATGCTCCCGGCAGGACAACTCTGATGAGCACAGTAGTTACGTCGGTTTCACTATTTGTCACCAACATTGCGCTGCTGCGTTGGAAACCCTACGAGCTAAGTCTGGTCGGTATCGAAGGCCAACGGCTGCCCAACATGAGCCCGCCGTCGCTGCTGTTAGCCGGTCACCCAATCATTTTGAGCGCGTTGGCAATCGCCGCTGCACCCAGGATCGCTCGATGGGCTCAGCGGCCGCGCGTGTGGTGGCTGACCGCAATTGGCGACTCCGGCGCCATGACCTTGTACCTCTGGCATATGCCCGTGCTGCCACGCGTTCATCTGCTCTTCGACACCTCCGGTCGTCGCCAACCCGGCCAACAAGGTTTCCTCACGATCAGCATTGAGCAATTCTTCATTACGGTCGGCGTGATGGCGGTGTTGTTCATTGCGTTGCGCCCGCTGGAGAACAATCCACTGCCTAGCTGGGATGGCGTACCTGCCATTACAACAGTGTGGCGTGGCGCGGTGATTGGCATGCTGCTGTGCGTGGCTGGGGCCACGATTTTGGCTGCGGTGCAGTGGGGCCTCAAAGACGACAGACTTGCCTGCGTCGCAGACATGCTCACCGCATTGGTGGCTGCTCGGTTGCTGGCGGCGGCGCGACTCCCACTGGGTGGGGGGCGGCGGCGCCACAGGCATCCGTTCAAAGTGCACGCCGCGCGGTAGGCGGTTAGTCGGGCTCGTCGGCCAGCAACAGCCGCAACGTCTTGCGCAGTTCACCAAGTCGGCGCTGCCCAAGTATCTGTTCCCAGCGCTTTTCCACATGAATTGCATTGCGACGCATCACGCGTAGCGCCTGGCGACCGCGCGGTGTCAGCTCGATGATCCGAACCCGGGCATCGACGGGGCTGGGCACGCGAGTCACGTAGGTGTGTCGTTCCAACGCGGACACTGCTTGGGCCACTGCCTGCCGGCTTACGCCGAGTCGATCAGCCAGATCCGAGGCATACAACCCCCCGGTAGCCAGGGGTAGGAGCAACACCGAATGCGCAGGGGTCAATCCGTCGAGGCCGGCCGCAGTGAAGGCCGCCCGTAATCGGGGGCCCCCGGTTGCCGCCACCAATTGCACCAGAGCCGGCACCGTAGGTTCCCACTCGGTATCCAGAAGACGTCGCACGACTGAAAAGTGTGCCACTAGTGGCAGAATTGGCAAGCTACTTGTCAATCTTGGGAGTGAGTGTCACCATCATGAGGTGATGACCGCTGGACGCGCCCGGGCCCGCAATGTCTTTCACGTGCTTGTGCTGGGCACGCTGGTCATGTTGGCGGGCGGGTGTTTTGATGGCCACGCCGTGGGAGCTCCCCGGTCAGCGACGATCCCGGTCGGTCAGTCCAGTCAGGCCATCGAGTGGGGCGGGGTCAGCAGAACCTTCAATCTCTATCGGCCCCAGGAACTTTTTGGTTCAGTCCCCGTGGTGGTGATGATGCACGGAGGCTACGGCACCGGCGCACAGGCTGAGAGGGCTTATCACTGGGATGCCAAGGCTGATAACGGACACTTCCTGGTCGTCTATCCCGACGGTCTTAACCGCGCTTGGAATGCCGGGTCGTGCTGCGGCATGCCTCAGCAATCCAACGTCGACGACATCGGTTTCATCAGCGCCATGGTCGGTGCCATCGAACAACAGATGCCCATCGATCCCACGCGCATCTATGCGACCGGCATGTCGAATGGGGCCATGATGGCGCTTCGATTGGGTTGTGAGACAGGCATTTTCGCTGCTATCGCACCCGTGGCGGGCACGCTGATGACCGACTGCTCACGAGCACAGCCGGCGTCACTGCTACAAATCCACGGCACCGCCGACGACAATGTCCCCTACGACGGCGGACCCGGTAAAGCGTTGAAAGTCAACGGAGCCCCACGCGTGAACGGTCCTTCGGTGCCATCGGTGAACGCCACCTGGCGTGCTATCGACAGCTGCGCGCCGCCGGTCTCGCACACTACTGGGGTGGTGACAACCGAAACAGCAGAATGCGCGGACGGACGCGCCGTGGAATTGATCTCGGTAGCTGGAGCGGGCCATCAGTGGCCGGGTGGTGTGCCCAACCCCAAGCTAGAAAGGCTGGGCCTTCCCCAACCGTCGACAGCATTCGACGCGACCGACACCGTTTGGCAGTTCTTCAGCCAGCACCACCGCTGATCCAGCCAGTCACCCCCGCTCAACCCCAGTGCTGGATCAATCGCGGGCCAACTCGCGGTGGCGGGCCTGGCGTCACCGCGGGCAAAGCCGGTAGCGGCGGCACCGGCGGGTCGCTGCTCGGCGAGAACGGCAACAACGGGTTGCCGTAGCCAGCCGGCGGACCGGGCGAGGTCAGCGTCGACGGCCGGCCGAGCGCGGCGGCGCGCCTGCGGCGCTTTATCGAAACAGCTCAGAAACGCAGTAGGTGACCGGCAAAGCGGATATCCGAGCGTTACTCGACGTCGCCACGTTAACCAATCCCGCTGCGGCGGAACCACGATCGCTGGTGCCGACACTGCGGGGCGCGACGCGCCGCCTTCATCCGCGGTATGCAGGACGTGAAACTGAACTAGGCCGCCCAACAGCGGGCAGGTGCTTTGCTTGGTTCGGATTGATCCAAACGCCGTAGCGCCTCCTTTTAGCTTCCGCGCGATCGGCGATCGGCAGGGCTAAGACAAAAGCCCCAGGCCCTAATAGCCCGAAGTTGCGCTGACTCTGAAGTTTTCGAGGTGGAGAAATCCCAGGCAGGTAGCGCGGTCGTGCTAACCGTCTCAGGAGAGGCCGACATGCTTACCGCGCCGCAACTGGCCAGGGCCATTCACGCTGCGCTGGCGGCCGTGCCCCGCGGCTCTCAACGTTGACCCTAAGGTGGAGTTTTTGGCCTCGGCCGGGATGACCGTCCTTGTCTCCGCTCCCGGCGAGGTCGTGCCACCCACTCGATTCGCCGTCGTCGCGTACGGTCCCGCCACCAGTCGACCGATCCGATGAAGCACTGAACAGTATCGCCGATCGGTGCGGCTCCGCTGCGCCTGGTGCGCCGAGAGCGTCCGTCGAACGCCTGATATCAGCCCATGTTAGATCGGCTGCTAGAAAAGGTTGCACTGCAACAGCTCTAGGTTCACATTAGTAGATCCGGCCACAATAGGCCTGCAAACCGAGGCCCCCAACCGACTTGCCCGATCAAACTGGGCATGAACTAGAACCTGTTACAGTTCAGCGCACAGAGCGGCACCTGATTGGGGTATTTGGTATGAGCGCATCCGCCGACGTTGTGGTGATCGGGTTCGGTGCAGCAGGTGTGTGCGCAGCCATCGCCGCCCGCGAGCAAAGTGCCGATGTCATCGCACTAGACCGGGCCAATGGTGGCGGCGCGACGGCGATATCGGGGGGAATTATCTATGCCGGAGCTGGCACCACAGTGCAGCAACAGGCCGGTGTCCACGACAGTTTCGAGCAGATGCTGGCTTATCTTCGTCTCGAGGTCGGGGATGCCGTCAGCCCGAAAACCCTGGAATCATTCGTGCGCAGTAGCCCGCAAATGATCGACTGGCTGAGCGAGTACGGAGTGCCGTTCGACTCCACACTGTGTCCCTACAAGACGTCGTTTCCGAATAATCGCTATTACCTTTATTACTCGGGCAGCGAAAACGCCGGCGAGTTCCGCTGCCGCACCCCGCCCGTCCAACGTGGCCATCGAGTGAAGGGGAAGGGCACCTCAGGCAAGATGCTGTATGCGCCCTTAGCTGAAGCTGCCGTCGCCCTCGGTGTTCGGTTTTGGCCCCAGACAACAGCCACCAAGCTGTTCCAGGATTCCTCCGGACGAGTGACTGGCGTGCAAGCCCTGACGATGCACCACGCGCCGGCGCGCATCCGCCGGGTGTACGCGACGCTGGCGCAGCTCTCAGCGAAACCCGGCATTTACTACCCGCCGCTTCGCCGCCTCATGGAGCGGCGCCTGCGGAATCTCGAGCAGCGCTACGCCAGGCCGGTTCAGATCCATGCGCGCCGCGCCGTGATCGTCTGCGCCGGAGGCTTCATCGCAAATACCGAATGGGTGCAACGCTTCGCGCCCCAGTACGTGGGCGGCCTTCAACTGGGTACCAGCGGTGACGATGGCAGCGGTATCGCGTTGGCGCAGAGCGTCGGAGCAGTCACCGACCGGATGGACAACGTCTCAGCATGGCGCTTCATCACCCCGCCGAGTGCATTCCTCAGCGCACTCATCGTCGATCGCCGAGGGCAACGCATCATCGACGAAAGCCGCTACGGGGCAGCTGTGGGCCAGGCCATGATGCGACACCATGGGGGTGAAGCGTGGATTCTCGCCGATGCCGCGTTGCTGCGGGAGGCGCGGCGTCAGCTGATGACACAGACATTGTGGTTTCAGCGCGCGCAGGTCGCGGCGTTGATGTTGGCCGACTCGATTAAGGCGCCGACACTGCGCGAGGTCGCAGCAGCCGCCGGCATCGATCCTGACGGCCTGCTGGCCAGCGTCGCGGCGCACAATGACGCAATCGACACCGGCGCAGCGGACCCGGCCGGAAAGCCCCCGGAATTTGTGCGCCGAGTCAGCCAGGCGCCGTTCACCCTGCTGAACATTTCGGTGCGTCCGAGCCTGCTTAACCCAACTCCGATGCTTACCCTGGGCGGTATCCGCGTCGATGAGCGCAGTGGAGCGGTCGTCAACCGATCCGGCGCACCGATCCCCGGGTTGTTCAGCGCGGGACGCACGGCAATCGGAATCTGCTCCAATTCCTACGTCAGCGGGCTCTCGATAGCCGACTGCATTTTTGCCGGTCGCCGCGCCGGGGTGCACGCGGCCAGGGAGCCGCTCGAGCGGATCGCACGATGAGCAAGCGCCACAGCGACCCGACCGGGTACCGGCCCGCTGCGAGGTCCAGGTGGCAACTGCTGCGAACAGCTGTCTTGTCAGGCGCACTCGGGCGCCAGGAGCAACGATGTGCGCAGCGACCCAGGTGGCTGTTGAGACGGTTGCCGGCTCGCCATCAACTTGCAAGGCAGTGACCGAACACTTGCCGAATGATTTTCGGCAGAATGGAGCCCGCGACACTGCAAGCCTCCGATACAACACTGAGCCACTCGAGATCTGACCAATAGCGACGCCGGGAGAAACAGGATGAGCGACGAGCAGCCGACCATCATCTACACGCTGACCGACGAGGCGCCGCTGCTGGCGACCTACGCCTTTCTGCCGGTTCTGCGCGCCTTCGCCGAGCCCGCGGGAATCACCATTCAGGCCAGTGATATCTCCCTGGCGACCCGCATCCTTGCCGAGTTTCCCGATTACCTGACCGAGGAACAGCGCGTCCCGGATGCCCTGGCCGAGTTGGGCCGGCTGACGCAGCTACCGGACACCAACATCATCAAGCTGCCGAACATCAGCGCCTCGGTGCCGCAGCTGGTGTCCGCCATCAAAGAATTGCAAGGCAAAGGTTTCAAACTGCCGGACTATCCGGCAGATCCCAAGACCGACGAAGAAAAAGAGCTTCGCAACCGCTATGCCAAATGCCTCGGCAGCGCGGTGAACCCCGTGCTGCGGGAGGGCAACTCCGACCGTCGCGCACCCAAAGCGGTCAAGGAATACGCGCGCAAGCATCCCCACAGCATGGGTGAGTGGTCGATGGCCTCGCGCACCCATGCGGCGACCATGAAGCACGGCGACTTCTACCACGGCGAAAAGTCAATGACCTTGGACCGGCCGCGCGACGTGAAGATGGAACTGGTGACCAAGCGGGGCGAGACGCTGCTGCTCAAGCCCAAGGTGTCGTTGGGCGAGGGCGAGATCATCGACAGCATGTTTATGAGCAAGAAGGCGTTGTGCGAGTTCTACGAGGAGCAGATGGAGGATGCGCGCAAGACCGGCGTGATGTTCTCGCTGCACGTCAAGGCGACGATGATGAAGATTTCGCACCCCATCGTCTTCGGCCACGCGGTGCGGACCTTCTACAAAGATGCCTTTGCCAAGCACCAGGAGTTGTTCGACGAGCTGGGCGTCAACGTCAACAACGGTTTGGTGGACCTCTACAGCAAGATTGAGTCGCTGCCCGCGTCGCTGCACGACGAGATCATCCGGGACCTGCACGCCTGCCACGAACACCGCCCCGAGCTGGCCATGGTGGATTCGGCCAAGGGCATCTCAAACTTCCATTCGCCCAGCGACGTGATCGTGGACGCGTCGATGCCGGCGATGATCCGGGCCGGTGGCAAGATGTGGGGCGCCGACGGGCGGCCCAAAGACACCAAGGCTGTGATGCCGGAGTCCACCTTTTCCCGCATCTATCAGGAGCTCATCAACTTCTGCAAGACCAACGGCGCCTTTGATCCGAGAACCATGGGCACCGTGCCTAACGTCGGCTTGATGGCGCAAAAGGCCGAGGAGTACGGCTCGCACGACAAGACGTTCGAGATTCCCGAAGACGGCGTTGCCAACATCGTGGACCTCGACAGCGGCGAACTGCTGTTGACGCAGAACGTGGAAAGCGGCGATATCTGGCGGATGTGCACCGTCACCGACGCGGCGATCCGCGACTGGGTCAAGCTGGCCGTCACTCGTGCCCGCAACTCCGGCATGCCGGTGCTGTTCTGGCTGGACCCCTACCGTCCGCACGAGAACGAGCTGATCAAAAAGGTCAAGCTCTATCTGCAGGACCACTACACCAACGGCCTCGACATCCAGATCATGTCGCAGGTGCGCGCCATGCGATACACCCTGGAGCGCCTGATCCGCGGGCTGGACACCATCGCCGCGACCGGCAATATCCTGCGCGACTACCTCACCGACCTGTTCCCAATTCTGGAGCTAGGTACCAGCGCCAAGATGTTGTCCATCGTTCCGCTCATGGCCGGGGGCGGAATGTACGAAACGGGGGCCGGCGGTTCGGCGCCTAAGCACGTCCACCAACTGGTGGAGGAAAATCACCTGCGTTGGGATTCGCTGGGCGAGTTCCTTGCCCTAGGCGCCAGCATGGAAGATATGGGCGCCAAGACGGGCAACAAGAAGGCCAAGATCTTGGGCAAGACGCTGGATGCCGCGATAGGAAAGCTCCTCGACAACAACAAAAGCCCGTCACGCAAGACCGGTGAGCTGGACAACCGAGGCAGTCAGTTCTATCTCGCCATGTACTGGGCGCAAGAACTCGCCGCGCAGAACGAAGACCAGCAGTTGCGAGATCACTTCACCGCACTGGCCGATGCGCTGCTCAAGAACGAAGACACTATCGTCGCCGAACTTGCCGAAGTACAGGGCGCAGAGGCGGACATCGGCGGTTACTATGCGCCGGACGCCGAGAAGACTACGGCGGTGATGCGGCCGAGCAAGGCGTTCAACGACGCTCTTGCTGAGTCAGCGGCCACGGACTCAGTGCAGGCTAAAGCCGGGACGTGACCTCGAGTAAGTCGTCGGGTCTAGCGTTGACATGAATCCCGAATTGGCGGCTGATGTGTTCGATGGAGTTACGAAGCCATTCGGCGTCAGCCTGGCAGGCACGCTGGAGTCGCATGCGCCGCACCCGCAGCGGAAGCATCCGGAGTGAGATGAGTTGTCCCTTGGCGGTATCCACGGAAGCGATATACAGCAGTCTGAGGTCGCTGCGGAAAGATTCGTGCCCGCCGATGCCCTCGTAGTCGTCGATGACGTCGCCGCAGCCATACAGGATCGGTTTGCCGCGGTATATCTCGATCGGCCGGGGGTGGTGCGAGGAGTGGCCGTGGACGATGTCGATGCCGGCGTCGATAAGTTGGTGTGCGAACGCAACGTCGCTTGACGCGATCGCATGGCCCCAGTTCGATCCCCAGTGCACCGAAACGATTGTGATATCGCCGTCGTGCTTGTGTGCCAGCACCTGAGCCGCTACGTCGTCGGCGGCCTGTTGTTCCGATGGGTCTCGGATCAACCAAACCCCCGGCCGATCGCGGTGTGCTGCCCAGGATTCGGGGACTCCGCTGGACATCATCGCCATCGAACCGACGATCACTCGGTGCTCATCGTGCACCAGTACCGCTGCCGGGCGGCGGGCAGTGAGTAGTTCGGCGCCGGCTCCGCTGCCTTGGATCCCCTCCCGTTCAAGAGCCGCGATTGTGTCGGTCAGCCCCTGATAACCGAAATCGAGAATGTGGTTGTTCGCCAAGGCGCATACGTCTGGCTGTAACGCCGTCAGTGCGGGCAGGTTATCCGGATGCATCCGATAGCAGACCGGCTTGCGGTCGGCGAACTGGCCATCAGCGGTGATCGTGGTCTCTAAATTGATTAAGCGAACGTCAGGGGTGGCGTCGTGGAGGACCTCCAGCACATCGCCCCAGGGCCAGTTCCACTCCGCGGGGCGTGGAATCGGCCCGTTCGCGTGCTCGGCCAGGCGAACATATCCCCGCGCATCACGCATGTAGGCCTCGCGTAATTCGGGTTCACCCGGGTGGGGCAGGATTTGATCGACGCCCCGCCCGAGCATGACGTCACCCCCGAGCAGCACCGTCACGCCACCAGAGTCACCGACCATATCCGCCACCCACCGCCGGATAATCGATACGATCGCCGCCACCATCGCACACAAGCCAACCGCGCGACGAGAGGTCGAACGTCCTCAAGACTGCGCCAAAGGTCCCACCGACAGCGCTTGGCCGGCTCGAGCACCAGGGTGCCGCGCGGACACCCACTTGCTTTCTAAGGTCGCAGGGACAAAGGACCCTAGGACCTCGCACCCGCGAGGTTTAGCATGGGCAAGTCTGAAGATCCAACTGCGCGAGGGTATTTCACGCGCCGGTGGTTGGCATACCTACCCGCCGGGAAGAAGGCTCATCATGGCGGTCCTTGATACCGTGCGAGTGTTCAACAAACACCTGCTCAATCCAGCGATGATGCGTATGGCCGGCCGCAAGCACTGGTACGCGGCAGTCATCGAACACGTCGGGCGTCACAGCGGCAAGAAGTACGCCACGCCCGTGGTTGCGGAACAAGCTAGCGACGGCTTCATCATCCCGCTGCCCTATGGCACACACACCGATTGGCTTCGGAATGTGTTGGCCGCCGGTCAAGCGACTATCCGAGTGCACGGCGAAACGTATGAGGCCGTCGCACCGCAGATCATCGACGCCGCGACTGCCGCGCCGCGGCTGAACCCTCGTCGACGACGTGCCTTCGACCGGTTCAAAGTGAAAAGCTATCTGGAAATGAAGCCCGCGCCCACGCCGTCAGCACAGCGCTGACGCATGCTTGGTCACCGGCACTTACGATTGCTAACCGAAGACCGGCATCCCGTCGCTGTTGTCTGAGGCCGGCCGCACAGTGCCCAACGTTCGCGGCGGGCCTGTTGCGAGTACTGCCTGCCGCTTCCCGCACAGCTCCGCGGCAAGGTCATGCTCGAATACCGGCACGGCGAGTCGGCGGCGCTTCAATACCCGGTCGAGTGCCTTGATGAATAAGCCCTCGCCCGAGCGACGGCAGGCCAAAACGGCCTGCTCATTCATGACTTCTCGAGACAAAGCCGCCGCAGGACACGCTGCCACCACATCCAGCGAGGCGCGTAGATCAAGGGTGGTGAACACCCCACAGGATGGCGAGGCGCCAATCCCGACGATGCCAGCCACTGTGATGCCCGACCGTTGATAATCGGCTATATCACGTGCGACCTGCCGCGCGAGACGGTAGTAAACGATCTTGGTCCACCAGACGAACGCACTGAGCAGAACGCCGCGCGCTGGATAAAGCGGTCCACCCTTGGAGTGGTATAGCCGCAGGCTGTGGCGTTTGAGCACGCCACCCCAGGCCAGCCGCTCGGGGCACGGCAGCTGATGGATGCCGTAGCCGGCGGCGATGAGTTCATCGACAATCTCGACCACGGCCCCGGGCCGGGTAGCGCCCCCCGCATAACGCGTGTTTTCGTTCAGCAGGCAGTGCGATACGAGAACCACGCGGCGGCTGCGATCGTCGCGTAGCCGGTCGAGCAGCAACCGAGCCGACCCCAAATGGTGCGACATTCAACGAGATACGGGCTGAGGTTGTTCACCCGCCCACACAGGTCGCCCGCGTTGACCGTCGGTTGCAATATTCGTCGACTTTTGCTGCTGCTCTTGAGGTTTGGTGACCCAGCCAAAATACCCCAGTGTCAGGCTCACCGCTAAGTAGAGCCCGGCCTCCGTCCACATGTATCCGACGCTCCACCGTCTACCCAGGAAGACTGGTTCGTTGATGAGGCCTCGAGATGTTGCCACGGCATACGCGGCGTGGACGTAGGCCAGCGCCGCAAACGATCCCGAGAGAAACTTAGACACTTCGCGGTTCATGCTGTGTTCCCTCCAACAGCTCACTTGCGATCGTGTGCGATCGGTATCGCTTGGGCTGCTCGCCGACCTTGCGATATTCCTCGCAGTCGTCTTCATGCTTCAGCGGCTCGAATTCCTAGTTCAGTCTCGCCGTGCCTGCAGCTGGCTGCTAGGGACCGAAGTCCCTACCAACCAGGGATTTCGGCCATCAGCGGGTCTGGCGTGGCCTCGCGAGGCTGCACCTGTGGGCGGTGCTGGGTAACCGTCCCGATGACGTCGTGCATTCGGTCGCCTTCGCCTCGCTCGTCGCCGGCAACCTGGCGTTGATCCTGGCGAATCGCCGCCGGCATACACGGCCAAGCTGGCGACAATACGAGCGGCGGCCGCCGTCACTGGCCGAGGCGCTTGACGGGATGGCTAGGCCGCACCTGGTCGGGAATCGATGGTGCCGTCATCCGAAATTGACGTAACCATGGGGATCTCCCACGCGTTAGGGCGGTCGTCAGATGTGTCGCTTTTGCTCGCGACTCGGGTCGTGGGCGGATTTGCTCACCAATTCGCCCCAGGCTCGATCAGCCGCCGAGACCACCGCATCGTCGAGGTGATGGGTTCCATTGTTCTCGGCGATTGCGACGAGCGCATCCGCCAACTCCATGGGGGCCACATTGTGTCGTTTGGCCGTTTCCACGATATCGACGAACGCCTCATCGAGGCTGCAATGGCGCAAAGCAACCAACACGCCCTCCGCCGCGGCAAGGGATCGCTGACCGTTACGACCACGACCGCGGGCGTATCCATTCACTTTTTCTGGCTTCACGATCCGCTCCTTTGGTCCGCGGTAGCTTCGATGGTGCCCCGCGGTGTCACACCACCGGCAGGGCCGTAAGTCCCGCCGATACGGGCCGAAGGCCACCCATAGCAAGCCTCGATGCTGGCCGCTGCGCATGTCCAGCATGGTGTCAGCCTTCCACCCTGCCATTACCGTCTGCGGCGGCGGTGCTGAGCAGGTGAGCGCAGCTGGCCAGTTAGTCCACCAGCTGCCGCAGGGTTTCGATGAGCTTGATCCTCTCAGCCGGCGTCGCCGCAAGAGGTGTCACCGTCAAGGTGGTAACACCGGCCGCCCGGAACGCTGCCACCCGTTCCTTGACGAACTCCGGTGTGCCGATTAGCGAGATGTCTCGCACCAGTTCGTCGGGCACCACCTTGGCCGCACCCGCCTTATCGCCAGCCAGGTAAAGCTCTTGAATGCGGTCGGCTTGCGGGCCGTATCCGTATCCAGTCGCCAAGGTGTGATAGAAATTCTTACCTTTTGCGCCCATGCCCCCGATGTAGAGCGCAAGGTTTGGTTTGACGAATTCTCTTAGTGGCTCCGCGTTCTCGCCGATAGCCAAGGCGGGGCCCGCGTATACCTCGAGTTCGCCCAGTGCGGGGTCGCGCTTGGCCCGGCCAGCGGCCAGAGCCGAGCCCCACACGTCCTGAGCCTTCTCCGGCAGATAGAAGATTGGTTGCCAGCCCTCGGCGACCTCGGCGGCCAGCTCCACATTCTTCGGCCCGAGCGCCGCCACCAAGATCGGAATGCGCTCCCGGACAGGATGATTGATCAACTTGAGCGGTTTGCCCAGTCCGGTGCCCTGCTCAGCGGGCAGTGGGATCTGGTAGTGCTTGCCCTGATACTGCAGGTACTCGCGGCGCCACACCAGACGGCAGATGTCGATGACTTCGCGGGTGCGGGCAATCGGGGCGTCGTAGGGCACCCCGTGGAAACCTTCGATCACCTGCGGGCCGGAGGCGCCGAGGCCGAGGGTGAACCGGCCGTCGGAGACGTAGTCGAGTCCGGCTGCGGTCATTGCGGTGAGCGTGGGGGTCCGGGTGTAGAGCTGCAGAATGCCCGAAGCCAGTTGAACCCTTTCGGTGCTGGCCGCCAGGTAGCCCAGCGCGCTG
>NZ_VTZN01000101.1 GCF_008370645.1 Mycobacterium simiae
GTGTCGAGCGCGTCATCATCTTACTTCACGCGCCCGGCCTTCCCCTGTTGGCCCTGGCCAGCACCGCCGGCGGGAGCCACGCCGTCCCTACCACCGCCCATCGCACCTTGCCCGCCGATGCCACTGTTGCGGCCAGGTGGATCAACGCAACTTCGTACCAGTTGGGCGACATGAATGACGCCACGCTGCTCGGCGGCGCACGCGCCTGCAGCGCTCGAGCCAACGTCAAGGTTCTGATATCGCGAGCCTGCCTCGCGTGTCTTCGGAGGATTCTCGTGGCGCCGCATCTAAGCTGGCTGGGATCACGAGGAGGGGCAGCGACGTATCGGCAGCAACTACGGCGCCGGGGCACAACATGGTCAGGGCGCGCCAACCGCGAGCACTGAGCCGGGCGGGGAGCACGCCGCGCCGGCGCGTTCTGCGCCACGGCGGCGATGGGTGGCCCCGATCCGCCGTGTTGGCCGGCTGGCTATCTGGGACCAGCCGGAGCAGCGCAGCGGCATTCCAGCACTGGACGGCCTGCGCGCCGTAGCCGTTGCGCTGGTTCTCGCCGGTCACGGCGGCATTCCCGGCTTAAGCGGCGGGTTCATCGGTGTCGACGTCTTTTTTGTCCTGAGCGGATTTTTGATCACGTCGCTGCTGATCGATGAACTCGGGCGCACCGGCCGCATCGACCTGACCGGTTTCTGGATTCGGCGTGCTCGGCGACTACTGCCCGCGCTGGTTTTGATGGTGCTCACCGTGGCTGCGGCCCGCGAACTCCTTCCCTATCAAGCCCTTACCGGCCTACGCGGTGACGCTATCGCCGCCTTCCTATGGATTGCGAACTGGCGGTTTGTGGCCCAAAAGACGGACTACTTCACTCAAGGCGCTCCGCCTTCACCGCTGCAGCACACCTGGTCGCTGGGCGTCGAGGAGCAGTACTACATCGTGTGGCCAATGCTGCTGATCGCTGTCACGCTGCTGCTGGCGGCGCGGGCAAAACGCTACTTCACCAAGACGACGGTGGGCCACGTTCGGTTCGCTGGATTCCTCATCGCGAGCCTGGGTGCGCTGGCCTCCGCCGTGGCGGCCATCGTAGTCACCTCAAACGCGACTCGGGATCGGATCTACTTCGGCACCGATACCCGTGCTCAGGCTTTGTTGATTGGTGCCGCGGCAGCGGCTCTGCTGGTTAGGGATTGGCCATCGCTGAATCGCGGCTGGTGCCTGGTGCGGACTCGGTGGGGGCGGCGCATTGCCCGCGTGCTACCCGCCGTCGGTGTCGCTGGACTAGCGGCAATGGCCCACTTCTCGACAGGCAGTGTTGAGGAATTTCGTCATGGCCTGCTGCTCGCGGTAGCCGTGGCCGCCGTATTCGTGGTGGCGCCAGTGGCACTCGAGCAACGTGGAGTGGTGGCACGGGTCTTGGCATGCCGACCCCTGGTTTGGCTGGGCACTATCTCCTACGGCGTTTACTTGTGGCACTGGCCGGTCTTCCTGGCGCTCAACGGCGAACGCACGGGGCGGACCGGTCTGCAGCTGTTCGGTATCCGGTGCATGGTCACCGTAGCGTTGGCCGCCGCATCGTGGTGGTTGATCGAACAACCCATCCGGCGTTGGCGACCGGCGCGCGTGCCGCTGCTGCCGCTGGCCGCAGCCACCGTTGCCACCGCGGCCGCGGCGACGCTGCTGGTTGTCCCCGTGGTAACCGGACCAGGCCTACGGGAAGTCGGTCTGCCACCAGGCGTGTCAGCTGTAGCGGCGGTCTCACCGTCCCCGCCGGGACCGAATCTGCCAGGCCCGATCACCGGGCCCCGAGATCCCAACCGGCCGTTCACGGTTTCGGTGTTCGGTGATTCGATCGGCTGGACGATGATGCATTATCTCCCCCCCACACCAGGATTCCGATTCGTCGACCACACCGTCATCGGCTGCAGTCTGGTGCGTGGCACCCCATATCGGTACATCGGCCAGACGCTGGAGCAGCGACCAGAATGCGATAGCTGGCCCGGCAGATGGTCGACACAGATGAGCCAGGACCAGCCGGATGTCGCGCTGCTGATTATCGGCCGCTGGGAGACGGTGGACCGGGTTAACGAAGGAAAGTGGACCCACATTGGTGACCCGACTTTTGATGAGTATCTCAAATACGAGCTGCGGCGAGCTCTCAATATTGCTGGCGCCAGCGGGGTTCGGGTGGCGGTAGCCACCGTCCCGTACAGCCGCGGTGGTGAGAAGCCCGACGGTCGCTTGTACCCCGAGGATCAGCCTGAGCGAGTCAATCAATGGAATACTATGCTACGCAACATAGTTGGCGAATACCTCAACGTAAGAGTTATTGACCTGAACAAAAAGCTGGGCCCCGATGGGGTTTACACCGCAAAGGTCGACGGCATCCAAGTGCGCAGCGACGGTGTTCACCTCACCCCGGAAGGCGTGAAATGGCTGCTCCCGTGGGTCGAGGAGTCCATCCGGTAGTCACCGACCGGTCCGGCAGCTGAGCTCCAGGCTGTCATCGCCACTGGCGGGGAAAGGGCGTAGAGCTGCTGGCCGGCTTCGCGAGTCACCGGGATGGAGAACTCGCTCATCGCGTCGACGCGTTCCTGTTTGACTAGCATCGCGTGACGGTGTAAGCATGAACCCGCAAGCATCTCGGTAGGTGAGGCGTCTGCATGGATACAGGCCACTGACCCCGAACGTCGAGAGACGCCCCGGTTCAGGACAGCTCTTCCCGGCCTAAGGGTTGAGCCCAAGTGGCTTCCGGAGGAATCTCCGGATACGCCGTGCAGTGCCGAAGCTCCGGCGAGAGGGGTGCGTACGGCGGCTTGTGTCGTACGTTCTTGCCTCTTGTGTGCTGGTGGAAGTGATGACACCCCCGTGTGTCCAGGCCGTGAGGAGGTGAGGGCGAGATGAGCGGCGTTAGTCCAGGCGATAGTCCGTATCCGAAATCCATCTTGTCCCGATCCAGCTCCGGCATTCTTTCTGCCGCCTGAGTTTCCCCGTCCCGAGCTGCCGCGTGCAGGTTGCACGCTGCGTAGGGTCGGGCGACGCTTGGGTCGTTGGCGGATGGCGCAGGCCGGTCGGGTTTCCGGCAGGAGAAAGCCATGACCACAATGACCATTAATCTTTCTGCTACACAACGGTTTACCCGTGTGGCAAGGGCTCACGGGCAATCGATGCTGCGCGCTGTTCGCCAACTGTGGAGCAACGCAAACGCACCCTTCAACTTGACCGCGGAGGAGCGGGCCAACGCGTACGTGGCGCGCATGCCGATTGCGCTGATCGCTTCTTAGCCGTAGGCGCGCAACCTGCCCCCCGTTGCTGGCCTGGCCCGTCAGTCCAACTCTAGTGAGAAAAAGAGAAATTCGATGACCGCTATCACTACTCCCTCTCGCGGCAGGTTGCGCGGCGCCGCGCTCGACCGAAGCTCGCCCGCCTCTGTTGGGCCCGCCGCAGGCGCTGCGACCGCGGTGCTGGATTCAGCGCATACCGGTGACATCGTCGGTGCTTTCGGCCGTATCCGGCGCGACGGCAGCGGGGCACGTGGCGGACGGTGGCGCCGCTTACGGACGTTGCTGGTTATCAGCGGTCCCGGCTTGATTGTGATGGTTGGCGACAACGACGCCGGTGGCGTAGCGACATACGCACAAGCCGGACAAGACTACGGGATGAATCTGTTGTGGACGCTGACGTTGCTGATTCCCGTGCTGTATGTGAACCAGGAAATGGTGCTGCGATTGGGCGCGGTCACCCGGGTCGGTCACGCACGGCTGGTGTTCGAACGCTTCGGCAAGTTCTGGGGGGCGTTCAGTGTCGGCGACCTGTTGATCCTGAACGCGTTGACGATTGTGACCGAATTCATCGGTGTATCAATGGCACTCGGGTTTCTGGGCTGGCCGAAAGTGATCGCGATTCCGGCTGCGGCGGTGCTGTTGTTCGCTGTGGTCGCCGGTGGTTCGTTCCGCCGCTGGGAGGCGATGATGTTTCTGCTGATCGCGGTCAACGTGGTGATCATCCCAATGGTTCTGCTGGTGCATCCGACCTTCACCGGAACGGTCGGAGGGCTGCTGCCGCAGTTCCCGGGTGGGCTGGACTCCACCATGCTGATGTTGATCGTGGCGGTCGTGGGCACCACCGTGGCGCCGTGGCAACTGTTCTTCCAGCAATCCAATGTGGTGGACAAACGCATCACGCCGAACTGGATTGGTTATGCACGAGCCGATTTGGTGATCGGCATCGTGGTGGTAATGGTGGGTGCGACGGCACTGATGGCGGTCACAGCGTTCGGTTTGTCCAGTAGCGCCGGAGCCGGACAGTTCACTGACGCCGGGGCAGTCGCGACCGGTCTAGCGAACCACTTCGGCAGCACGGTGGGTGTGCTGTTCGCCATCATCTTGCTCGATGCATCGCTGATTGGGGCCAACGCGATCGGACTGGCCACCACCTATGCCGTCGGTGACGCCATGGGCAAACGGCACTCACTGCACTGGAAGGTCCGCGAAGCGCCGCTGTTCTACGGCGGCTACGCCACGCTGCTTGCGGTGTCAGCGGCAATCGCGTTCAGTCCCGACCACGTCCTTGGTCTGGTGACCCAGGGTGTGCAAGCACTAGCCGGCATCCTGCTGCCGTCGGCCACCGTGTTTCTGGTCTTGCTGTGCAATGACCGCGCGGTTCTGGGTCCGTGGTCAAACACCCTGCGGCAAAACATCATTGCCTGGACGACGGTGTGGTGCCTGGTGCTGCTGTCGCTCGCGTTGACTGCGGCATCGTTCTTTCCGCGCCTCTCCACCACCACGCTGGAGGTGGGACTCGCGGCTGGTGCGGCGATCGGGGTCATCGGCGGTGCTGCAGTAGTCATCACTGGTCGACGGCGCAGCGGACAGCGCACGGCGGGAGACGTCACGCAGGCACCCGGCGGTGGCCTGGATTACCGCGACATTGGCACAACCCCGGCGCTAGCCCGCACGTACGGGAGTGCCATTCAAGGGTGCGACCGAGCGACGTGGCGTACCCCAGATTTCGGCATGCTCGCTCGTCCGTCCATGTCGCCGGCCCGTCGCGCAGGCCTGCTCACTCTGCGCGCCTACCTCGTAGTGGCAGTCGTGCTGGTCGTCGTGAAGATCGTCGAAGCTGGCCTGGCCTGACCAGTCGCACCAGGCTCGCTGAACATGGGCATTGGCAACGTATCCGTTGCATCACCAAATCGGAGGTGACAACACATGCCGTCAACCACGAGCGCCGACCGGCCAGTGCGGGTGACCAAACGTCGCGCCTAAACCCGCGCCCGCCTCATCGAAGCGGCGTTTCGCCTAGCCGAACCGCGCCCGCGCTTGGCTCACCCAACTACTCAACGTGGTGCTGAGCGGCTGAACGCGACGCCGTTTTTCCGGCGATGTGTTGCCTAAGAAGGCATCTCGCCAAGCGGCTCAGCGGTAGCAAATTAGGTTGTCAGCGAAGGGTTTTGAGGCAGCTAAGCTAGCCGACTACCTCGATCGGATCGCCAACGTTGACGGTGTTGAAGTACCAGGCGGCGTTATCCGGGCTCAGGTTGATGCACCCGTGGCTGACGTTGGCATAGCCCTGCGAGTTGACCGACCATGGCGCCGAGTGCACGTACACCCCGCTCCAGGTGACGCGAACCGCGTACGAGGCGGTGATCAGATACCCGTCGGACGAGTTCAGCGGGATACCGATGGTGCGCGAGTCCATGACGACGGTACGCTCCTTCGACAAGGCGGCAAAGTCGCCGATCGGTGTCGGGCGGCTCGGCTTACCCATCGACGCCGGCATGGTGCGGAGCACTTCTCCGTTTCTGCTGACGGTGAAGGTGTGGGCGGAGATGCTGGCTACGCCAAGTAACTCGTCGCCCGTCTCGAAACCGTCCGTTAGTTCCTGCACGCCAACCGAAACATGGGTATGGGCCGGCCAGTAGTGGCCCGGAACCCACTGCACCACAGTGTTGTCGACCCACTCGAAGTGTCCGGTCATATTGTTGGGTGAGATGACGCGAATGGTGCGTTCGGCGGCCCGGCGATCGGTGACCGGGGCAGTGAACGTAACCACCACCGGATGTGCGACGCCCACGACTGCGCCATTGGCCGGCAACACCGAGGCAACCTCAGGAACTGGCAGGGGAAGGGGGATCGCAGCGGTCGCGGGGCTGCCCGGCCCGATCACGGCTGTTAGCGTAATTGCGACCATAACAAATAGATAACGAACCGCTCGACGCATGGCGTCCACCCTTCGAGATGGTGCGATCAACACAACCGCATTCTAGTTGTTGTTACCGGGCAGGGGCCCCAGCAAACACTGTGGGTTAGCGTAGGCGCCATGGTAGCGGCTTAGCATTCGCCGCGACGCGATTTTCCCTTGTGATGTGGCCGGGTGGTGCCACCTGGCGGCACGGATATTAACGGTGGGTCGATTGCGGCGCTGCGCGAAGTAGACCGGTAGCCTCAGCGATCGGTGGCCTGATGCCGAGGAGGTGGCCAGTGCTCTTCCGCCAGCTCGAGTACTTCGTCGCCGTCGCCCAGGAACGGCACTTTGCTCGGGCAGCCGAGAAGTGCTACGTCTCGCAACCCGCGCTGTCGTCCGCAATTGCCAAGCTCGAACGCGAGCTCAACGTGACCTTGATCAACCGCGGCCATAGCTTTGAGGGCCTCACCCCCGAGGGGGAACGGTTGGTGGTGTGGGCCAAGCGGATTCTCGCCGAGCACGACGCGTTCAAAGCCGAGGTCGACGCAGTGCGCTCCGGTATCACCGGAACACTGCGATTGGGCACGGTTCCATCTGCCTCGACCACAGCGTCCCTGGTGCTGTCCGCCTTTTGTTCGGCGCAGCCGTTGGTGAAGGTACAAATCCGCTCCCGGCTGGCTTCCACCGAGCTGTATCGACGGCTGCGCGACTTCGAGCTGGATGCGATCATTGTGCACCCCACACCGGAAGACAGCCGCGACGTGGATGTAGTGCCACTGTACGACGAGCACTACGTGTTGCTGTCGCCCATCGACATGGTGCCCACCGGCGCGTCGACGCTGAGTTGGTCGGACGCCGCGCAACTGCCACTGGCGTTGCTTTCCCCCGACATGCGGGACCGGCAAAACATCGACGCAGCCTTCGCCGAGCATGGCATCACGGTTAGTCCACCGGTTGAAACAGACTCTGTCGCTTCACTATTCGCTCAGGTAGCTACCGGTGACTGGGCATCCATCGTTCCGCACACTTGGTTGTGGTCAATACCGACGGCCGGCGAGGTTCGTCCGGTGCAGCTGGTGGATCCAACGCTCAAAGCTCAAATCGCCCTAGTGACCAACGCGGCGGGACCGGGATCTCCGGTGGCCCGCGCGCTCATCGCATGTGCGAAAGAGTTGGCACTGGATGAGTTCTTCGACGCGAGGTCATTGGGAATCACCCATCGGCGCTGACCGCGATCTGCGGTGCCGAAGCGGCGCTTATCGGATTCAGGTTAGCCAGGTGCCCGCTCTCGACACCGGAGGCGGGGTCTAGCTCGCAATCGATGATCGCGGGCCCGTTTGACGCTAACGCCTCAGTGAGCACCGACGCCAGCTCTACCGGGGTGGTGACGTGATATCCCTTGCCGCCGAAGGCGGCTGCTATCAACTCATGACGCGCGCGACCGTTGAGCACGGTGGGTGCCGGGTCGCTCCCACACGTCGGTACTTCGTCGCCGCGGTAGACACCGCCATTGTTGAGGATGACGACGGTTACCGGTAACCGGTAGCGGCAGATAGTCTCAATTTCCATGCCACTGAACCCGAACGCGCTGTCACCTTCGATCGCGACGACGGGCCGCCCGGTCTCCACTGCCGCAGCGATCGCGTACCCCATGCCGATGCCCATCACGCCCCAGGTGCCAGTGTCGAGCCGGTGTCGAGGTAACTGCATGTCGATGACGTTACGGGTCAAGTCCAGCGCGTTGGCGCCTTCGTTGACCACATAGACATCCGGATTACTTTGCAGTACAGCGCGAATTGCGCCGAGCGCGTTGTAAAACCGCATCGGGTGAGGATTTTCGGCCAGCCGCTGGCGCATCTTCGCGTCGTTGCGCGCCTTGCGCTCGGCGAGTTCGGTTGTCCACGCTCTCGGCGTCACCATCGGACGCTGGGCCAAACCGTCCAGCAGCGCCGACATGACTGAGCCGATATCGCCGGCCAGCGGCGCCACAATTGGCCGGTTGCTGTCGAACTCCGACGCTGCGATATCAACCTGAATGAACTTGGCTTCGGCCGACCATTGCGGCGACTCGCCATGGCCGAGTAGCCAATTCAGCCGAGCACCAACCAGCAGCACGATGTCGGCACGTTTGATGGCCAGCGAGCGAGCCGCGCCCGCGGACTGCGGATGCGAATCCGGCAGCAGCCCCTTGGCCATTGACATC
This sequence comes from Mycobacterium simiae, assembly GCF_008370645.1. Classification (GTDB taxonomy): domain Bacteria; phylum Actinomycetota; class Actinomycetes; order Mycobacteriales; family Mycobacteriaceae; genus Mycobacterium; species Mycobacterium simiae_A. The sequence goes on from NZ_VTZN01000101.1 coordinate 8,381, forward strand.
GGTAGGAAGGGGATGCCGGTGGTCTCGACGAACTCCCGAATCACGTTGTCGGCCTGGGCATACGCTGCGCCCTTACCGAGCACGATCAGTGGGCGCTGAGCTTGGCTGAGTACTTCCAGAGCGCGATCAACGGCGGTGGCCGCGGGCAGTTGTCGCGGCGCCGGGTCAACAAGTGGCCAAATGGTGTCCGCGGCGCCGGCGACCTGCAGAGCCTGACCGAGCACATCCCCGGGAATGTCGAGGTAGACCCCGCCCGGGCGGCCCGTGATTGCCGTGCGGATGGCGCGTGCGACGCCCAGGCCGATGTCCTCGACCCGGTTGATCCGATAGGCCGCCTTGGCCAACGGCCGGGCGGCGTTGAGTTGGTCGATCTCCTGGTAGTCCCCGCGCTGTAAGTCCACGATCGACCGTTGACTCGATCCGGAGATCTGGATCATCGGGAAGCAATTGGTTGTTGCGTTCGCCAGCGCGGCCAGGCCGTTGAGAAAGCCAGGGCCCGATGTGGTCAGGCACACCCCGGGGCGCGCGGTGAGGAAACCGGCGGCCGCAGCCGCATAGCCGGCCGAGGTCTCATGACGGAAACCGATGTAGCGGATGCCCGCCGCCTGAGCCGTGCGGGCCAAGTCGGTGATCGGGATCCCGACGATGCCATACATGGTGCGCACCTGGTTGGCCTTGAGGGCGTCCACTACGAGGTGGAAGCCGTCGGTCAGGAGACCCGCTGATTGCGTTGTCATCGTGGCAACTCCTCGTGCGCGTGTATGGGCGGGCTGCGGTAGCCTGGCGGGCTGCCTCGATGATCACTTTCGTCTAGCCCCCCGGGCTGTGTCCAAGTTCGAGTCGCTATCCCGTAATTCACGCTGTCTATCGAAACCGTCGGCCGCCGCTAGACGTGGTTCAATAGCCAAGGCTAATCGACCGTTAGTGGATCGCTATTGGACAAAAATGGCCTAACACCGGCAGGGTTCTGATCAGGTGCCAAGCCGGCGCCCGCACATCCGTAAAGGAGCGCGCGATGTCCGTGATGGCAGGGGACTCCAGCACCGGCGATCCAACGGTGTCTGATCAGTTGGGGCCCGACGGCTGCGCCGAGTCGTCGACCCCGCGGATCTTCGATCTGGTGACGGTGGCGGCCACTCGGCTGCCAGCGGCTGTGGCGCTCGTGATCTCTGCTGACCGCGTCCCGATCACCTACCGTGACCTGGTCCGGCTGTCCGATGAGCTGGCCGATCAGCTGACCAGGGCAGGTCTTTTGCCAGGTGACCGGGTGGCGCTGCGGGCGGGCAGCAACGCCGAATTCGTCGTGGCACTGTTGGCGGCGTCGCGAGCGGATCTGGTGGTCGTGCCGTTGGATCCGGCACTGCCCGTCCGCGACCAGCGGGTCCGCGCTGATGCCGCCGGAGCCCGGGTGGTGCTCGTGGACGCCTGTGGGCGCGAACACAACGATGAGCCGACAGTTCGGTGGTGGCCAATTGCGGTGAGCGTGAGCCGCGACGATGGCGCCCTATCGGTCCACCTGGACGCCGCTACCGAGCCGAACCCGTTCACAGCGGCGCCCGAGGGGCTGCGGCCGGACGACGCGATGATCATGTTCACCGGCGGCACCACGGGCCTGCCGAAAATGGTTCCGTGGACGCACGCAACTATCGCTAGCTCGGTGCGGGCCATCGCTGCTGGCTATCGACTGGGTCCGCAGGATGCGACTGTCGCGGTGATGCCGCTGTACCACGGGCACGGGTTGATGGCTGCGCTGCTGTCAACCCTGGCATCCGGCGGCACGGTGCTGCTGCCGGCGCGGGGTAAGTTCTCGGCGCACACCTTCTGGGATGACATCGACGCTGTGCGGGCCACCTGGTATACCGCGGTGCCGACGATTCACCAGATCCTGTTGGAGCGTGCTCAAGCCGATTCGGAAGTCAAGAAGACGTCGCCGCTGCGCTTCATCCGCAGTTGCAGCGCGCCGCTCACCCCGGAGACAGCGCAGGCGCTGCAAGCCGAGTTCTTGGCACCGGTGGTGTGTGCCTTCGGCATGACCGAGGCCACCCACCAGGTGACCACCACGGGGCTTGACCGGAATGAAAAACCAGCTTTATCAACGGGTCTCGTAGGCAGATCAACCGGGCCTGAAATCCGGATCGCCGGGTCCGACGGATTTCCCGTCGGACCCGGTGAAATCGGTGAGGTCTGGCTGCGGGGCAGCACGGTGGTACGGGGTTATCTCGGGGACCCGAAGATTACCGAAGCCAACTTCATTAACAGTTGGCTGCGCACCGGCGATTTGGGTTCGTTGTCCGCCGACGGCGACCTGTGCATCCGCGGCCGGATCAAAGAGCTCATCAACCGCGGCGGTGAGAAGATTTCGCCGGAGCGTGTCGAGCACGTGCTGGCCACCCACCCTAATGTCGTGGAGCCAGCCGTGTTCGGCGTCGCGCACCCGCTCTACGGAGAAGCCGTGGCGGCGGTGATCGTGCCCCGCCAGCCGGCACCCACTGCCACGGAACTTGCCGAGTTTTGCCGGGAACGCCTGGCGGCCTTCGAGATTCCTACTAGTTTTCAGTTTGCGTCCGAGCTGCCGCATACTGCCAAAGGGTCGCTTGATCGCCGGGCGGTCGCTCAACAATTTGGCGGACCGGCGTAATCCGGTCACTGCGAGGACGCGACAAAACCCCACGCGGCTCGCGCGCCGGAGTCCCCGACGCGGTAGGTCTGGACCAGTGTGGCCGCGGCGGCGACAATCGCCAACGTTGTGACCACCGCGTGCACAGCGGATTTCACCGCCAGTCCACGTGCCTGTCGAATGTGCACGATCGCAAGCAGAGTCACGGTGGCTGTCAGTGCTGCCACGAAGTAGGACAGGGTGGCGCCGAGGTTGGCGTGGTTGTCGATTGCAGACGACTGACCGAGCTTGCCAGCCAACCACGCTCCCGAGCTGGCCGTCAACGGAGTCACGATGAGCGTGATCACGGCCAGTACCAGAGTCAGCCAGATCAGTCGTTGCCGAGCCGCCGGCCACAGCGCGCACATGATTGCCAGCAGTGCCGTCAATGGTCCCAGCACAACCACCAAATGGTTGAGCAGGATATGGACAGGCAGTCCGTTGACTGTCGACATGAACCAGCTATACGGTTGTCTTCATCCGTGCTGCAACGGATTCCGGCATCGGCTCATAGCGGGCGAACGCCCGGGTGAACGATGCAGCCCCATGTGCGAGCGAGCGCAAGTCGATCGCGTACCGGGTCAGCTCCACCTGCGGCACCTCCGCCTTGACCACGGTGCGTTCGTTGGCCGCGGTTTCGGTGCCGAGCACGCGACCGCGACGACCGGAGAGGTCGCCCATTACCGCGCCCACGAAATCGTCGGGCACCAGAACCGATATCTCGTCGATTGGCTCGAGCAAGATCACCTTGGTTGCAGCCGCCGCCTCCCGTAACGCCAGTGCACCCGCCATCTGAAAGGCGAAGTCCGATGAGTCGACACTGTGAGCTTTTCCGTCCAGCAGCGTGACCCGGATATCGACCACCGGGTAACCGGCATGCACCCCCTTTTCCATCTGCGCGCACACGCCCTTCTCCACGCTGGGGATGAATTGACGCGGTACCGCTCCACCGACGACTTTGTCGACGAACTCGAATCCGGAGCCCTCAGGCAGCGGTTCCACCTCGATGTCGCACACCCCGTACTGGCCGTGTCCGCCGGACTGTTTGACGTGTCGGCCATGACCTTTCGCCTTGGCGGCGAAGGTTTCCCGCAGCGGCACCCGAAGCTCGACCGTGTCGACAGTCACGCCGTAGCGGTTGGCCAGCGCGTCGAGCACGACACCGGCATGGGCCTCGCCCATGCACCAGAGCACGATCTGATGCGTCTCCTGGTTCTGCTCGATCCGCAGTGTTGGGTCTTCGGCGGCGAGTCGACTCAACCCGACGGACAGTTTGTCTTCGTCAGTCTTGGCGTGGGCCGCAATAGCCACCGGCAGCAGCGGCTCGGGCATGGTCCAGGGCTTGAGCACTAGTGGTTCGGATTTGTCCGATAGCGTGTCGCCGGTTTCGGCGCGGCTAAGTCTGCCGATCGCACAGATATCGCCGGCCACGACGGTCATTGCGGGGCGCTGCTGTTTGCCGAGCGGGAAGGACAGCACTCCGACGCGTTCGTCTTCGTCGTGGTCGGGATGGCTGTTGCCATGACCATTGGCGCTGCCGAAGAAGGATGAGAAATGGCCCGACACATGTACCGTGGCGTCGGGCTTGATGGTTCCGGAGAACACCCGTACCAGGCTGACTCGGCCGACGTAGGGGTCCGACGTCGTCTTGACCACCTCGGCGAGCAGCGGCGCGTGCACATCGCAGGCTATTCCGGCGTGCGTAGCGCCTTGCGGGGTAAAGACTTCGGGTAGCGGATGCTCCATCGGGGACGGGAAGCCGCGGGTGGCGACCTCCAGCAGTTCCAGGGTGCCGACGCCGGTGGCACTGCATACCGGGATCACCGGGAAGAACGAGCCGCGGGCGATTGCTTTCTCCAGGTCCTCAATGAGGATCGATTCGTCGATTTCCTCGCCGCCGAGATAGCGCTCCATCAACGACTCGTCCTCGGACTCCTCAATGATCCCTTCGATCAGGCTGCCCCGGGCGGCCTCGATCCGATCGGCGTCCGATGCGTCGGGAGGCCGTGTGGTGCGCGTGCCGCCGGAATATTCATAGTATGTTTGGGACAGCAATCCGAGCAGGCCCTGACCGGCCGGCAGGTAAAGCGGTAACACTTTGTCGCCGAAGGCATTCTGTGTGGCATCCAGTGCCTCGGGGTAGTTGGCGCGGGCGTGGTCAAGCTTGGTGATCACCACTGCGCGCGGCATGCCGACCTGGCTGCATTCCTGCCAGAGGGACTTCGTCGGCTCGTCGACGCCCTCGTTTGCCGCGATCACGAACAGTGCGCAATCCCCGGCGCGCAAGCCGGCGCGCAGCTCACCCACGAAGTCGGCGTAGCCAGGGGTGTCAACGAGGTTCACCTTGATGCCGTCGTGCGCGAGGGAGGCCACCGCGAGTCCGACCGAGCGCTGCTGGCGGATCTCCGCATCGTCGAAATCGCAGACCGTGGTGCCGTCGGTGACAGAGCCCGCTCGAGACAAGACGCCCGCCGCGACCAGCAGGGCCTCAGCTAGGGACGTCTTGCCGCCCCCTGATGGCCCCACCAGAACCACGTTGCGAATAGCATCCGGGCTATCCGCGGTGGGAGCGACTCCCGCGCCTTGGGAAGCACTCGCTCTGTCGGCCATGACTTTCCTCCACATTCTCCCGGGTGTCAGGAATTTGAGCCCGCCTACGCCCGTGCCGGTGTGTTCCAGCCCACAGGACGCAGTTGCAACTTTTCCCCCAACCGCCGCCCAGCACAAGGGCCGGTCCACGCGTTCGGCCGGCACTGGGCACCGGCCCGCGAAAGTGATCCGGCCTCGCGCTGCGGACAGTCGGTTGCCGGTTGGTTCAAGCGTGCCAGCTGGACCACCGCTGCACCGACACTGCGACTACCGGGCCGTTCAACGCAACCGATTGATACTGAGAGTATTTGGCGCGCAGCAGTCGGTACGCGGTGCGCATTGCCGCGCCGTCGTGATGGATTGCGGCGACACCGTCGGCCCGAACCCACCACAACCTCGTCCAATCATCGTCGTAATGGTCAACGAGGACGCTGGCCTGGGGATTGTTCTCGATGTTGGTAAGACGCCGCAACCGCTGGGTCGTTTTCGGCTTCGCGTCGACGGCGGTGAAGATGAGGTCTTGGTCCACAGCGAAGACCACCGGCACCAGGTGGGGGATGCCTGCGGGCGTAATCGTGGCCAGCCGGGCTACCGGGGCCCGGGTGAACCGGACCTTCGGGTCAAATTTGCCCACCGGCTCAGCTTAGGTCGTTTCCATCTCCGGCTACCTTTACCTCATGCTGGCGGCTGCGGCTGGGCTCTTCGAGCACGCGTCCGTCCGAGTCAGCCCTGACGGCACCGTCGACGCGGCCGGCTTGCTAGGCATCTGGAAGTCGCTGATCGTGCTTTATCCCGATGGGACGCCCCGGACCAAACATATGGTCAACTTGTCCGAACTTGTCCGAACTTGTCCGAACTTGTCCGACAACCGGGGTTATCCCGCAATCTGGGACCTGACCGCGGTCTGCGCTAGCTATCCTGGACTACTGTTATAAGAAATTGGTTTTTGCTGCCCGGACCCCGAAGGCTGGGACATAGCTGATTCATAGCTGATTCATACCCCGATGCAGGAGGTTACGGGATGAGCAAATCGCGCCACCGCTCCCTGAAGTGGTCATGGTTATTCGCCGTGGTGGCGGCCCTCGGATTGGGCCTGGCGCCGGCGCCGGCGCCGGCTCAGGCGGCGCCGTCCACACTGGCGCTGGATCGGTTCTTCGACTTCCCGACCCTGCCGCTCGACCCGTCGGCGATGGTCGCCCAAGTCGGGCCGCAAGTGGTCAACATCAACACCAAGCTCGGCTACAACAATGCCGTCGGCGCTGGAACGGGCATCGTCATCGACCCCAACGGGGTGGTGTTGACGAATAACCACGTGATCTCAGGCGCCACCGACATCAGTGCGTTCAGCGTCGGTGACGGCCGCACCTACGGCGTTGACGTGGTCGGCTATGACCGCACTCAGGACGTTGCGGTGCTGCAGCTGCGGGGTGCGGGTGGACTGCCCACAGCAGCCATCGGCGGTGGAGTCGCCGTCGGCGAGCCGATCGTGGCGATGGGCAACACCGGCGGGCAAGGTGGAACCCCACGCGCGGTGCCAGGCCGCGTGGTCGCCGTCGGCCAGACCGTCCAAGCCTCCGACGCGCTCACCGGTGCTGAGGAGACACTGAGCGGGTTGATCCAGGTTGACGCCGCGATCCAGCCCGGAGACTCCGGTGGCCCCATCGTCAATGGTGCAGGGCAGGTGGTTGGCATGAACACCGCCGCCTCCGAAAACTTCCAGATGTCCCAAGGCGGGCAGGGCTTTGCCATCCCGATCGGCCAGGCGATGGCGATCGCCAACCAGATCCGCTCCGGTGGCGGGTCGCCTAGTGTGCACGTCGGCCCGACTGCCTTCCTCGGCCTGGGTGTGGTGGACAACAACGGCAACGGCGCCCGGGTCCAGCGTGTGGTAGGAACGGCTCCGGCTGCATCGGTTGGGATCGCTGCCGGCGACGTAATCACCGCGGTTGATGGTGTAGCGATCACCTCGGCAACCGCGATGTCAGATGCGCTCAACGCCCACCACCCCGGTGACACTGTGGCAATTAGCTGGACGTCGAAGTCCGGCGTCGCTCGTATCGAAAACGTGACGCTGGCCGAGGGGCCCCCGGCCTAATCTCGCCGCGGATATTTTCCGCCGTCTTCGAAATCCTCTGGTACCAGCCATGGTTGCCCGCCTTGATGCCGGCGTGATTTTCAGAGTTGCGTCTCGGGCATCCGTGGCATCGTGGAATTGATGAACGACGCGAGAGTTGCCTCCCGGCGCGATCCTGCGCACCATCCCGCAGACGGCAGCCACGTCGAAGACGGTGTAGTCGAGCACCCCGAGGCCAAGGACTTCGGCAACGCTGCCGCGCTTCCCGCTGATCCCACCTGGTTCAAGCACGCAGTGTTCTACGAGGTACTGGTTCGGGCGTTCTACGACGCCAGCGCTGACGGCTGCGGTGATCTGCGCGGCCTCATGGACCGCCTGGACTATCTGCAGTGGCTCGGCATCGACTGCATTTGGCTGCCACCGTTTTACGACTCACCGCTGCGCGACGGCGGCTACGATATCCGCGACTTCTACAAGGTGCTGCCCGACTTCGGCACCGTCGACGATTTCGTCGCATTGGTCGACGCCGCGCACCGGCGCGGCATCCGGGTGATTACCGACCTGGTGATGAACCACACCTCGGAATCACACCCCTGGTTTCAGGAGTCACGCAACGACCCAGCCGGCCCATACGCCGGCTACTACGTGTGGAGCGACACCAGCGAGAAATACTCCGACGCCAGGATCATCTTCGTCGACACCGAAGAATCGAACTGGACGTTCGACCCGATTCGCCGCCAGTTCTACTGGCACCGTTTCTTCTCCCACCAGCCGGACCTCAATTACGACAACCCGGCCGTGCAAGAGGCGATGATCGACGTCCTGCGATTTTGGCTCGGTCTGGGGATCGACGGATTCCGATTGGACGCAGTGCCCTACCTGTTCGAACGGGAGGGCACCAACTGCGAAAACCTGCCCGAGACGCACGCCTTCCTCAAACGCGTCCGCAAGGTGGTGGACGACGAATTTCCGGGCCGGGTGCTGCTGGCCGAAGCCAATCAGTGGCCGGCCGATGTCGTCGAATACTTCGGTGACGCCAACACTGGAGGCGACGAATGCCACATGGCCTTCCACTTCCCGCTGATGCCGCGCATTTTCATGGCCGTCCGCCGCGAGTCACGGTTTCCCATCTCGGAGATCTTGGCCCACACGCCGCCGATCCCCGAACTGGCGCAATGGGGCATCTTCCTGCGCAACCATGACGAGTTGACGCTGGAGATGGTCACCGACGAAGAACGTGACTACATGTACGCCGAATATGCCAAGGACCCGCGGATGAAGGCCAATGTCGGCATCCGCCGCCGACTGGCGCCGTTGCTGGACAACGACCGCAACCAGATTCAATTGTTTAACGCGCTGCTGCTGTCGCTGCCCGGTTCGCCGGTGCTGTACTACGGCGACGAGATCGGCATGGGCGATGTCATTTGGCTGGGCGACCGCGACGGGGTGCGGACTCCGATGCAGTGGACACCGGACCGCAACGCCGGATTTTCCGCCGCCAACCCGGGCCGGCTCTACGTGCCGCCGAGTCAGGACCCCGTCTATGGCTATCAGGCGGTCAACGTGGAGGCACAGCGTGACACCTCGACATCGCTGCTGAACTGGACTCGCACCATGCTCGCGGTGCGGCGACGCCACAGAGCCTTCGCTGTCGGGACCTTTCAAGAACTGGGGGGGTCTAACCCGTCGGTGCTGGCCTTTGTTCGACAGACGCCCGGCCAAGAAGGCCAGGACGACGACGTGGTGCTGTGCGTGAACAACCTGTCCCGATTTCCGCAGCCCATAGAACTGCACCTGCAGGAATGGAACAACTACACGCCTGTCGAGCTGACCGGGCAGGTGGAATTCCCACGCATCGGCCACCTGCCATATTTGTTGACGCTGCCAGGTCATGGGTTCTACTGGTTCCAACTGGAGCGGCGCGCATGACTCGCGCCGGCGACGATGCAGCGAAGCGGTGTGGGGGCACCACCCGCTTGCGGGGGAGAGGAGCGGCGCACATGACTTTGGCCGGCGACGATGCAGCGCGAAGCGGTGTGGGGGCACCACCCGCTTGCGGGGGAGAGGAGCGGCGCACATGACTTTGGCCGGCGACGATGCAGCGCGAAGCGGTGTGGGGGCACCACCGGCTTGCGGGGGGGAGGAGCGGCGCACATGACACTGCCAGCCAAGCTGCCCTGGTTGGAGTGGCTACCGCAACAACGTTGGTGCGCCGGACGAAACCGCGAGTTGTCCCACGCAGAGCCTGTCGTCGTCGTCCCACTGAAGGAGGACCTTGATCTGGTTCTGGTCGACGTCGACTATGCCGATGGTTCCTCGGAGCGTTATCAGGTAATCGTCGGGTGGGATGCTGCGCCGGTCTCGGAATACAGCACCGTAGCCACGATCGGCGCCGCAGCGGAGCGGACCGGCTATGACGCCCTGTACCACACCGATGCGCCGCCGTTCTTGATGTCGTTGGTCAACTCATCAGCTGTCCGTACTTCGGCAGGTGTGGAAGTCATCTTCGCGAAAGAACCGAACGTCGAGTTGCCGCTGGAAGCGATGCCGCACGTCTCTGATGCCGAGCAAAGCAACACCAGCGTGATCTTCGATCGGCGCGCTATCTTCAAACTGTTTCGTCGGGTCAGCAGCGGAATCAATCCCGATATCGAGTTGAACCGAGTGCTCGGCCGCGCCGGCAACCCGCACGTGGCCCGGTTGCTGGGCAGCTACGAGATGACCAGCGACCAGGCATGGCCGCTGGGGATGGTGACCGAGTTTGCATCCAATGCCGCCGAAGGCTGGGCAATGGCGACCGCCAGCGTTCGCGACCTGTTTGCGGAGGGCGACTTGTACGCGCACGAAGTCGGCGGCGACTTCGCCGGTGAGTCCTACCGGCTCGGCGAAGCTGTTGCCTCCGTGCACGCCACCCTTGCCGAGTCGCTCGGAACGGCGCAGGCCAGTTTTCCGGTGGATACCGTGCGGGCTCGACTGTCGTCGACCGTGGCGCTTGTTCCCGAACTGAGGGAGTACGCGGCAACGATCGAGCAGCGATTCCAAATGCTCGACGGCAACACCATCACTGTTCAGCGGGTGCACGGTGACCTGCACCTCGGGCAAGTGTTACGGACCCCGGAGAGCTGGCTGCTGATCGACTTCGAGGGCGAGCCGGGTCAACCGCTGGATGAACGCCGCGCGCCCGACTCTCCCTTGCGTGACGTGGCCGGTGTGTTGCGCTCTTTCGAGTACGCCGCCTACGGGCCGCTGGTGGATCAGGCCGCCGACAAGCAGCTGGCCGCACGCGCTCGAGAATGGGTCGAGCGGAATCGCACCGCGTTCTGCGAGGGCTATGCAGCCGCGTCAGGAACCGATCCGCGGGACGCACCGCAGTTGCTGGCCGCCTACGAACTCGACAAGGCCGTCTACGAGGTCGGCTACGAGGCTCGGCATCGTCCTGGATGGTTGCCGATCCCGCTACGGTCGATCACGCGTCTCACAGCGACGTAGCCCACCAATACCCAACTGGGGTAACCAAGCTCACGCTGCGCTGCGTGCAGCGTCGGCGGGCTGACTTCTGCGGGCACCGGGAGCCTCTGGAAGCATGGGGTCGTGCAGAAGGAGATTTACGACAGTGAAGCGAGATTGTCTTGGTTGCTGGCGGGTGTGGCTGGCGTGCTGGGGGCGACCGCATTTACCCACTCCGCGGGCTACTTCGTCACCTTCATGACCGGGAATGCCCAACGCGCCGTTCTGGGATACTTCACCGACGATGTGTTGCTCTCGGTCTCAGCGGGGCTGCTCATCCTGAGCTTCGTGGGCGGGGTGGTGATTGCGTCGATATTCCGGCGACGTTTCTGGGTTGCCCATCCACACGGCCCGACCGTACTGACTACTTTCAGCTTGGTGGGCGCCACTGTGGTGGATACAATCATGGGCCGTTGGGATCGGGGGGAACTTGACTTTGTGCCAATTATGCTGGTGGCCTTCGCTATTGGTTCTTTGAATACGTCATTTGTCAAGGACGGCGAGGTGTCGATACCGCTGAGCTATGTGACCGGCACGTTAGTCAAGATGGGCCAGGGCATCGAACGCCACCTGGCCGGCGGAAAAGTGGAGGACTGGCTCGGCTACTTCTTGCTATTCGCCAGCTTCGTCTGCGGTGCCACGGTGGGTGGCTTCATCAGCTTGGTCGTGGGAGGAACCCAGATGCTGGCAGCAGCCGCGACGGTGTGTGCGGCGACAAC
>NZ_VTZN01000102.1 GCF_008370645.1 Mycobacterium simiae
CGGCGCCGGGGTCCATGCCGGTTACTCGGCGATACATCCGGGTGAACCGCCGGCGGGTGTCGCGAGCGAACGCATTAGTACCCGTAGTGGCCAGGGCCTGCTCGACGGCGTCGTTGATGCCCAAATTCAGGATCGTGTCCATCATGCCGGGCATCGACTGAGTGGCGCCCGAGCGCACGCTGACCAGCAATGGAGGCGAACCCCTACCGAACGTGCGCGAGGTCTCGGCTTCCAGCCAGCGCATCCGCTCCAGCACGTCATCCCAAATCGCGTCCATGGTCGGTTCTGGTTCAGCCAGATAACGCTCACCCACCTCGGCGGTGATGCAGAAGGCGGGCGGTACTGGCAAATCGAGCCGGCGCATGGTGTCGATGCCGTGGCCTTTGTTTCCGACTACCACTCGCGGACGAGATGTCTGGCCGTCCAGCACGACCACGGTGTCACCCGGGGTGCGTCCAGAGATGCCCGTGGCTCGTGGGAAACGAGTCGTGGTGCACCCCCTCGTATTCTTCGGCAAACTCGCAGACCGCCCGCTATGTTTCCACATCGATCACTGGTGGCGGCGGCTTGCTGCTCCTGTTGAGAGATCGGCCGGATGATTTAGGTTTGCATCCATGACTCCCTACGATGTCGGGTTGCTGTTCCTTCGGTTGGTGCTGGGTCTCACACTCGCCGCGCACGGCTACAACAAGTTCTTCGGCGGCGGCCGGATACCAGGCACCGCGCGCTGGTTCGAGAGCATCGGCATGAAGCCCGGGAGACTTCATGCGACCGTAGCCGCGATCACCGAGTTGTCTGCGGGTCTTGGGCTGGCCGCCGGATTGTTCACTCCGATTCCGGCGGCGGGATTTGTCTCGCTGATGTTTGTCGCGGCCTGGACCGTCCACTGGTCCAACGGCTTCTTCATCGTCAAGGAAGGCTGGGAGTACAACCTGGTCCTGGCCGGTAGCGCCGTTTCCGTCGCCACCGTGGGCCCCGGTCGGCTCAGCTTGGACTGGCTGATTTTCGGCAAGAACTGGTTCGATGGCTGGGCCGGCTTGGTGCTCTCGTTTGGGCTTGGCCTTGCCGGCGCCGTTGGCCAATTGCTGATCTTCTACCGGCCGCCGGTCAAACAGGCGGGATAGTCCGTCGCGGGCAGCCGATCGCCTGGCGCCCCAAAAAGAGCTACCTGACAGCGGCTGCAGAGTTTTGGGCTGCCATCGCCTCGGCTGCTGCGCGCTCGCCGGAGCGAATGGCGCCGTCGACCCAGCCACACATGATGGCCGAGCTTTCGGTTCCGGCCCAATGGATCCGCCCGCAGGCTGGGCGCAATGCGGGGCCGTATTCAGTCAGCACACCTGTCGGTGTGTGACTGATCATCCCCCCACCCGAATACCGGTCGGTGGTCCAGTTCTGCTCGTGATATTCGACGACCGACTTAGCCTTGTCGCCGAACCGCTCGACGAGTTCGCCTATGATCGCTGCCTTGCGCTCGGCAGGGTCGAGTCGAGTGAGCCGGCGTGCGGCTGGTCCCTCGGTGATGGCGCACATTATCCCCGGGTTCCCAGTGTCCGTGCAGGCATCGATGGTGAGGGTCGCGGCCGTTCCCGGCGCGGCGGATTGCCCGGACAACCCGTCCGCACGCCAGAATGGCTCGTCGTAGACCACCGAGGTCTTGATGACCGCGCCTCCGGGCATCCGCTGATGCAGAAATGACCGATCCACGGGCAGCATCGGCTCGTAGCTGATCGAGCTGGCGATCGCCATCGGAATCGAGACGACGACCCGGTCCGCTCGTATTGCCAGGTTGTGGGAGTCGATCGTGACCCCGTCAGCATCCTGCGTGATGCGCCGAACTGGCTGGTTGAGATGCAGCGTATCGCGCAGTTCGGCTGCTATGGGTCGGTAGATGGCGCCCATCCCGCCGACCGGGCGCGCATCCTGGGCGCCGCCCTTCCCAGAAATGACAAACGTCGGACCGCCGCCGGATGCCATCTGCAGCAGCATCCACAGCGTTGACACTTCCGACGGCGCCGAGGTGTAGGGCCCGGCCAGCGCCATGTCGAGCATTTCGCGGGCCGGTTTGGACATCACATTGGTCTCGAGCCACTCTGCGATGCTGGTCCGGTCCCACTCGGCGGCGTGCTCGGCCTCCCAGGGAGCCTCGAGCGGGATCGTTTTGCACATTTTCTCGACGGTCATCAGACCGATGCCCAGGTTGGTGACCGCCCAGGGGCTCATCGTCCACGGCAGTCTGCCGCCATAGCGGTGCTGCTTGCCCTCGACGATCATCATGGCGTCACCGTCGTTGTGCTGCTTGTACTCCGCGACGCCGAACTCTTCCATCATCGCGTAGAGCCGGTCCTGTCCTGGTCCGATCCAGGCGCCGCCGCGATCGATCCACACCCCGTCGTCTCGGGTCACGGTGAAGGTGCGACCGCCGACCCGGTCCCGGGCCTCCAGCACGGCCACCGAATGACCCGCTTGTCTCAACCGCAGCGCGGCCGTCAAGCCGGCGAATCCGGCTCCCACCACGCAATAGTCGACCGCTGTCATGCCCGACTCCTCCAATGACCCCTGCTGCCCCAGAGGCAAGCTACACCGATTGCGCGACATCGAATCGGGTTCAGCGGATTTGACAGGTTTGATCCGGTTGTCCGCGGAAGAATTAGGCATCCGGGAGCCGGCGATCTGGTCGACTACTACTCGATGCCGCACAAGCTGAAAGCCCTCCGCTGAACAGGTGCTCCGGTGCGGCCCAGTTGAACTCGCGACAGGGCCGCCGGTCGACGCGTTGCTCGCCGGCCCGGCAGGCCCGAAGCCGTCGGGCCGCGGCGATACCGCCTCTGACGATCACCACGGCCGGCGGGGCGAGCCGCCATGGGTGGAAGAATCGCACGCGAACGTCAACCCACATCGCTATAAGGCGTTCTACTCTGTGCAACCATGGGATTTCTCCAGCCCCAACTGCCGGACATCGACATCGCAGCGTGGAGCAAGGGCTCCCGCAGCGAAAAGATCCGCCCCATGGCCCGCCACTGGGCCGAAGTCGGTTTCGGTACACCGGTGCTACTGCACCTGTTCTATGTGCTAAAGATCCTGCTCTACATCTTGGGTGCCGGGCTGATCGTGTTGACCACCAAGGGCATCGATGGATTTACCAACGTCAAGTCGTGGTACGCAGAGCCGATCGTGTTCGAAAAGGTTGTGCTGTACACGATGCTGTTTGAAGTCGTCGGGTTGGGTTGCGGTTTCGGGCCGCTGAACAACCGGTTCTTCCCGCCGATGGGCTCGATCCTGTACTGGTTACGGTTCGGCACCATCCGGCTGCCACCCTGGCCTGGCCGCGTCCCGCTGACCGAAGGCACCAAACGCAAGCCGCTGGACGTCGCGCTGTATGCACTGCTGCTGATCATGTTGCTGGCTGCACTGTTCACCGACGGCACTGGCCCGGTGCCGGAACTGGGCACGAGGGTCGGCCTGCTACCGACGGGGCAGATCATGCTCGTTCTCTTGCTGCTCGGGTTGCTCGGGCTGCGCGACAAGGTGATCTTTCTGGCCGCGCGCGGCGAGGTTTACGGCGCACTGACGGCGACGTTTCTGTTCGGCGGCATAGATATGATCGTCGCCGCCAAAGTGGTATTCGTGGTGATCTGGGTGGGCGCCGCCACGTCCAAGCTGAACAAGCATTTTCCCTTCGTGATCTCCACGATGATGTCCAATAACCCGCTGTTTCGGCCGCGGTTCCTCAAACGGATGTTCTTCGAGAAGTTCCCCGACGACCTGCGGCCCGGGCTGCTGTCCCGAATGCTGGCCCATGTCAGCACTTTCATCGAAATGGTGGTGCCCGTGGTGCTGTTTTTTTCGCACGGCGGCTGGCCGACGACAGTGGCCGCGATCGTGATGGTGTGCTTCCATTTAGGCATCTTGACGGCGATCCCGATGGGGGTGCCGTTGGAGTGGAACGCCTTCATGATCTTTGGCGTACTGTCGCTGTTCGTCGGTCATGCTCGTTTCGGTCTAGCCGATGTGAAAAACCCGGTGCCGGTGGCGATCCTGTTCGCCGTACTCGCGGGTACCGTCATCCTTGGCAATCTGTTGCCACGTAAGATCTCGTTTCTTCCCGGCATGCGCTATTACGCCGGCAACTGGGACACCACACTGTGGTGTATCAAGCCGTCGGCCAGCGACAAAATCAGCCGGGGCATCGTGGCGATCGCCAGCATGCCGGCCGCGCAGCTGGAGCGCTTCTACGGCAAGGACAAGGCGCAAATCCCGATGTACCTCGGATATGCGTTCCGTGCCATGAACACGCACGGGCGGGCGCTGTTCACCCTGGCGCACCGAGCTATGGCCGGGCACAACGAAGACGAGTACGTCATCACCGACGGGGAGCGGATCTGCAGCACCGCCATCGGGTGGAATTTCGGCGACGGCCACCTGCACAACGAGCAACTGATCGAAGCGATGCAGCAGCGCTGCCGCTTCGAACCCGGCGAGGTGCGCATCGTGCTGCTCGACGCGCAGCCGATCCACAAGCAAACCCAGGCGTATCGGCTCGTCGACGCTGCCAGCGGCGAGTTCGAGCGCGGCTACGTCCGGGTGGCCGACATGGTGACCCGCCAGCCCTGGGATGACGACATTCCCGTCCACGTGGTAGGCGAATAGGTGCGGCGAGCGTGACGTCACTGCGAGAATTCGAGCTGAAACTCGCAGTGACGTCACGCTGGTGAGAACGCTAGGCCTCCGCGCGGACCTCCCGGGCCGCGGCGATCATATTGCGCAATGACGCGCTGACCTCATCGACATTGCGTGTCTTGAGGCCGCAGTCGGGATTCACCCAGAGCCGCCCGGCCGGAACAGCTTGCAGCGCAGCACGCAACGACTCGGCCATCTCCTCAGTGCCCGGCACCCGCGGTGAGTGGATATCGTAGACACCCGGGCCCACACTGGCGGCGAACCCGATCGCATTGAGATCGTCGAGCACCTCCATGTGTGAGCGCGCCGCTTCGATCGACGTCACGTCGGCATCCAAATCTGCTATCGCGCCGATGATTTCACCGAATTCTGAGTAGCACAGGTGGGTGTGGATCTGCGTCGAGTCGGCCACACCCGAGGTCGCCAACCGGAAAGCCCTTACCGCCCAGCGTATGTACGCATCCTGGTTGGCGCGACGTAGCGGCAGCAGCTCACGCAACGCCGGCTCATCGACCTGGATGACCGCGATACCTGCGGCTTGCAGATCCATCGTCTCATCCCGGATGGCCAGCGCCACCTGGTTAGCGGTATCGGTCAACGGCTGATCATCCCGAACGAACGACCACGCCAGTATCGTGACGGGCCCGGTCAGCATGCCCTTAACCGGCCTATCGGTCAGGGACTGCGCGTAGGTGATCCAGTCGACCGTCATCGGGTGCGGCCGGGCGACATCGCCGTACAGGATAGGTGGGCGTACGCACCGGCTGCCGTAGGACTGCACCCAACCGTTCTGCGTGGCGAAGAAGCCCTGCAGTTGCTCGGCGAAGTATTGCACCATGTCGTTGCGCTCCGGCTCGCCGTGCACCAGTACATCCAGCCCGAGCTGCTCCTGCAGCGCGATGACGTCGGCGATCTCAGCCCTCATCCGGCGCACGTACTCGGTGTGGTCAATATCCCCGGCCCGCAACGCCTGACGCGCGTTACGGATCGCCGCGGTCTGCGGGTAGGAGCCGATGGTCGTGGTTGGCAGCGGCGGCAGGTGCAGGCGCGCGTCCTGGCTGTCGCGGCGGGCGGCTGCGTCGCCGCGATGAGCACCGGACGCGATGATTGAGTCGATGCGGGCCCGGACCTGCCCATTGTGCAGACGCGGGTCGCGTTGCCGCGACGCCACCGCCGCGTTGGACGCCGCGATCTCGTCGGCGACCGCCTCCCGCCCTTCGCGTAACGCACGCGCCAGAACGACTACTTCCCTTACCTTTTCGGCGCCGAACGCCAGCCAGCTGCGCAAGTTGTCGTCCAGGTCGGTTTCGGGTTCCAGCGAGTACGGCACATGCATGGTGGAGCACGAGGTCGAGACCGCGACCGTGCCCGCCGAACCCAACAGCGTCGCCAGCCGGCTCAGCGCTGCCTCCAGGTCGGTGCGCCAGATATTGCGTCCGTCAACGACGCCGGCCACCAGCGTCTTGCCGGCTAGCTCGGGCGCCCCAACCAGCGACGCGACGACGGTGTCCGCTCCGGCCACCAGGTCGACGCCGATGGCTTCCACCGGAGTGCGGGCCAGGGCTGCCAGTGCCGCACCGGGATCGCCGAAGTAGGTGGCGACGTGAATGGCCGGCCTGTTGCTCAGCGACCCCAGCGCGGTGTACATGCGCTCGGCCAACGCTGGCGCGTCGGGGCAGCTGTCGGTTACCAGTGCCGGCTCGTCAAACTGAATCCACTCGGCGCCGTTACCGGCGAGCAGCGACAGCAGTTCGGAGTATATGGGAACCAGCTCCCGGAGGCGTTCGATAGGCGGTGCAGCGCCGTCTACCGCCTTGCTCAGCAACAGGAACGTGACCGGCCCGATGACCACGGGGCGGGCGGGCATGCCAAGCTCCTGCGCCTCTTTGAGCTCGGAAAGCACCTTGTCGGGGTTCAATGTGAAGGTGGTCGACGGCCCTAGCTCCGGCACCAGGTAGTGGTAGTTGGTGTCGAACCATTTCGTCATCTCCAGCGGCGCGATAGCGGAGTTACCGCGCGCCGCGACGAAATACCGGTCCAGCTCGTCGGAGACCGCGCTCACCCGCGCGGGCAGCGCGCCCAGCAGCACCGCGGTGTCAAGCATCTGGTCGTAGTAGGAGAAGGTGTTGACCGGCACCGAGTCCAGGCCGGCGGCAGCCAGGCCGGCCCAGGTGTCGCGACGTAGAGTCGCGGCGACGGACTCCAACTCCGATCGGCTGGTGCGTCCGGCCCAGTAACCCTCGGTCGCGCGCTTGAGTTCGCGGCGCGGGCCGATACGGGGGGAGCCGGTAATGGTTGCGGTGAACTTCTGAAAATTACGTGCGGTCACAGGCGTGCCCTTCAATCGACGGTGTGGTCACCGCCCGCGGACGCGCAGCCGATCCAGCCGCAGTGCACCACCGCAACTGGTGCGGCCAAACGCCCATTCCACGAGGCGATGAGCCGCCGGACGCGGCGCGCCCGGCGCAACTGGCAGGTCTTCGGACTCGCAGGCGCGCACCGGCTGGTGCTCTGCCCGGCCGACCTCGCAAGCGACCCAATTGGGCCGTTGAGGAGCCGGGCAGGGTTTCTAGTGGCCGTCGCTTCCCAGTCCAGAATCTGCGCGGACCAGTGCTGTTGACGGCGTTCGTTCCTGCATACCGCTGCGGGACAGTTCCGGACTCTCACCGGATTCCCTCTCACGACGCATCGCCAAGACGCCTCGCTCGATGCCGACGCCGTATGGCACAGCGACAGCAGACCAGCTGCGGGGTTCAGATTACGCTGCCGACGAGAACCGCAGCGACCGGGACGTTGCCCGGCAACGTGATGTCGGGTTCCTGGGAGCATTGGCTGGCGGTGGCCCGACGGCTCCGGGCCGGCTTCGTCGGTGTGCAGGGCGCCGCTTTGTACGGCGCCGACACCCCGTTCGGCGGCCATAAGGACAGTGGCGTGGGCCGCCAGAACGGGACGCCGGGTTCGACCAGTACATCCAGATCAAGGCGGTGGGCCACCCGGCGGCTTTGCATGTTGCCCCGGCCCAACTGTCCTGATTGCCTCCGCTCCAATCGTCCTCTTGATGAGATCCGGGAATCGCCCGGATGATCATCGGGACAAGGAGGACAACATGCCGCAATACGCCGCACTCACCTACACCAGGGATGTCGACTGGTCGGCCCCGGAGCAGGCCGCTGACATGGCCGAATATATGAAGTTCGGCCAGGAACACGCCGCTGCTATTCGTGGTGGCACAGCGCTGTATCCGACGTCTACCGCCACCACGGTTCGGGTTACCGGTGCCCGTGGCGGCGACGTCGTCACCAGCGACGGCCCCTACGCCGAGACCAAGGAGGCCTTGACCGGCTTCTACCTCATCGAAGCTGCCGACTTGGACGAGGCGCTGCGGATCGCTGCCGAAATACCGGCCGCCTGGGACGGCGCTGTCGAAGTGCGTCCCATCATCGAATTCGGTTGATGGAAGCTGATTCTGCACTCGCTCAGACCGTCCGGATGGAGGGAGCCCGCATCCTGGCGACCCTCATCCGGACGGTCGGCTCGCTGCAGATCGCCGAAGACGCGGTGCAGGAAGCGGCACTGCGCGCGCTGCGGGACTGGCCCCGCAACGGGGTGCCGGGCGAGCCGCGGGCCTGGCTGACGGTAACTGCGCGCCGGGTTGCGATCGACTTGTTGCGCCGCGAGGGCGCTCGAGCACACAAGGAGCGTGCCAGCGTGGAACTCGCGATACCCGACCCCCCGCCCGACAGCGTGGTAGCTGACGACCGGCTGCGGCTGATCTTCACCTGCTGCCACCCCGCGCTGGCGCTGGAGGCTCAAGTCACCCTGGCGCTGCGGACCCTGTGTGGTCTGTCGCCGGCGCAGATTGCGGCGGTGCTGCTGACCAGTGAAGCGGCCGTGGCCAAGCGCCTGACCCGGACGCGGGCCAAGATCGCTCGTGCCCGCATCCCCTACCGTGTTCCGGCCGACCAGGACCTGCCGGAGCGCCTGGCGGCCGTGTGCGCGGTGCTACACGCGTCCTACACGATCGCCCACACTGCCGCCTCCGGCGACCGGCTGACCGATATCGACGGAACTCGGGAGGCGTTGCGGTTGGCGCGGTTGGTGCAGGAGCTGATGCCCGACGAACCAGCACCGATGGCGGTCTTGGCGCTGCTGCTGTTGACCGAATCCCGGCGCGCCGCGCGGCTGGACGACGCCGGAGACCCGGTCCCGCTGTCCGAGCAGGACCGCTCGCTATGGGATGCCGCCGCGATCAACGAGGCATGTCAGCTGCTCGATGAATCGCTGCGCCGCACCGGCTCGGTCGCCGATCCCTACCAGCTCCAGGCCGCGATCGCCGCCGAGCACGCCCGGGCCGCGTCATATGAAAGCACCGATTGGGCCGAGATTGTGCGGCTCTACGATCTGCTGTTGTCGGTGCAGCCAAGTGCTCCCGCGGCACTGGCTAGGGCGGTCGCCGTCGCTGAAAGCGGTGGGGCCGCAGCGGGCTTGCAGGCACTGGCACAACTTGAACCCGATCCGCGCTGGCACGCCGTACGGGGTGAACTGTTGGCGCGTCAGGGCAGATTCGCTGAGGCGGCAGCGGCGACGCGGGCGTCGTTGACCGATGGGGTGACCGTACCGGAGCGCCGCTACCGCGAGCGGCGCATCGCCGAATGGTCGGCACAACGTTAGGAGAGTCATGGCTGGATCGTCTCAGGTCGATGTGGTGAGCGAGATTTCGATAGCCCGACCGCGCCCAGAAGTGGCCGCATATGCGTGTGACCCGGACAACGCCACCGCATGGTATGCCAATATCAAGTCGGTGCACTGGAAGACGCCCAAGCCGTTGGACGTCGGATCGCAATTCGCCTTTACCGCAAAGTTTCTCGGCCGTTGCCTGAGTTACACCTATGAGGTGGTGGAGCTGGCGCCGGCTAGGAAGTTCGTGATGCGCACCGGGGAAGGGCCGTTTCCGATGGAGACGACCTACCTATGGGCAGATGGCCCGAATGAAACCACGACGATGACCCTGCGCAACCGCGGTGAGCCATCCGGGTTTTTCGGAATTGCAGCGCCCGTTCTGGCGAAGGCGATGAAGCGGGCCAACGCCAAAGATCTGGCCCGGCTCAAGGCGATTCTCCAAGCTCACTAGAGCCTTGGTTGGCCACCCGCCCATCGCCCTCCCAACCCGTTGGTTGACAATCGAGTCAACTCAACGTGTCAAAGGAGACATTCTCATGGCTGAAGCCGTCATCGTCGAGGCTGTACGTTCACCCATCGGCAAGCGCAACGGCGGGTTGTCCGGGGTGCACCCGGCTGACCTGTCAGCGCAGGTGCTCAACGGGCTGGCGCACAAGGCCGGCATCGACCCCGAAATCGTCGACGACGTCGTCTGGGGGTGCGTCATGCAGGCCGGTGAACAGGCCCTCGACATCGCCCGCACCTCGCTGTTGGCCGCTGGCTGGCCCGAGACCGTACCCGGGGTGACCGTGGATCGCCAGTGCGGGTCCAGCCAGCAATCCGTGCACTTCGCCGCGGCCGGGGTGGTGGCGGGTCATTACGACGTGGTCGTCGCCGGTGGTGTCGAGTCGATGTCGCGGACCCCAATGGGCGCGTCGCTGGCAAACGGCGGGCGGCCCTATCCCGAAACCTTTTTGACCCGCTACGACGGCGCGATTCCCAACCAGGGCCTGGGTGCGGAGATGATCGCCGAGCGCTGGGGACTCGACCGCCTCACGCTCGACGAATTCTCGCTGGCATCACATGAAAAGGCAGCAGCCGCACAGGATTCCGGCGCCTTCGACGACCAGATCGTGGGCATCCAGGACCAGGACGGCAATAGCGTTCTCAAAGATGAGGGCATCCGACGCGGCACCCCGATGGAGAAGATGGCGTCGCTGAAGCCGGCTTTCAAAGAAGCCGGCCTGATCCACGCCGGCAACTCCTCGCAGATCTCCGACGGCTCGGCCGCATTGCTGTTCATGTCCGCCGGGAAAGCCAAGGCGCTGGGGCGCAAGCCCATCGCCAAGGTGCACTCGGTGGCGCTCGCCGGGGCGGACCCGGTCATCATGCTGACCGCGCCCATCCCGGCCACCCAAAAGCTGCTGCAGCGGGCCGGGCTGTCCATCGATGACATTGGGGCCTACGAGGTCAACGAAGCCTTCGCGCCGGTACCGCTGGCCTGGTTGCGTGATATCGGCGCCGACGAAAAGAAGCTCAACCCGAACGGCGGCGCGATCGCGCTCGGCCACCCGCTCGGCGGCTCGGGCGCGCGTCTAATGACCACACTGCTCTACCACATGCGGGACAAGGGAATTCGCTACGGCTTGCAGACGATGTGTGAGGGCGGCGGCCAGGCCAACGCCACCCTCCTGGAGCTGTTGTGACAGTCGGTGATGGCCCGCCGGCCGTGCTCGTCGAGCGGCGCGGCACCGTCATGGTCATCACCATCAACCGGCCCGAAGCGCGCAATGCGGTTAACGGTGCGGTCAGCATCTCGGTCGGGGATGCGCTCGAAGCGGCACAGCACGACGCTGACGTGCGAACCGTGGTGATCACCGGCTCCGGCGACAAGTCGTTTTGCGCCGGCGCTGACCTCAAAGCGATATCCCGCCGAGAGCACATCTATCACCCCGAGCACGCCGAATGGGGCTTCGCCGGCTACGTGCACCACTTCATCGACAAGCCCACCATCGCCGCGGTCAACGGCGCCGCCCTGGGCGGCGGCACCGAGCTGGCGCTGGCCAGCGACCTGGTGGTGGCCCATGAGCGGGCCACGTTCGGGCTGCCGGAGGTCAAGCGCGGACTGATCGCCGCTGCCGGCGGAGTCTTTCGGATCGTCAACCAGCTGCCCCGCAAAGTGGCGATGGAATTGCTGTTAACCGGCGAGCCGATCACCGCCTGCGACGCCTGGGAGTGGGGACTGGTCAATCAGGTCGTCACCGCTGGCTCGGTGCTCGATGCTGCCTTGGCGCTGGCCGCTCGAGTGACCGCCAACGCGCCGCTCTCGGTGCAGGCCAGCAAACGGATCGCGTACGGGGTCGACAATGGCGTAGTCACCGACGAGCAAGCGGGCTGGGAGCGCACCGTGCGGGAAATGAGTTCGCTGATCCGATCCGAGGACGCCAGGGAGGGGCCATTGGCGTTCGCTGAAAAGCGCGAGCCGGTCTGGAAAGCGCGCTAGCGTCGCCGAGGACCCCCGGGGTCGCAACTGCCACACCAGTCTTTGTGCTGGCCCGGCCTCCGTTTTGCCCACCTCTGCGCGACAGCGTCGGTTGTCGCGCAGAGGTGGGTACCGCGAGCAGTCCCTCCTTGCGAGACCAATGTGACAGATGTGGCCAACCTCAACCGGGAGGTCTCACTGCGCCAGCATGTTGACTCCCCGCCGGAAAACCGGGGGGAGTAGCGCACCCGCCGGCACGATGGCCCGGCGCGCCACCGCCGGGGTGCTGGCCAGCACCAGACCGCGGGTAAGCCACCGGTAATTGCGCGTAACCCGGTGCCACGCAGCCTCATACGACGCCGGCGAGTTGTCCACGATGGCCCGCACCGCGGCGGCCGCCTGCCTGACGGCCAGGCTGATCCCTTCTCCCGTCAGGGCGTCCTCGTACCCGGCCGCATCGCCGACCAAGAGCACCCGTCCGGCGACGCGCCGCGAGACCACCTGTCGCAGCGGGCCGCAACCGCGTGCCGGTCCGGGTGTCGCGCCGCCCAGCCGCTCGGCCAGCCAGGGGAACCAGTCGATTTCAGGACGCTGCCGGGACAAGATCGCCACGCCGACCAAGTCCGGTTCCACCGGTGTCACGTACGCCTCACCCCAACGGGACCAGTGCACCTCCACGAAATCCGACCAGGCCGGCACCCGGTAATGCCAGCGCACGCCGTAGCGCCGCGGGGTGCCCGCGCTCGCCCTGATTCCGACCGCGCGCCGCACTGCCGAATGCAGTCCATCGGCTGCCACCACCCATTTCGCGCGCACACCGCCGGCCGTCACACCAGCTGCGTCTTGCGCGACGCTGGTTACCCGGGCGCGTAGCCATTGAGTGTCTTGCTCTTTGGCCCGTGCCGTTAGTGCCGCGTGCAACGTAGTGCGGCGCACTCCGCGGCCGGGGCCGGCGCGAAACCGCGCCTCGGCCCGGCGCTGAGCGCTGACATAGGCGATGCCCTGAAACGGCATCCCGACCGGGTCTACGCCAAGTGCCTTCAGCTCGGCCAGACCACCGGGCATCAGTCCCTCGCCGCAGGCCTTGTCGATAGGGCTTTCCCGAGGATCGACGACGATCACCGAAAGTCCTTGCTGGCACGCGTATAGCGCCGCGGCGAGACCTCCGGGGCCGCCGCCGAGGATCAGCAGGTCGGTGTCGTAGGTCATGTGTAACCCAAAGCGGCGTTTTCCACCCGCAGCCGCACCCTCAGCAAGAAGGCGTTGGCCACCGTGAAGCCGAGCGCGGTCACCCATGCGGTGTGCACCAGCGGCAGCGCGAACCCCTCGGCCACCACCGCGACATAGTTCGGGTGGTGCATCAGCCGGTAAGGCCCGCGTCGTATCAGCGGCTGGTGCGGCAACACGATCACCCGGGTATTCCAGTGGCGGCCCAGGGTTGTCACGCACCACCAGCGCAACCCCTGGCTCAGCGCCAGCACAGCCACCATCGGCCAGCCCAGCCACGGGATGAACGGCCGATGTAGTGCCCACGGCTCGACGACGGAGCCCAGTAGCAGCGCTGTGTGCAGAAACACCATCACGGCGTAGTGTCGGCGGCCAAACTCCTTGCCGCCCTGGGCGAAAGACCAGCGGGCATTACGCTGGGCGACCACCAGCTCAGCCAGGCGCTCGATGACGACAGCCAGGATCAGCAGGTAGTACACCGTCCTACCGCCCGCGCAGCGCCGAGCGTCCCGCTAGGCCTGGCCCAGTGATCCTGTCCATTGGGTAGTCACGTTACTGCTGCGAAGTTGGTTCAGGTGCGGGGGCTGGACGTGCTGACCTCGAAATCCGCGTGAGTCCCCGACGGGCGCCAGACCCCACGTCTGGCAGTTTGCGCGGGCCGGGACTACCGGCCGCACCAGCGTTGCCCGACGCGCCGACCTGCCCGAAAGCCGTTGCGCTGCCGACGTCGTCAGGCCGCTACGGTGGATGTCATGCGCATTCTGGTAACCGGTGCTACCGGCTACGTGGGATCCCGTCTCGTCACCGCGCTGCTCGCGGACGGCCACGAAGTCTCGGCTGCCACCAGGGACCCGGCCCGGCTCAAACGCTTAGGTTGGTTTGACGACGTCACACCGGTCCAGCTCGATGCCGCCGACCGCGCGTCAGCACGGGCAGCTATGAAGGCCGCTGGTCGCGTTGACGTGGTCTATTACCTGGTTCACGGGATTGGCCAACCCGGCTTCCGCGACAGCGACAAAGCCGCAGCAGCCAACGTAGCAGTTGCCGCCCGGGAGGCGGGCGTGCGGCGCATCGTCTACCTGGGCGGCTTCGTTCCTGACGACCCCGAAAACAGTGCGCTGTCACAGCACCTGACCAGCCGAGCCGAAGTGGCCACGGCCTTGACCGTCGCGGACGGTCCGGACCTGGTCTGGCTGGGCGCGGCGACCATCATCGGCGCCGGCTCGACATCATTTGAGATGCTGCGCTATGTCGGAGACCGGTTCCCGCTCATCCCGGTGCCCTCCTGGATGGACAACCCGATCGACCCGATATCCATCCGCGACGTGTTGCACTACCTGGTGGCCGCGGCCGACGCTGACCGAGTGCCGCCGGGTGCCTACGACATCTGCGGCCCGGACACCACCACGTACCACCAGCTGCTCAAGACCTACGCACGGATTTCTGGCCGGTGGCACGCTGGGGTGCCGGTGGGCAGGCTCAACACCGGCATAGCGTCACGGATTACGTCCCTCGCGCTGCCCGTCCCCGCCGGTTTGTCCGCGGACTTGGTCCAGTCACTGGACCACCCGATGCGGGCCTCGGGCACTGGCCTGCGAGACCTCGTGCCCGACCCACCTGGCGGCCGGCTTGGCGTGGCGGAGGCCATCGCGCTGGCCTTGGCGCACTCCGCGCACGCCCCGGCCGCGCCCGTCAACGCCCTGGCCGATCCTCATCGTCTCGCTGACTCCGATCCTGGCTGGGCCGGAGGCGACGCGCTACGCATCCGGCGGCTGGCGCGGTCGGTGACACCACCGGTTGCGCGGCCTACTCTGCTGTTGTTGAACAGTGTCCCCGGCCCGCTGGCCGGCGCGCTGCGAACTAGTCTGGACATCCTGATCGCCCTGACTCCGAAAGTCATGCCCGCATGAGCCAATCCACCGCCCGCCCCAGCGCGATCGCCGACATCCGCCGCGCGATCACCAACGTCGCCGTGCCGCATCATGAGGCGCCTCCGGTGGTGTTGCGCCGGCGCATCATCGTCGCAGTGGTGCTGGTGATTGGTGCGGTCGTCATGGGGCTGTCCATGAGTCGCCGCCCGGGCGAGCCGACTTTTTATTGGCTGACCCTGACCCTGGCTGCGGTGTGGGCCACCGGGGCCCTGGCCTCGGGACCCTTGCATCTGGGCGGTATCTGCTGGCGTGGGCGCAACCAGCGCCCCGTCATCACCGGCACCACCCTCGGTCTGCTTCTGGGTGGCGTGTTCTTGCTGGGCGGATTGGTCGTCAGACAGATTGCCGCCGTGTCCGCGTTGACCGTCCGCGTCCTGCAATTTGCCGATCACGGGTCGCTGCTTGTGGTGCTGATCGCCCTGATCAACGGCGTCGCCGAGGAGATGTTCTTCCGCGGCGCGCTCTACACCG
This sequence comes from Mycobacterium simiae, assembly GCF_008370645.1. GTDB lineage: Bacteria > Actinomycetota > Actinomycetes > Mycobacteriales > Mycobacteriaceae > Mycobacterium > Mycobacterium simiae_A. Next base: position 15,448 of record NZ_VTZN01000102.1, read on the forward strand.
CACTGGGACGGATCTATCCGGTGATGGTTTCGACTGTCGTCTACATAGCGGCCATCATGGCCAGCGGCAATCCGATGCTCGGATTCGCCGCCGTCATCCTGGGCGGGGTGTGCGCATGGGAGCGGCGTGCCACCGGAGGTGTGTTGGCGCCGATTTTGACCCACGCGGTGTGGGGCCTGATCATGGTGCTCGCCCTGCCACCACTGTTCGGCGTCTGACCGACCTAACCGAGCGACGCGATGTCGTGTGCGAGTGCGCGCAGCGCGGCCGCGTAGAGGGGCCGCAGCAGCAGCCAATACAGTCGGCCGGGGATGCCTCGGGGATAGAAGATCGCTCGCTGGGTGTATCTCTTGGCATCCGTGGTCAGCTCCAGCCACGCTGGTCCCGGTAGCCGCGTGTCGGCGCTGAGGCGCAGCGTTGTGGAGCGGCGCTCGGTCACCTGCCACCGTTGTGGCAAGTTGCGGCGTCGCCGAGCCAAGACGAAGGAGTACCAGCGACGGCCGTTGGCGGCGTGCTCGGCCGCCTTCCAGATGTCTTGGGGTGCTGCCGTAGTGACGGCGCTGCGGACATCGGTGTACACGATTTCGCCGGCCCATTCGGGGTCGCTGGGTAGCGGCTCGGCCGGCTCGGACCGTAGTGAGTCCCACGTTGCATCCGGTAGTCCCTGGGCGGCGCGCCTGAGTGCCAATGCGACCGCAGCTCGATAACTGCTGAGGCCGCCCGGCGGCGGGGCGACGATGGTGTCGATGTCCGTGTTGCGCATCACCGCGTCACACTCCAGCGACTCGATCAGTGGCCGGGCCAGGCCGGACGGGATTGGGGTGACAGTCCCCACCCACAGGCTGGCGATGCTGGGCGTCAGAAACGGCAGCACAACAAGATATCGCCGGTGCAAACCGGCTACCTCGGCGTAGATCCGCATCATGTCGCCGTATTCCAAGACGTCGGGGCCGCCGATGTCCCAGGTGCGTGAGGACGGCACCTCGACGGTGGCCGCAGCGACCAGGTAGTAGAGCACGTCGCGGATCGCGATGGGCTGGATTCGGTTGCGCACCCACTTCGGTGTGGTCATGACGGGCAACCGGTCGGTGAGGTGCCTGATCATCTCGAACGACGCCGAGCCTGATCCGACTACCACTCCGGCCTGCAGGACCACCGTTTCGATGCCCGATGCGATCAGCGCGTCACCCACGGCTTTGCGCGACTGCAGGTGTGGCGAGAGCTTGCTGTTCTCCGGATGCAAGCCGCCGAGGTACACCACACGCTTTACTCCGGTACGCCGCGCCGCGATCGCCACGTTGCGGGCGGCGCGGTATTCCTCAGCGGCGAAATCCGTTGCGGCGCCCATCGAATGGACCAGGTAATACACCACATCGATACCCTCGAACGCCGCGATCAACAAGTCGACATCGCCGAGGTCGCCCCGGGCCAGCTCGGCCCGCTCGCGCCACGGCACGTTCGCCAGCTTGCTCGGGTCGCGGGCCAACGCTCGAACTCGGTGGCCTTCGTCCAGCAGGCGTGGTATCAATCGGGCGCCGATGTAGCCGGTCGCTCCGGTGACGAGGCAGTGCGCGTCTGCGGGCACGTCTGCGGGCACCTTTCCAGCCGACATGGGTCTCCGTTCTGTCTGCACGCTATTCGGATCCGGCGCCGGAAGGGATTGCCGGTTCGGCTCGGTTCAACCCGGCCGCGGTCAGACGTCGGTGTAGCTCGGCGTGCGTTGCTGCCGGAATGCCCGCGCGCCCTCGGTGAAGTCGCGCGATCGCGGCAGCAGCGACTGGCCCTCGAGATTAAACATGTCCGCCCCACCCGAGGTGACCCGATTGCCGAGCTGGAAAGATGCGAACGGCGTCACAGCAGACGAGAGGTTGATCATGGCGGGACCGCTAAACGGGTTGCGGGTTGTCGAGCTGGCGGGGATCGGGCCCGGCCCGCACGCCGCGATGATGCTGGGGGATCTGGGTGCCGACGTGGTACGCATCGACCGCCCCGCAGCGGTTGCCGGGGGTGTCGCCAGCGACGCCATGCTGCGCAACCGGCGCGTCATTACCGCAGATCTGAAGTCCGACCAGGGACGCCAACTGGTACTCAACCTCGTCGCCAAGGCCGACGTGTTGATCGAGGGTTATCGCCCCGGTGTCACCGAGCGGCTGGGTCTGGGTCCCGAAGACTGCGCGAAGGTCAACGACCGGCTGATCTATGCCCGGATGACGGGCTGGGGCCAAACCGGGCCGCGCAGTCAGCAAGCCGGTCATGACATCAACTACATCTCGCTGAACGGCATCCTGCACGCCATCGGGCGGGTCAACGAGCGGCCGGTGCCGCCGCTGAACCTGGTCGGCGACTTCGGTGGCGGCTCGATGTTCTTACTGGTCGGCGTCCTGGCGGCGTTATGGGAGCGGCAGCGCTCGGGTAAGGGTCAGGTCGTTGACGCCGCGATGATCGACGGCTCCAGCGTGTTGGCGCAGATGATGTGGGCGATGCGGGCGACCGGCATATGGGCCGACGTACGCGGCACCAACATGCTCGACGGTGGTGCGCCCTATTACGACACCTACGAATGCGCCGACGGCCGTTACGTCGCCGTTGGCGCCATCGAGCCGCAGTTCTACGCCGCCATGCTGGCTGGGTTGGGGCTGGACGCCGCAGACCTGCCGTCGCAGAACGACATAACCGGCTGGCCCGAGCTGCGCGCGCTGCTGACCGAGGCCTTCGCCAAACATGACCGCGACCACTGGGCCAAGGTGTTCGCGGACTCCGACGCCTGCGTGACGCCGGTGCTGGCTTTCGGCGAGGTACAGACCGAGCCGCATATCACCCAGCGCAACACCTTCTACGAGGTGAACGGGGGACCGCAACCGATGCCGGCTCCCCGGTTTTCTCGCACCCCGCCGGGTGAGCCACGCCGCCCGGCGCCACCGCTGACTGACATACAAGCGCTGCTTGACGACTGGGAATAGCTTGGTTCCGTGCCGACCCGCCGCCGGGTAGCTGGAGGCGTGTCCGGGCCGCGGATCTGCCAAAACGTGGGCACGAATCTTTTCGAACCCGCAAGTGCATTGCCCTGGCCGGAGTTATGCTTCGGGCGGCCGATATTCGCTGGTGACGAGAGATGCCAAATCGGCATGACAGCGATAGTCATGGCGTATCGGGAGGTGTCAGATGTCGTTTGTTATCGCGGCTCCGGAGTTCATTGCGGCAGCAGCATCGGATTTGGCCAGTCTCGGGTCTACGATCGGCGCGGCAAACACGGCCGCGGCGGCCACCACGACGGCGGTGCTGGCCGCCGGCGCTGACGAGGTCTCGGCGGCAATCGCCGGGTTGTTCGGCGCGCACGGTCAGGCATATCAGGCGCTCAGTGCGCAGGCGGCGGCGTTTCACACGCAGTTTGTGCAGGCCCTGAGTGCCGGTGGGGGCGCGTATGCGGCCGCCGAGGCCGCCGCTCTGTCGCCGCTGCTCGACCCGATCAACGCGCAGTTCCTGGCGGCTACTGGGCGCCCACTGATCGGCAACGGCGCCAACGGCGCCCCCGGCACCGGAGCCAACGGCGGGGATGCCGGTTGGTTGATCGGCAACGGCGGAGCCGGCGGGTCCGGCGCGGCCGGCATCAACGGCGCGGCGGGCGGTAACGGCGGGGCGGCCGGATTCCTCGGCAGCGGTGGAGCCGGCGGGGCCGGCGGTACCGCCAGCACCGGGAATGGTGGGACCGGTGGAGCCGGTGGGGCCGCTGCGCTGTTCGGCGCCGGCGGCGCCGGTGGGGCCGGCGGCTCCGTGACGGGCCTCGCCGGTGGGGCCGGTGGGGCCGGTGGGGCCGGCGGCAACGCCGGGATGCTCTTTGGCGCCGCCGGCGTCGGCGGGGCCGGCGGGATGGGCGCCACCGGCGCTGGCGGGGCCGGTGGCGTCGGCGGGGCCGGCGGGCTGTTCGCCAGCGGCGGGGCCGGCGGAGCCGGCGGGCAAAGCTTCACTGGCGCCGGCGGGGCCGGAGGGGCTGGCGGGGCCGGCCAGCTGTTCAGTGCCGGCGGCACCGGCGGTGCCGGCGGACTCGGCATTCTCGCCACCGGCGGGGCCGGCGGGGAAGGCGGTGCCGGCGGGTTGTTCGGCGCCGGCGGGACTGGCGGCAGCGGCGGAGCGGGCGGAACCGGGGGTGCCGGTGGGGCCGGTGGCGACGCCGGCCTGCTCAGCCTTGGGGCCGCCGGTGGGGCCGGCGGCCCCGGCGGGCAAGGCTTTAGCGCTGCCCAGGCCGGCGGAATCGGTGGGGCCGGTGGCAACGGCGGCGCGCTCTTCGGCTCCGGCGGCGCTGGTG
>NZ_VTZN01000103.1 GCF_008370645.1 Mycobacterium simiae
ACTTCGCGGATGATGTGCACCGCCTCGGCTTCCAGCAGCCGCAGTTCGTCGACGTGCGTAGTGTCGGTGAGCGGGGTTGTCATGTCGGTAGCCCCTCTCGCTCCGCGTCCGCCCGGTAGCGGTCCACCCATTCGTCGGAGCGCTGGTCGGCCTGGCGCTCCAGCACCGGTTTGGGCGCCAGCCGCGGGTCGAGCCCGAGTCTCTCGAGGATGGCGGCCACCAGCTGAGTGAGATTGCGCCACAACACCGGATACGGAATCTCCATCGGTTCGATGTTTTCTTCGGCGAACCAGCTTCGCCAACCCTGTTCCTGGGCGCGCAGCATCGTGACGACGTGCGCGATCGCCCCGGCATGGTAGGTGGCGCGCGCGTCACGAACCGGATCCGGGCGTCCGCGCCAAACCCGGGTCTGCACTGCTCGCCAGAACGACACCGCTTGCGACACCACGTCGGGGCGATAGACGTGGACCAACAGCGGATCCTCTCCGACCACATCGCGTATCGCCGACAGCAGGCCGTGGCCGGATCGATCCGGCAAATCGCGGGCGCGGGCTAACAACAGCGGCGTCTGGTTCCACATCAGCTTGCCGCCCCACACGCCGTTGGGTGTTCGACCGACCGTACGGATGTAGTCGCGCCATATCTCGGCCGGCGCCAGATCCGGCTTCCCCTCGTCCAGCGGATCGAGCAGGCTCAGGATCGACGCGTCTGCGCCGTCGACGAACCACTCTCGTGGCTGCGGGGCCTGACTGGTGCTCGGTAGATACTGGAAGAATTCTTGCGGCTCTCCGGCCACTCCAGTCGCCCGCAGCGATTCGACCAGCAGCGTGCTGCCGCTGCGCTGGGAGGCCAGCACCAGGTATGCCGACGGACAAGCTGCCATCAGGGAAGCCTAACCTGACACAAACTCCTGGCTTGACATCCAATTGCCTTCACGCTGACGATAATCCTTGCGTAATCTGCTAGCACCAAACCGAGTGATTCGATACTCGCGCTCGCGTGTATTCACAAAGTCTGTGGCTGGGCCGTATAAAGTTGCGTCGTTCGCCCCGGGTCCCTACCACCATGTCCGAAATCAGACCTGCTTAACTCTACTCAATCGAATAAAGCGACAACAAACTTCGTTATTCCGCACCATGCGTGGGGTTCCCTTGTCGGATGGAGATCCCGGTGAAAGACGATTAGACCGCCGACGGCCCCAAAACGACGACAGCGCCGCCGCGCTAACGTCGATCAGCGAGCCACTGCGCCGCCGGACGAAAAGCAACTCCCTGATTATTAATTCGCGCCTCACACCGGTAGCACTGGTTCCGTTGACAACGGATTTTAGTTAGTGCGGTTCCCGTTCAGCAATATTCTTAGCTCGAAAACCCGCGAATTACATCAATGTACCCGCAATACTTGTTTGTACCTTCGCCATTTCGGTCGTCGAGTAAGCCAGAAGAGACCACGGCCATGTGGTACGTGATCGCAGTACCGGTCGTATTGGCAGCAGCAGCGGCAGATGTGGCGGGCGTCGGCTCGTCGTTGCGGGCGGCAAATCTTGCCGCAGCGGTCCTGACCACCGTACTGCTGGCGGCTGCCGGTGATGAGGTCTCAGCAGCGATTGCGTCGTTATTCTCCGGCCGCGGTCAGGCCTATCAGGCGCTGAGCATGCAAACCGCGGCGTTTTCGCCGGGGGCCAATGGCGGCAACGGCGGCCAAGGTGGTAATGCCCACGCGGGCTTGGGTAATGCCACCGTCGGTGTCGGCGGCGTTGGGGGCAAGGGCGGGCTGCCCGGCGGGTCGCCCGGCTTACCCGGCGGCACCGGCTCGATTATCTGAGTCCCCCGTCGAGATCGGACACGCTCGCCGCGGTGCAGTGACCCGAATACCCACCACGACTCATGACCTGATTCCGATCCGGGAACCGCCGAGTTGCGGCCGACATACCGATTGGTGCCGGCCAACCGTCACCGCCAATGCTCAACCCCGGCCGGCTACGACGAACGATCAGTAACCCGCAGCCCCAGGGAAAACAGAAGCCGCACATCGGGATCGGCGAGCGAAGTCGACAACAGCTGCTCGATCCGCCTGACTCGGTAGCGCACGGTATTCGGATGCACCCGCAATGACCGCGCAGCGGCACCGATATCGCCAGAGCTGTCCAGGTAAACCCGCAACGTCTCAGCCAGTACCGGATCCCGCTCACGCAGGTCTGGTATCCGCGGGTCGACGAGCCGCGCGTCGGTGCTGACCAGCGTGACGATTGCATCCAGCAGCACCATGGTGCGCGCCTCGGCCAGCGAGGTCACCGTCCCGATCGAAACGGGATGGCGCTCGGCGCTGTCGAGCACCCGGTCCACCTCGGTGCGCGCGGCCGCGATCCCAGCTACGCCCGCGACTGGCGCGGCGATGACTGCTCGCAGCTCCACGTTCAGCTCCGCCCGCAGCGCGCTGATCGTGCCGCGCACCCACGAGGTAACTGATCGGGACCCGGACACCTGCGGCAACAGCGCATAAACCCGCGACCCGTTCGAAGCGACCTGCGCATCGCGCCGAAAAGCGCTGGCGCTCAACGCTAGAACGTCCGTCAGCCGGGAATGGCGGTCGGCGGCGTGAAACCCGATCAGTGCGCCGTTTCCGTCGGCGGGCAGGCCGAGTTCGCGGGCGATGATGGCCACGTGACCCGGCTCGCCGTCAGTCAGGCCCAGCAACTCCTGGACCTGCCGCAGCTGGGTGGACGGCCTAGCCAGCCTGGCCGTGATGCGCGCGGCCAGTACTCCTGCACCCCGCAACATCTCCTCGGCGTCATCGGCCAGCGGCTGGGAGCCCTGCTGTACCCAAATGGTGCCGGCGAACACGGAGGGCCGCCGCGCGTCGGCCGGTGGCTGGTGAATCCCGATCGCCAGCCGCGGACGCAGCCCCAGTTCCGGGCGCTCGGCGACGCGCACCACCTGATCGCCGGCCCGCAGCGCGTCGAAGATGCCCCACTGGCCGATCCACGCCAGGTGCTCGGGCGGCCCAGCGCGGCCCAAGATGGACGCCCGCCGCAGCTCGTCGGCTTCGTCGTTGGACGCGGAGTAGGCAAGTACATGCGACTGGGCGTCTTCGATGCTGACCATGCCGTGGATGCGGTCGGCCAGCGATTGGGCCAGGCCGAAGAGATCGATGCCGGGATCTTCGGCCGGGTCGCTGCGGTCGCCGTGATGCTCTAACACGCGGTTGACCAGTTGGTAGAGCCGTTCCCAGCGGGCCAGTGGCTCCACGGCAACCACCGCCGAACCGCGCTTGACCGCGTTGATCACCACGGCGTCCGACGGTCCTTTGACGAAGATCGCCACCGGCGGCCGTGGCTGTTCGCCCAGCCAGCGCAACGCCTCGTCGTCGGTGATGCCGAGCAGAAAGAAGATATCGGCCGAGCCCGCTGCCGCGGCCAGGCCCAGCCGCACATCGTCGGAGTCGACCAACGCCGCCGATGCCACCGGAAGGTCCAGACCTCGCGGGGCGTCGACCAGGCTGACCAGGGTCGAATCCAACGCAAGCAGCAACTGGCCCAGTCCGACACCGGTCACTCGCATATTGTCTGATCCTACTAGGTAACGCGGTCATTGTTGTCGGATCAGCCAAGCAATTGAGCTACCTCGGCAGGCATCCTGGCTGGCATGGACGCGATTACCCAGGTGCCGCTTCCGGCCAACGAGCCGGTCCACGACTATGCGCCGAAATCCCCCGAACGGACCCGACTGCGCGCCGAATTGACCGCCCAGGCCGACCATGCGATCGATCTGCCGCAGGTGATCGGCGGCAGACACCGGATGGGCGGCGGCGAGCGAATCGACGTCGTGCAGCCGCACCGGCACGCGGCGCGCCTGGGCACCTTGACCAACGCCACCCACGCCGATGCCAATGCTGCCAGCGAGGCCGCCATGGCCGCTAGAAATGCCTGGGCGGCACTGCCCTTCGACGAACGCGCTGCGGTGTTTCTGCGGGCGGCCGACCTGCTGTCCGGACCGTGGCGGGAAAAGATCGCCGCCGCCACCATGCTGGGCCAGTCAAAGTCGGTGTACCAGGCCGAAATCGACGCGCCCTGCGAGCTGATCGACTTCTGGCGGTTCAACGTGGCGTTCGCCCGGCAGATCCTGGCCCAGCAGCCGATCAGCGGTCCCGGGGAGTGGAACCGCTCCGATTACCGTCCGCTGGATGGCTTTGTCTACGCGATCACCCCGTTCAACTTCACCTCGATCGCCGGCAATCTGCCGACCGCGCCCGCCCTGATGGGCAACACGGTGGTGTGGAAACCCTCGATCACCCAGACCCTGTCGGCCTATCTGCTGATGCAGCTCCTCGAGGCGGCCGGGTTGCCGCCGGGGGTAATCAACCTGGTCACCGGCGACGGCTTCGCGGTCTCCGATGTGGCACTGGCCGATCCCCGGTTGGCCGGTATCCACTTCACCGGATCCACGACTACCTTCCAGCATCTGTGGCGGCAGGTGAGCGCTAATATTGGCCGCTACCAGAGCTATCCGCGGCTGGTCGGGGAGACCGGCGGTAAGGATTTCGTGGTGGCCCACGCCTCGGCACGTCCGGATGTGTTGTCCACCGCGTTGATTCGCGGCGCCTTCGACTATCAAGGCCAAAAGTGCTCGGCGGCGTCGCGGGCCTTCATTGCCCATTCGATTTGGCAGCGAATGGGCGACACCTTCCTGGGCACGGCCGCGGAGCTGACCTACGGCGACGTCGCGGACCTGTCCAACTACGGCGGGGCCTTGATCGACCGGCGCGCCTTCATGAAGAACGTCGACGCCATCGAGCGAGCCAAAGGCGCGGCCGGTGTCACCATCGCGGTGGGCGGCGAATACGACGACAGCGTCGGATACTTCATCCGCCCAACGGTGCTGCTGTCCGACGACCCGACCGATGAGGCATTCGCCACCGAATACTTCGGCCCGCTGCTGGCGGTGCACGTCTATCCCGACGACCAGTACGAGCGCATCCTCGACGTCGTCGACACCGGCTCGCGCTACGCGCTGACCGGCGCCATCATCGCCGACGACCGCGACGCCGTGCTGACTGCACAGCAGCGGCTGCGGTTCGCAGCGGGAAACTTCTACGTCAACGACAAACCGAGCGGCGCGGTCGTCGGGCGTCAGCCGTTCGGCGGGTCACGGGGCTCAGGCACCAACGACAAGGCCGGTTCGGCGCTGAACCTGTTGCGCTGGACCTCAGCCCGCACCATCAAGGAGACGTTCGTCCCGGCGACCGATCACACCTACCCGCACATGGCGGCCGACTGATGGCCGGCGTGTTCGCCCACACCGTGCGGCCGGCCCTGCTCGCGGCCAGCCGGAACGAAAGCTTGCGGCGTACGGTGGAGCATTCGTCGGTGACCCGCCGGGTGGTGCGCCGTTTCGTGCCCGGGGATTCGCTGGACGGTGTCCTCGACGTTGTTGGCGGGCTGCGTGATTCGGGCCGGTACGTAAGTATCGACTATCTCGGGGAAAATGTGACCGACGCCGACGACGCTGCGGGCACTGTAGCGGCGTACCTCGATCTGCTCGAGGCGCTGGCTCGGCGCGAGGACACCGCACGCGACGGGGTACCGCCGCTAGAGGTGTCGGTCAAGCTATCGGCGCTGGGACAAGCGCTACAGCGAGACGGCCAAAAGATCGCATTGGACAATGCCCGCACCATTTGCGAGCGGGCCGAGCAAGTCGGCATCGGGGTCACGGTGGACGCCGAAGACCACACCACCACCGATGCGGCATTGTCGATCTCGGGCGACCTGCGGGTGGACTTCGGATGGCTGGGCATTGTTATGCAGGCTTACCTGCGGCGCACGCTGGCAGATTGTCAGGAACTGGCCTCAGTGGGCGCTCGAGTCCGGCTGTGCAAGGGTGCCTATGACGAACCCGCCTCGGTGGCCTACCAGGATCGCGCCCACGTCACCGACTCCTATCTGCGCTGCCTGCAGGTGCTGATGGTGGGCAACGGTTATCCGATGGTGGCCTCTCATGACCCGGTGGTCATCGCCGCGGTTCCCGCGCTGGTCCGCGAATCCGGGCGCGCTGCAGACGAATTCGAATACCAGATGTTGTACGGTATCCGGGAAGACCAGCAGCGTCTGCTCGCCGAGGCGGGCAACCAGGTGCGCGTGTATGTGCCGTTCGGCACCCAGTGGTACGGCTATTTCATGCGGCGGCTGGCCGAACGCCCAGCCAACTTGGCGTTCTTCTTGCGGGCGCTGGTGCGCTGACAGCGTTGAGTGTGCGGTGACGGCATCGAGTGAGTACGCCGGGCGGCTTTTCCGGGCTTGGGCCACCGTAGCCGCACACTCAAAGCTGTGCGCGCACTTTAGCTCCGCCGCGTACAGACCGCGAATGGTCATCGGTGAAACCCCGCACCACATGTGCGCGCACGAACTCGGCGACGACGTCTGGGTCGTTCATGTCCCTCATCGGCGAGGGTGTGCTGAACAACGAGAACACAATGCGGGCAAACCATTCGCCGGCGGCCTCGACGTCGAGGTCTTTGCGGACCTCGCCAGTGAGCTTGGCCGCCGAAAGGTAGGGCGCGAAGAAGTCGACGCATTCGCGCAGCAGCACTGCCGCATCCTTGGTCAATAACAGACTGAGTGCCTCCTCGTCGAAGTACTTCGCTGAGGCGATCGCCCGCCGCGCCTGCGTCACGAATACCGCTGCATAGCTCAACTTTTGCTCCAGCGAGCCGCCCCGGTTCATGGTGTTGGCCATCTCGCGGTAAAACTCTTCGGAAGCATGTTCGGCGCAGGCTTGCAAGATCGCAGCTCGGTCCCGGAAGTACTCGTACACCGTGCTACGAGCCACATTGGCGTGCTTGGCGATGTCGACAATCGTCGCCTTCTGTAACCCGTGCTTGCGGAAGCAGACGTAGGCCGCCTGGATAATGAGTTCGCGGGTATCGATCGCCTGGGCGGTCACCAGCTCACCCGGCCGGCGCAAGAATCAGGCCACTGGTGGGAACCCGGTGCCCGACGTGACCAGGACGTGCTGGACGTAGCGAGCCGTTCATGTGAGCAGGCTGAGCACTGCGGTGCCGGACACGTGATTGCCAAGGCTGTTGGCGCCCTGGAAGGTGACTTCAACGAAGTTCTCGCCACCTGAGCCGGCTGTCTTGCCGGTCACGCTGGCGGTGAAGTGCAGTGGGTCATCCGGAAAGCTTGGTACGCCAAGGCGAATCGACAGCTTCTTGACCATCGCTTCGGGTCCGGCCCAGTCGGTGAGAAAACGTACGCAAAGCCCGTTGGTGGTCAGAATGTTCATGAACAAGTTCGGCGAACCCTGCTTGTTGGCGTAGTCGCGATCGTGATGCACCGGCATGAAGTCACGCGTTGCTATCGCCCCGGCAACGATCACCGTTGTGGTGACTGGTATTTCAAGGGCGGTCACTTCCTCGCCGACGGCGATGTCGGCCCAACGCAAGGTACAGGCGGTGCTAGTCATTGAGGTTCTCCCGCGTCGGGCCGGAGTTTACGCCGCACCACGTCATCATCGAAGGTCTGTCTAAACTGTGGAAGTGCTTCTCGTCAATACGTCGGCATTGCCTTGAAATGCATTGTAATTCGCATACACAGTGATTGACCAAGCTGTGCAGTAGGTGTACACCAGGTGATGAGATGACCGACTCGGGTGAGGATGCAGATGGTTGGGCCAGTAGCGCCGAGTCCGCTGGTCGACACCTACCAGCTCTATATCGACGGACGCTGGGTCGACCCGCACAACGGCCGTTATGACGACGTCTCGCCATCCACCGAAGCGAGCATTGCGAGCGCACCCGACGCGAGCCTCAGCCAGGTAGGCGACGCAATCGCCGCGGCACGTCGGGCATTCGACCACGGCCCGTGGCGCGCCATGAGTCACCAGGAGCGCGCCGGCTGCCTCACTCAGCTCGGCCAGGCGCTGAGTGCACGCGCGGACCAGTTCTATGCGCTCGCCCAGGCGGAATGGGGCTGTACCGCCAACGAGCGATCGATGCAAATCGACAGCGCGGCCTTGCTGGCCCTGCGCGCCGGCCAACTTGCCACCGCGCTGAGCGAAGAGCCCATCCGGGCAACCGGCGCCGGCGCCACAGTGCTATGCCAGGAGCCGCAGGGTGTGGTCTCGATCCTGACGCCATGGAACTTCCCGCACAGCCTCAACGTCATGAAGCTCAGCCGGGCGCTGGCCGCCGGCAACACCGTCGTGCTCAAGCCGTCCCCGCTGACCCCGCTGGCGGGTCTGGCGCTGGCCCGCATCATCGACGAGTACACCGACATCCCGCCCGGGGTGGTCAACGTCGTCACGCCCCGCAGCGTGCAGGCCAGCAAGCTGCTGACCGTCGACCCCCGAGTCGACATGGTCAGTTTCACCGGCAGTTCGGCAGTGGGTCGTGAGGTGATGGCCGCCGCCGCCACCACGATGAAGCGGATCCTGTTGGAGTGCGGCGGCAAGTCGGCAGGCATCGTGCTGGACGACGCCGAGGTGAAAGACGAACTGCTGCAGCGAATGTTGTTCGAGTCCTGCCTACTGCATGCCGGCCAGGCCTGCATCCTGCACAGTCGGCTGCTGCTGCCCGAAGCCATGCACGACGATGTCGTCGACCGGCTGGTCGCGCTGGCTCGGGCGGTGAAGGTCGGCGATCCCGGCGATCCGGATGTCCAGATGGGTCCGCTGATCAGTGCCCAACAGCGCCGCCGCGTCGAAGACTTGGTGTTCCGAGCGCTGGCCGACGGGGCGGCGCTGGCCACCGGCGGCCGGCGCCCACCCGCCCTGGACACGGGTTTCTACTACGAGCCGACCATCCTCATCGGTGCTTCGCCGGACGATGCCATTGCCCAGGAGGAAGTCTTCGGGCCGGTGTTGACCGTCATGCGCTACCGCGACGACGCCGAGGCCGTCGAGATCGCCAACAATTCGCAGTACGGGTTGTGCGGTGCGGTGTGGGGCGGCGACCCCGAACGCGCCGTCGATGTTGCGCGCCGCATCCGTGCTGGCCAGATTTCGGTCAACGGGTACGGCCCCGTCGATGCGCCATTCGGCGGCTTCAAACAGAGCGGCCTGGGCCGCGAGGGCGGCGGAATTGCCGGCCTGCACCACTACATGGAGCCTAAGGCCATCGGGATGCCCGCCTGATGGAGCACGCCAGAACCGCACATCTGGATATCGGCAGACGACACGGTGCAGCGAAATGAAGATGGCGGAGTGTCACATTCGGCTGGGCTGTCCCGTCCTAACTGTCAGATATCCAACATAGGTCAGCAGGAGGACACGTGCCTCGACGTGACCAGTCGGAGCAGGTCCAGGTAGGCGACGCCTGGCGGGCACATCGCGCTTTCCTCGTGGACCTTGCATTTCGCATGCTTGGCGATGTCGGGATTGCCGAAGATGTGGTGCAGGAGGCCTTCTTTCGTCTACTGCAGGCCCAGGTCGGCAACATTATTGACGAGCGAGGGTGGCTCATCACAGTGACCAGCCGGCTTTGTCTGGATCACATCAAGTCGGCATCCTCGCGCCGTGAACGTTCGCACGACATGGCTGATTATCCCTACGTCGACTACCGCTCGTCATCGGTTGATCCCGCCGACCGGGTGACCCTCGACGACCAGGTTCGGCTCGCCCTGCTCGTCATGCTCGAACGTCTCACCCCCGCAGAGCGGGTGGTGTTCGTTCTCCACGACATTTTCCGGGTGCCCTACGACACCATCGCCAGGACAGTCGGCCGTCAGGTACCCTCGTGCCGGCAGCTGGCGCACCGGGCCCGGCGCAAGATCCACGAATCCCGATTCAACGCGCCCGGCGTGGAACCCGCCCAGCACCGCAACGTCACCAGCGCATTCATCGAGGCGTGTGCCACCGGAGACCTCGAAGCGTTACTGGAGCTGCTCGACCCGGAGGTGGCGGGTGAGATCGATGCTCGCGCAGGCGTGGTTGTCGTCGGCGCTGACCGCGTCGGCCCCGTCATCCTGCATTTCTGGGGTCGGCCGGAAACGGTCTTGGTGGCTCAGCCGATGTGCGGTCAACCCGTGGTGCTGGCGTTTGTCAACCGCAATCTTGTTGGGGTGCTGGCCCTATCAATCGCAGACGGCAAGATCACGAAGATCCATGTGTCGGTGCAGCCGTCAACGCTGAGGCCGTTACGTGCCGAACTCGGTGGGGCTCGGTAGGAGTCACACTTTCGCCCGCTGTCTCGTCCTTGCTGGCAGTGCGCAAGCTAGGCCGCCAAAGCGGGCAAGAACGAGGAGGGTCAGGATGAGTAGGAAGGTAACGCCATGAAAACATATGGCACACTTGATCGGCCGAGCTGGCTGCCCTGGTCGGCGTGGCCCTGGAAGACATATCAGCTGAGTCATGGCCGGGGCAAGACCGCTGTCACGGATACTGGTCAGGGGCCGACGTTGTTGTTCGTCCATGTCGGTACCTGGAGCTTCGTCTGGCGTGACGTGTTGCTGCGTCTGCAAGACGATTTTCGTTGTGTCGCCGTTGATGCGCCCGGCTGCGGCCTGAGCGACCGGCTGGCAAACCCGCCGACGCTTGCGCAAGCTGGCGAAGCAGTGACCGCAGCCATTGATGCGTTGCAATTGCGCGACGTTACCCTGGTCGCCCACGATCTCGGCGGCGCGGCCGGCTTTCTGGCCGCGGCCCGCCGCGCCGACCGCATTTCAGCACTGTCAGCGGTCAACTGCTTCGCATGGAGGCCAACCGGTCCGGGATTTCGGAGCATGCTGGCCACGATGGGTAGTGCCCCCGTGCGGGAACTCGACGCGGCGACCAACATGCTTGCCCGTCTGACATCGACAAGATTCGGAGTGGGGCGGCATTGGAGCCGCGCCGACCGCGCGGTCTTTCGGGCAGGGATCGACGTCTCGGCGCGTCGCGCTTGGCACGGCTACTTTCGCGATGCTTGCCGGGCGGCGGACCTATACGCCGAGGTCGGCGTCGCAGTAACGGAATCCCTGGCGAGTCGGCCACTGCTGACCATTTTTGGCCAGTTCAATGATCCGTTGCGGTTCCAGCGGCGATGGAAGGCGATGTTTCCCACCGCACGCCAACTTAAGATCCCCCGTGGCAACCACTTTCCCATGTGTGACGACCCAGACCTGGTTGCGTCGGCGCTCAAGTCATTTGTCTGCCAGCACAATTGACCACGGCGCCGCAGCCGCAGCGCCCCCCGTTTTCAGCAGCCAGCATGCAGGTCGTCCTGGCGGCCGGGACGAAGTCACCGAAGTGGTCCACCCCGGCCTTTTGTCCTGGACCGCTCACATGCGAAGCTCTCGGGATGGTCGTCGCGATTGCCCGCCCCAAGATTGAAGGAAACATCGCCGTCGGCGAAGACCGCCAGATTGGTTTCGCCGAGTTCGGCGCCCCGCAGGGACGTGCGGTGTTCTGGCTGCACGGCACTCCGGGCGCCCGCCGGCAGATCCCGACCGAGGCCCGGGTCTATGCCGAACACCACAACATCCGTTTGATCGGTGTCGACCGGCCAGGCATCGGCTCCTCGACCCCACACCAGTACGAAACCATCTCCGCGTTCGCCGACGACCTGCGAACCATCGCCGACACCCTCGGGATCGACAAGCTGGCCGTCGTCGGCCTATCCGGCGGCGGCCCCTACACCCTTGCCTGTGCGGCGGGGCTGCCCGACCGGGTGGTGGCGGCCGGCGTGCTCGGCGGTGTGGCTCCGACGCGCGGCCCCGACGCGATCAGCGGCGGCCTGATGACGCTGGGTTTGCGGGTCGCTCCGTTGCTGCGGCTAGGTGGTAGCCCACTGCGGCAGTATGCCAGCCTGCTGATTCGGGCAGCGCGGCCAGTCGCCTCCCCGGCGCTCGACGTGTATGCACTGCTCTCACCGCAAGCCGACCGGCACCTGCTGGCCCGCCCCGAGTTCAAGGCGATGTTTCTGGACGACCTGCTCAACGGCAGCCGCAAGCAACTGGCCGCGCCGTTTGCCGACGTCATCGCGTTTGCCCGCGATTGGGGCTTCCGGTTGGAGGAGATCAAGGTGCCGGTGCGTTGGTGGCACGGCGACCACGACCACATCATCCCGTTCTCCCACGGCGAGCACGTCGTCTCCCGCCTGCCCAACGCCGAGCTGTTCCACTTGCCGGGGGAAAGTCACCTTGCCGGATTGGGCCGGGGCGAGGAGATTTTGTCCACGATGATGAAGGTCTGGGACGAGGAGGCCTAAGCCATGCGGGCAGCCGAAGCGGTACGCCCCCCGTCCCTGGCGCTCTATCTCACCGATATACCCCGCGCGCTGGTGGAATACGGGCAGTTGGTCAGTGTGTTGCCGCTTCGTCGTCAGCTGCCTGTTGGGGACGGGCACCCGGTGCTGGTGCTGCCTGGCCTGCTGGCAGCTGACGGGTCGACCTGGACGCTGCGGCGGCTGCTGCGCCGCCTCGGGTATCAGGCCTACGGCTGGGGCCTCGGCCGCAATATCGGCCCCACCGCTACAGCGGTGCGCGGCATGGAGGAGCGCCTCGAGCATGTGCATGCTCGTCACGA
Source organism: Mycobacterium simiae (assembly GCF_008370645.1). Taxonomy (GTDB): domain Bacteria; phylum Actinomycetota; class Actinomycetes; order Mycobacteriales; family Mycobacteriaceae; genus Mycobacterium; species Mycobacterium simiae_A. The sequence continues at coordinate 12,498 of NZ_VTZN01000103.1, forward strand.
CGCCTCGGTCAGCCTGATCGGCTGGAGCCTAGGCGGCATCTTCGCGCGTGCGCTGGCGCGTCGTTATCCGACGGCGGTGCGCCAGGTGATCACCCTGGGCAGCCCGTTTCGGATGGAAGACGAGCGCCAGACCCGCGCCACCCCCAGCTTCAAGCGCTACACACACCTGCATGTCGAGCAGCACCGGCTGCCGTTGAAAACGGAAGCTGAACCGCTGCCGGTCCCGACGACCGCGATCTACTCGCGCTTCGACGGCATGGTCGCCTGGCAGACCTGCATGAATCTGCCCGCGCCGCGGTCGGAGAACATCGCGGTGCTGGCCAGCCACATCGGTTACGGCCACCACCCGGCCACGGTCTGGGCCATTGCCGACCGGCTGGCGCAACCGCAGGGCACCTGGACCCCGTTCCGGCCCCCGGCGCTGCTGCGACCACTGTTTCCGGCTGTTGACCGCACTGGGTAGCCTCGCTCACGTGCTGTTGCCCTCGCTGAATCCTGCCGACGTTTCCGCCACCGACATCGCCGACGCGGTGAGCATTGATGGCGTCACGCTCAGCCGCAGCGATCTGGTCGGCGCTGCGACGTCGGTGGCCGAGCGGGTCACGGGCGCGCATCGGGTTGCGGTGCTAGCCACTCCGACAGCCGCAACGGTGCTCGCCATCGTCGGCTGCCTGATTGCCGGAGTTCCCGTCGTCCCGGTACCCGCCGACGTCGGCGTGGCCGAACGCCGGCACATGCTGGCCGATTCCGCCGTCCAGGCTTGGGTGGGGCCGGTACCAGACGAACCCGAAGGGATACCGCATATCCCGGTGCGTCTGCACGCCCGGTCTTGGCACCGCTATCCCGAGCCGTCGCCCGAGCACGTCGCGATGGTGATCTATACCTCAGGCACCACGGGTCAGCCCAAAGGTGTCCAACTGAGCCGGCGGGCGATCGCCACCGACCTGGACGCGCTGGCCGATGCCTGGCAATGGACGGCCGACGACGTGTTGGTACACGGCCTGCCGCTATATCACGTGCACGGCTTGGTGCTGGGTCTGCTGGGCTCGCTGCGGGTCGGAAATCGCTTCGTGCACACCGGGAAACCGACACCGGCGGGCTACGGGTCCGCGGGCGGCACGCTGTATTTCGGAGTGCCAACGGTGTGGTCCCGGGTAGTGGCCGACCAAGCCGCCGCCGAGGCACTGCGACCGGCGCGGCTGTTGGTCTCCGGCAGTGCGGCACTGCCGGTACCGGTTTTCGACCGGCTCTGGGAGCTCACCGGACAGCGGCCCGTAGAACGATATGGCACCTCTGAATCATTGATTACCCTCTCGACCCGGGCCGACGGCGAGCGTCGCGCCGGTTGGGTAGGTTTTCCGCTGGTCGGCGTGGAAACCCGGCTGATCGACGACCGGGGCGACGCGGTGGCACCCGACGGAAAAACCGTTGGCGGGCTTCAGGTTCGCGGCCCAACACTGTTCGATGGCTACCTGAATCGGCCCGAGGCCACTGCTGCAGCGTTCGACCCCGGCGGCTGGTACCGCACCGGTGATGTCGCGGTCGTCGACGCCGGCGGCATGCACCGGATTGTGGGTCGTGAGTCGGTCGATTTGATCAAGTCGGGTGGATACCGCATCGGCGCAGGTGAAATCGAGACCGCGCTGTTGGGGCACCCGGAGGTGGACGAGGCCGCTGTCGTCGGCTTCCCGGACGAGGACCTGGGCCAGCGGATCGTTGCCTACATCGTCGGCTCAGCCAACCCGGACGATCTCATCCAGTATGTCGCCCAACAGCTTTCGGTCCACAAACGCCCGCGAGAGGTGCGGGTCGTGCAGTCACTGCCGCGCAATGCATTGGGTAAGGTGCTCAAGAAGCAGTTGCTGTCTGAAGATTGAATTGGGCTTGAGTTGGCTCGAATTGGCTAGGCCGGCACGCCGTCGCCTTGGCTGGCCGAATGGGTGGGCTTACCGACTTTGTTACCACGCCACCGCAGCGCTTCGAGGGCTACGGCGACGTGCACTGTGGTGTGGCTAAGGGGCCGCGGCAGTAGGCGCTGGGCGGATTCGATTCTGCGTAGCAACGTGTTGCGGTGCGTGTAAAGGCGTTTTGCGGCGCGGGAGGCGTTGCACTGCTCGTTGATGAACGTCAGCAGTGTAGCCTGCAGCTCAGGGCTTGCTGATTCGAATTCTCCCAGCGTGCTGGTAATGAATTCACTGGCAGCCGTATCGTTTTGGGTGATGAGAGCGACCATCTGAACGTCGGCGAAGAACGCCACCACTTGATCCGAACGCAGGCGCGCCAGGGTGCGTTGAGTGGTCAGCGCTTCGAGGTGGCTGCATCGAAACCCTTCGGGTCCGCTTGCCGTGGTGCCAATGGCGATACGTGCGCCGGGCGCGCTTCTCACCGCCTGCTCAACGGTGCCGATGTCGAGGCCGGCGGCGTCGGCCAGCCACACCCAACGAGTGGCGGCGTTGGCGACCACGGTGAGCTGTTGCGCCGATCCGACAGCGTGACTGAAAGCGTCAGCGGCTCGATCGAGATTGCTGTGATCGTCGTCGAGGTCGTCGCTCCAGACGATGGCGGCGGTATGGGCTCGGTTGAGCGGATAGCCCAATCGTGCTTCCGCGCGCTCGCGGCTCATCGGGGCTCCCTCGAGCATGAGTCCTACTACTTCGAGGCGCTCTGCATGGCTTCCGCGGGTCAGTTCGTCGTGTTCCAGCTGTACTTGCGCCGCGATGCCGGCAAGCGTGGCCTCGATGAATTCGTTGACGGACCGGGCGGACACGTCGAGCAGCTCGCGCAGCTCTGCTGGGTCGCTGGTGAGATCGAACGCGATGTCCATCCAGAACCGCCAGGCGATGTATTGCCCAATCCGATAAACGTCGAGCGCTAGTGCGTCCAGCCCGCGGCGCACCAGGTCGCGCGCCATGCGCAGCGGCTCCCCGCCGAGGTTCGCCGGTACCGGGGCGCCCGGGTCGCGCACGTTGGCGGCCGCCCAGTGCACCAGGTTGGCTCTGTTGGCTCGTTTCACGACTTTCGCGAGGACGGGATCATTCGCGATGGCGGGGTTGGCCGCCACCGTGGCACGATCTAGTTCATCGATCCATTCCGGGCCGGGGCTCAGGGCGATCCGGGCGCCTTGTCGGATCAGCTCACGTGTTCGCGGCGAGGGTTGTTGCCATGCCACGCGCAGATCTTAAGGCGGGCGGGGCGGCGTGTGCATCCTATGTTCCGGGCTGTTGGTGTGGATTTAACCTTATTGCGTCCTATGCGGACTCGTGTTATTGGTGTCGGATTCGTCTCCGCTGCGGCCGCTATGTGGCGTGGCACACGGCGCTCCCATGACTTTCTCAGGGCTCGATTGCGCTATGCGCGCGCCTGCTCGGGACCGTTGTGCAGCAAAGACGCTCTTCAGATCGGTCAGGCCCTGCCCAGGCACCGCGCCGAACAGGCGGTAATCAGCTCGGAGCGTCGGCGATTGGGCCGTCGCGGCAGGGTTACTTCTGCTGACGATGAGCAAAAGCCTGGCGTAGTTGGGCGTCTGCCGACAATACTCGCGAGCGGGTAATGCTATCTGAGCAGTGGCCTGGAACACATTGCCGCGCAGTGCAATACGCGAGACTGTGCCGGTAGCGAGGCGCAAACCCAACCCCCCGCCAACATATGCACTTAGCAAGTCTACGGCTAGTGTGCATTGTGCACCCGCTGGCCTGGCTAATTGGGAAGATTTCACCTCACGCCGAGCCGCCTGGTGCGTTTTGCACCTGCGGTGGCTCGGGTCCGGGGGGATTAGCCCTATTGCCGCCGTTGGATGTTCGTAACCATTGAGCCAGTTAGTCATCGCCAACAACAGGTGGCGAAGGACGGAGCCAACGAAGGCTCGAAGGACCCACCCGCATTCTGAGCGACTGCTCGGCTAATTGAGGAGGTAAGCGCGTGTCTTTCCTGACGGCACAGCCAGAAGCATTGGCGGCAGCAGCCGGCAGCCTTGGCTCTATCGGTTCGACGTTGAGCGCAGGGAATGCCGCCGCGGCCGCGCCGACGACCGGGGTGTTGCCGCCGGCTGCTGACGAGGTGTCAGCGCTGGTTGCGGTGCACTTCGCTACGCACGCGGCGATGTACCAGACGGTGAGTGCCAAGGCGGCGGCGATCCATGACCAATTTGTGGCCACTCTTGCGACCAGCGCCGGCTCGTACGCGGCGACCGAGGCCGCTAACGTCGTCGCGGCGCAGTAAGCGGATCTGACGGCATCCGAGGAAAGGACAAGACGACCATGGATTTTGGGGCATTACCACCGGAGATCAACTCCGCCCGGATCTACACCGGCGCCGGTTCGGGCTCGATCCTGGTTGCGGCCGAGGTATGGGACGGTGTGGCCGTTGAACTGCACACGGCCGCGTCGTCTTTTCAGTCGGTGATCTGGGGGCTGATGGTGGGACCGTGGCTGGGTCCGTCAGCGGGTTTGATGGTCGTCGCCGCCTCGCCGTATCTGGCGTGGATGCGGGTGACCGCCACCCAGGCTGAGCTGACCGCTAACCAGGCCAGGGCGGTGGTGGGCGCCTTCGAGTTAGCACATGCGATGACGGTGCCCCCGGCGGTGGTCGCGGAAAATCGCGCTCAACTGCTCATCCTCATCGCGACCAACCTCTTCGGACAGAACACCCCTGCGATCGCGGTCACCGAAGCCGAGTACGGCGAGATGTGGGCCCAAGACGCCGCCGCGATGTATGGCTATGCGAGTTCGGCGGCGCTGGCCACCGAGACGCTGACGCCATTCGACGAAGCGCCGGAGATCGCTACCGACGGCGGCCTCGCCGAGCAGGCGGCAGTTGTGGAAGAGGTCACTGACACCGCCGCGGCCAACCAGCTGATGTCCAATGTGCCGCGGGCGTTACAGCAGCTGTCCACGCCCACCCAGCAATCGGCTGGAAACGTTCAATCGGCTCAAAGCGTTCAAGCTTCGGCTGCCAGTGGGACGAAATCGTTGTGGGCAACCATCTCGCCGCACCTGTCGCCGATCAGCAACATCGTCTCGATGGTCAACAACCACGTATCGATGCTCAACTCCGAGGTGTCGATGACGAACACTATGAGCTCGCTGATGAAAGGCTTTGCCCCGGCGGCGTCCAAGGCAGCTGAGACCGTGGCCGAAACCGGTGCCAGAGCGATGACGTCAATGGGCGCGATGGGAAGTGGTGTGGGGTCGTCGGGCCTGAGCAGCGGGGTGAGTGCCGGGCTCGGGCGGGCGGCTTCGGTCGGTGGGCTCTCGGTGCCCAAAGTGTGGGCTGCGGCAAACCAAACGGTGACTCCGGCAGCCCGGGCGCTGCCGCTTGCCCCGTTAGAAAGCGCTGTCAAGGGCGGGCCCGGGCAGATGCTCGGTGGACTGCCGATGGGACCGATGGGCAACGCCGGCGGCGGCAACGGGGTAAGTGGTGTGCTACGGGTCACCCCCAGGGCCTACGTGATGCCCCGTACTCCGGCCGCTGGATAGCAGTCCATTCAAACTCTAGAAAGAAAGCGGCGGATGCATACGGTCAATGCAACTCGATGAAGGTTGCGATTGGGCGGTCAAGGCCGTCGGGGGCTGGTCGACCCTGGGAACCTAGCGCTGCCAGGGGGTCGGGGTCACCGGCTGAATTTCGCTGAGCGGGTCGCGATCATGCGCGGGCGTGACGCCGGGCTTAGTGTCGCCGATGCCGCCACGGAGCTCGGACGTGATCGGGGCGCGAAATGCGGCGCAACAAGAACCTCGATGGCGGCTACCACGCGCTGATGGCGCACGCCCGCGCAGGCGAACGAGCTCGCCGGCCTAAGCCCTTCAAGCTCAAGGACAATCCGCTCTGCCGGGTGATTGAGACTTGGCTGGGATCAGGGCTGGATCCCCAAGCTGATTGCTGAGGTCTTGGCCCGCGATCACGGCGATGACCCAGGGTCGTAGCGCCCAAGCCGGATACCGTTCACCGGAGTCGGCCAGGATCGCCGGCCGACTTGGTTGTTCTGCCCCCGGCCGGGCCGATGGCAGGGGGCAGAACGAGTCTGGGTTAGGGGACGAGCGCCCAGAAGGGATGGGTAACCGACCAAACTGGGTGTGTCATGTCCTCGGTGTAGTGGTAGATCGGGTGTGTGGGGGGTGGCACAGGGCGCAGTGGCGCTGCGTGCACTGGCGCGCCACCCGGGTGCGCCGAGCCCGTGGCTGGTTGCCCCGGGGCCGCCCACGCTAGCGCAGGGCCCGCTAGCGTTCCCGTAAACGAAAGGCCAAGGGCGCACAGGAAACCCGCTGACAAGGTGCGAATCGTTGACATGGTGAACTCCCTTCCGGGTTGCGGTGAGGATGTGGCTCGACAAAGCCCGCGTTGTCGACGTTCAGATAAACCGGGCCCCACGGCAGCTCGTGCCGCGCAGTCGAGTGCGCCTCCTATCGCTTATTTGTCGCATTTGATTGACAATATGAAGGGTAAGGCGATGCGGCCGAAGTTGTCAACTATGGTTGATAAGTTCGAGGCGGCGCGGCCACTGTTGGCCCGTGCTGCGGAAACTGTCACCGGCATCGCCAGGAGGTTGGCAGCAACTTCCTGGCGGGTGAGAGCGGGCTAAGGCCCGCGGCTTCGCCTATCGTCGTTGCGGTGTACGGAACTGCCAATGCGGCCAGCCGCGCAGTTGCCACAACTGGGGTGACTGCGCCCAATGCGGTACCAAAGCCTATGAGAAGGGTGGCAGCAGCCTGCGTCGTCGGTTCGGCAGTGGAGGCTTACGACTTTTACATCTATGGCACTGCTGCAGCGCTGGTGTTTCCCGTGGTCTTCTATCCGCATCTTGGGCGGACCATGGCGACTATTGCCTCGATGGGAACATTCGCGACAGCGTTTCTGTCCCGGCCGCTAGGCGCGGCCGTCTTCGGGCATTTTGGGGATCGGTTGGGCCGGAAGAAGACATTGGTCGCGACGCTCTTGATCATGGCTTTGTCGACGGTGACAGTGGGCTTGGTCCCCAGTACGGCAACCATAGGAGTGGCCGCCCCACTAATCTTGATAGCCCTTCGTCTGCTGCAAGGGCTTGCCGTCGGCGGTGAATGGGCCGGCTCGGCGTTGCTGAGCGCAGAATCAGCGCCTGCGCACCAGCGTGGGTACTACAGCATGTTCACCGCGTTTGGCGGCGGTATCGCGCTC
>NZ_VTZN01000104.1 GCF_008370645.1 Mycobacterium simiae
CCGCCGTGGCCGGCCGTCCAACCCGAGTGCGCAGTGCCGGTCATCGGGTGGCCGCCGACGAAGCTAGCCCGCAGACCGGCGGCGGTGACTTCGTCGAGCACGGCGCACTTGACGCTGGTGACGTCTGTCAGCGGACAGGTGGGGGCAGACTCGCGAATGTGGGCGAGCATATTGGGCAAAGCTGGCATCGGCACGGCCAGCACAATCAACGCTTGAATGTCAGCGGCCCGGGCCAGTGTCGCGGCGAGATCGGTGCTGGCGTCGTACCCTTCTGACTGGGCGCCGTGGGCTCCCTCTACCGATCGGTTGTAGCCGAAGACATCACGGCCTGCCGCGGCGGTGGCCCGCATGATCGAACCACCGATCAGTCCCAGCCCGAGCACGCACACGGGTTTCCTCTGCACAACCCTAAGGTTGGCACACTTGTACGGGTTAGCGCGTGCTTGCACGTGCGGTCGCCGGCCACCGCCGGGGCTGGGCTTGTCTGGCCACAGGCCTGGTCAACGACTACCGTAAGCGCCCATGGGAGCACAACGGGCCTCAGCCCAAGGCCCTGCCGCCGACGCACCGGACGGTTTCGGCGTCGCCGTCGTACGTGAAGAGGGCAAGTGGCGCTGCGCAGCCATGGGTCCCAAAGCGCTGACCAGTCTGTCCGCGGCCGAGACCGAACTCCGGGAACTGCGCAGCTCCGGGGCCGTCTTCGGGCTCCTGGATATTGACGACGAGTTTTTCATTATCGTGCGTCCGGCGCCTGCGGGCACCCGCTTGTTGTTATCCGACGCCACCGCGGCGCTCGACTACGACATCGCCGCCGAGGTGCTGGACAGTCTAGACGCCGAGCTCGATCCCGATGACCTCGAGGATGCCGACCCTTTCGAAGAGGGCGACCTCAGCTTGTTGTCCGACGTCGGGCTACCCGAAGCGGTGTTGGGTGTCATCCTCGATGAGACTGATCTCTACGCCGACGAGCAGCTTGGGCGCATCGCCCGCGAGATGGGCTTCGCCGATCAGCTTTCGGCGGTGATCGACCGTCTCGGTCGGTGACCGGAAGCGCGGCGGCGCCGGGCGCTGGGGGTACCGCCCGCTTGCGGGGGACGGGTCGCCGCCATCAGACCGGGTCGGTGACCGGAAGCGCGGCGGCGCCGGGCGCACCGTGACCGCTGACGAAGATCTGATCCGTGCCGCCTTGGCGGTTGCCGTCAGCGCTGGTCCGCGTGATGTGCCGATCGGCGCGGTGGTCGTTGATGCCGACGGGACCGAACTGGCCAGGGCGGTCAATGCCCGCGAAGCGCTGGGGGATCCGACGGCGCACGCCGAAATCCTGGCGCTGCGGGCTGCGGCGGCGGTGCTCGGCGACGGGTGGCGGCTGGAGGGGACCACGCTGGCGGTCACTGTCGAGCCGTGCACCATGTGCGCGGGCGCTCTGGTCCTAGCCCGCGTTGCTCGCTTAGTGTTCGGCGCCTGGGAACCCAAGACCGGGGCAGTCGGCTCGTTGTGGGACGTGGTCCGTGACCGTCGCCTCAACCATCGCCCACAGGTACGTGGCGGGCTGCTGGCGCAGGACTGCGCCGCGCCGCTGGAAGACTTCTTCGCCCGCCAGCGATTGGGGTGACCGGCTCTCGGTTCGGTAAGCTGCTCGGCGGTGGCGTGTCCGAGCGGCCTAAGGAGCACGCCTCGAAAGCGTGTGACGGCTAACACCGTCCGAGGGTTCAAATCCCTCCGCCACCGCCGAATGTGTCGGGCCAGACGAGTCCGTCAGCCACTTACCAGCAACGGAAGTGAAATCGCGCCCGCGCCGCCCGTCACCACAATTACCCAGCGGCCATCGACGGGCAGCTTGACCTCGATTTCGAAGATCGCGAACCCGACCTCGGCACTAATCGCCGCCTCCGGCAACTCGAACGGCATGAGGAGCGGCTCGTCATCCGTTGGAGGCCAGATCTCGACGTCCACCCGCCGGTCCGGATTGCCGGTCTCGGTCTGAGTCAGCACAACGAGGAGGCATCGGGCTAATCGGTCGGCATCGACGGCGTATCTGAACAACACTCCGCCTGAGACGTTGAGTTTGTTGTTCACCGCCGATGCCGCTTCGGCCAGGAAAGCCCCCACAATCATCCTGCCGAACCTATCGCTGTCCCATGAGGCTCAGCCCGTGCCGTAGGGCTGCTGTTGTGGCTGCGGCGTACCACCGTAACCGAGCTGGGACGCGGTGTAGCGAGCGCCTTCGGTAACCGGGAGGGCCTGCACCGCGGTGCCATAGGCGCAGATCTCGGTCCACACGTCGCCGAGCTCGGTAGTGTCGAAGCGCATCCCGATGATCGCGTTGCCGCCTTTGGCACGTGCTTCGTTGATCAGCCGGGCCATCGCCTCGTTGCGGCTCTCTGCGAGATTCTTGGTCATGCCCTGCAGCTCGCCACCAAACATCGATTTGAACCCAGCGCCTATCTGGGAGAAGGCATTTAGTGATCGGACGGTCAGTCCGAAGACTTCGCCACACACGCGCTGGATCTCCCAACCGGGAAGGTCATTGGTAGTGACAACGAGCACCGGACAACCTTTCTGCAGGGCTAGCGACAGCCTGGTTCCCGGTGCAGGCTACCGCCCCGACGCCACTAGTGGCGCACCAGCGTGGCGTTCAGTGGCAGCAGACCACTGCACCGTCGGGCCTCGGACTGCGCCTGAAGGCCAACGGCGACCCCGGTAACGTTAGCGTGTTACCGACCGGCGATCAGCTGTCCCGCGCCCGTGTCAGAAGCCGAACGTTGGTGCCATCTCGCTGACCAGTATCGGAAGTGAGATCGCTCCGGTGTCGGCAGTCACCACAAGCACCCAACGACCGTCTCCAGGAAAGCGCAGCTGGATCTCGAAGAAGGCAAAACCGGGAAACTCGGCTACCGCCGCGTCGGGCACTTCAAACTGCAGACTGATCGGGTCACCCTCACCCGGGGGCCTCGCCTCGACATTGAGTTTCCGGTCGGAATCACCTGGCTCTGACTGCGTCAGCACCACCAGCACGAAGCGAGCCAGCCGATCAGGCCCGACCGCAAAGCGGGACAGCACGCCGCCCTGCACATTGAGCTTGTTATCTACCACTGCAGCCGCGTCGGCCAAGAAGGCGCCCGTAAGTATCACGCCGCTGAACCTTACACGTTGTCAGCAAACCCGCGGAATGCTATTGCCTGCCGCCGACACTTATCTTTCCGATTTTGCATACGAAAACTGTATGGCACTAATACAATAACTTCCGACAACGTTCACGGCTGGTATGCCTGGGCGGTGCCCGCACGGACCGGCGCAATACAGGAGACACCCATGCAGCCCATGTCTATTGATCCGGCAGCCGCCGACGTCGGTCGCCAGGTTGCCGACAATGCCTTCCAGGGTCTTGCGGCTGGTGCGATAGCGGCGACGTCGCTGATGTCCCTGGTGCCTGCGGGGGCTGAGGAAGTCTCGGCCCAGGCAGTAGCGGCGTTCACCGCCGAGGCCGCCCAGCTGCTGGCCCTCAATCAAGCAGCGCAAGAAGAGCTGCAGCAGGCCGGCAAGGCGTTTAGCGAGATTGCCCGGATGTACTCGGACATGGATGGGGCCGCGGCCGACAGTTTCTTCGGCGTTGGATCGCCGCCCAGCATCCGGTGACGCGGCGCGTAATCCTTAGCACGCATACAGGTCCTGGCCGCGGCAATTCTCCGACGCAAACGCGCGATACTGGGCACATGCCTGAGCGCCAGCCTGACCGCAATGTGCTGGGTGGTCCGTTGCAACCATGCGGTACCGACCCGCTCACTGGCTTCTACCGAGATGGCTGCTGTTCCACCGGTCCCGAAGATCTGGGCCGGCACACGATTTGCGCCGTGGTGACCGCCGAATTTCTGCAACACCAGCGGTCAATCGGCAACGACCTGTCGACGCCCGTGCCGGAATACCGTTTCCCGGGATTGCTGCCCGGCGACCGCTGGTGTGTGACCGCAGTGAACTGGCTGCGGGCCCACCAGGACGGCTGCCCTGCCCCAGTTGTGCTGGCCGCTACTCACGAGCGCACCCTTGAGGTAGTGCCGCTGGCTACGCTGCAGGAACACTCCGTCGACGTGCCCGACGACTTGACCAGCCTCTAGCGCGTCAAGGCACCTCGGTGTTGTACAGCCAGGCATCCCACAGTGGCCGCAGCGATTCCTCGGAGTAGTTCGCGGCAAGGCCGGTGAAGTCGCCGGTGACGGCAGTGCCATGGCGATAGCGCTCAGTCCAATCCCTCAGTAGGGCAAAGAATTTCTCGTCACCCAACCGCCGGCGCAGGGCATGCAGGGTCAGCGCGCCCCGCTTGTACACGCGGTCGTCGAACATCAGTCGCGGTCCGGGGTCGGTGAGCAGCAGATCTTGCGGCTGTGCCCGCAGCTGTTCGTGGTGCTGACCGGCGAGTTCGTCGGCACTGGGGCCGCCACTTTGCTCCGACCACAACCACTCGGCGTAGCTGGCGAATCCTTCGTGCAGCCAGATGTCGCGCCATTGCCGTGCGGTCACACTGTTGCCGAACCATTGATGTGCCAGTTCGTGCGCGACGAGCCGTTCACTGGCCCGCGTGCCGTCGCAGTGGTTAGCTCCAAAGATCGAAATTCCTTGGGCCTCAAGAGGTATGTCCAGGGGATCAGCGGTGATGACGACGGTGTACCCGTTCGCCAACGGGTAGCGCCCAAACAGTTCGATGAACAACGTCATCATCTGCGGTTGACGGGCGAAATCGTGATCGAACTTGGCCCTCAGCCGCCGCGGCAGCGCGGCCCGTATCGGCACCGGCGTCCTAGCTAGCCGCGTCATCTCGTACCCGCCGATCTGCACCGTCATGAGGTAGGTCGAGGTTGGTTCGGGTTGTTCGTAGGTCCACACGGTCTGCGACGCCCGCGCGCGCCGCGACACCAGCTTGCCGTTGGCGATCACCCGGTACCGGCTTTCGGTGCTGATCCGGATATGAAAGGCAGCCTTGGCGCTGGGGTGGTCGTTGCAGGGAAACCACGACGCGGCGCCGTTGGGTTGCCCGGCGACCAGCGCGCCGTCGGTCAGTTCCTCGAAACCGACATCGCCCCACAGTGTTTTGACCGGCCGAGGTGCGCCGTTGTAGTGCACGACGACTGACAGTGCGGCCCCGGTCGCCAGCTTGGCCGCCAACGTGATGCGCAACTTACCGTTGCGGTGGGCAAAGTGAGCAACGCGCTTGCCGTTGACCAGGATCTTCGACGCCTTCAGCGCATCGGAAAGATCCAGGCTGAACTCCTGCAACTCGATGAGGGTCACCGCGGTGATCAGGGCCGTTCCCGACAGCCGGTTGATCGCCACCTTGTACTGTAGGTCCAGTTCGTAGCGGGACACCCAGTAACCGAAGTTGCCGTTTTGCGGCAGGTAGGGATCGACGTCCTCAGCAGCCCGTCTGGCCGCCATTGCTGGTGCTCTCACGCCGCAGCATCCTTGAGGTCTGTCTCGGATGGCTTGTCGCCGCTTGACTTCTTGCGGCGAATCTCCCACGGCCGGATCGGATTTCCCTGCCAGTGTGTCGAGCCTGGCACCTCGTCGCCACGTACCACGAGTGACGCCGGGCCGACGGTCGCTCCGGCGCCCAAGCGGGCGGCGGGCAGCGCGACACAATGCGGACCCAGGGTGGACCCGGGTTCCAGGACGACGCTGTCCATCCGCATGATCCGGTCGTGAAACAGATGCGTCTGAACGACGCAACCACGGTTGACAGTGCAGCCCTCCCCGAGGGTCACGAGGTCGGCCTCCGGCAGCCAATAGCTTTCACACCAGGTGCCACGGCCGACTCGAGCGCCCATGCCACGTAGCCACAGGTTCAATACGGGCGTTCCGCTGGCCGCGCGGGCGAACCACGGCGCCGCGACGGTTTCGACGAACGTATCTGCCAGCTCGTTGCGCCACACAAACGATGACCACAAGGGGTACTCACTCGCCTTGATCCTGCCAATCACAAGCCATTTCGCCGTGATGGTGACCACGCCGGCGATCGCACCCGCGGCCAGCATGACCGGTCCGCTGCCCAGCGCCGCCCACCAGATCCCGTATCTCAACATCAGCGCCTGCAGCGCACCCAACACCGCCAGGCCGATCATGACCGTCACCATCACCGGTACCAGCCGCCACATTTCCACCGCGGCCCGCGTCACCTTCAATCGCAGCGGCGGGGCATAGGTGGTTTCGGCGTCTGCCTCCGCGGGACGGCGCCGCAGCCGCATCGGCGGGCTACCTAACCAGGAGGAGCCGCGCTTGGCCTTCGGTGGGGTCGCTGAGAGTACCGCCACGAGACCGTCGTCGGGGACGCGGCGTCCCGGCTGGGTGATCCCCGAGTTGCCTAGGAACGCCCGCCGGCCGACCGTTGTCGGCGCCGCGTAGATCCAGCCACCACCCAGCTCGTACGAGGCGACCATGGTGTCGTCGGCGAGAAACGCGCCGTCCTCGATCACGGTGAACGTGGGGATCAACAACGCGGTGGAGATCTCGGTGCCGCGCCCGACGCGGGCTCCCAAGATGCGCAACCAGATCGGTGTCAGCAGACTGGCATACAGCGGGAACAGGTAGTGCCGCGCGGCATCCATGAGCCGTTCTGTCATCCACAGCTGCCAGCCGGTCCGGCTGCGCACCGGGTGGTAACCCGCGCGCAAGCCGATCGACAGCACCCGTACCGCTATCACCGTGAGCAGCGCGTACACCGCGAGCCCCGCCAGCGCCGCTACCGGTGTGCACAGCAAGGCGGGCAGCACTGCTTGCGGGAGGCTGCGGGTATGGTGAACGGCCGCTACGATCACCGCCAGGCCCGTCGCTGCGGCCAGCAGCGGAAGAGCGGCCAGCAGCAGCGACGCAACTCCGTATACCGCAACCCAGTGTGAGCGGCGTGCCGGCCGCTCGTCAGGCCAGGGGTGGCGCGCCTTGCCCGACTTCACTGCGGGCGAGCCCTTCCAGTACTGGCCGTTCTTGATCTTGTCCAGCACCCCCGAACCGGGAGCCACGTCGGCATTTTTCCCGACGACCGCGCCGGGCAGCAGTGTGGTTCGGGTACCGATGGTCGCGTCGTTGCCGATTGTGATCGCTCCGACATGGAACGTGTCGCCGTCGATCCAATGCCCCCGCAGGTCTACTTCGGTTTCGATCGCGCTGCGGTGCCCAACCGTGAGCAGCCCGGTGACCGGCGGCATCGAATGCAGATCCACCCCCTTGCCGATCTCGGCGCCGAGTGCGCGGGCGTAATACACCAACCACGGCGCCCCCGCGAGGTTCTCGGCGCCGCTGGCCGCGGCCAGCCGCTCGGCGAACCACACCCGCAGGTGCACCCATCCGCCGCGGCGGTAGGCGCCCGGAGTGACGTTGCGCAGCACGACGCGGGCAAAGATGACCGCGAGGCCCATCCGTCCGACCGGCGTGACGAACACGACGAACGCGGTGGCCACCACCCACCAGTTGACCGCCACGGTCCACGGCACCACGTGCAGGGCGCGGGCGATGTTGTTGCCCACTGCCAGCCAGCTGACCCATTGCAGCGCTGCCAGTGTTGCCAGTGGTAGCGCCAAGGCCAGCTGGGCCAGTTGGCTCAGCCGGGGAGTGGGCGGCACTACGCGTTCGGTCACCTGCGGCGGCGGCTCGAGGTCGTCGAGAAACCCGGCGAGCGATCCCAGGCGCGGATGGTCATAGAGGTCGGCGACGGTGAGCTGCGGATACTGGTGCCGCAACGTCGCGACGAGCTGCGCGGCGGCCAGCGAGCCGCCGCCGAGCGCAAAGAAGTCTGCTTCCAAACCCGCCTTAGCACCGGAAATAGTGGCGCCCAGCAGCTCGCGCCACAACCTGGCCAGCCACCCCGCCGTGCCGGCCAGGTCGGTCGCCTCGTCGGTGTCGGTGTCGCCGGGCGGGGGCCAGGGCAGCGCGTCCCGATCAACTTTGCCCGATGTGCGCGTCGGCAGCTCCGCGATGTGCACCAGTCGCGGTACCAGTGCCGCGGGTAGCTGCTCGGCGAGTTGCCGGCGTGCCTTCGCGATGTCGAACGACGGATCGGCACTGACGACATAACCGACCAACACCGGTGTGCCGCTGGCGGTACGCCGCACCGCGGCCGCGCCTCCGCTGACCCCTGGTAGCTCAACCAGCGCCGAATCCACCTCACCCAACTCGATACGTCGGCCGCCGACCTTGACCTGGTCGTCGCTGCGTCCGCAGAAATACAACCCGTCGCGTTCCAGCCGGACCAAATCACCGCTGCGGTAGGCGCGCGGCCAGCCCAATGTCGGCATGGGGGCGTACTTTTCGGAGTCTTTATCCTTGTCCAGGTAGCGAGCCAGCCCTACTCCGCCGATCACCAACTCACCGACTTCGCCGTAGCCGACCGGCTGACCGTCGGTGCTCACGACGGCCAGGTCCCAGCCTGCCAGCGGCAGTCCGATGCTGATCGGTGCGGCGCCGTCGAGTCTGGCGGCGCACGCGACCACAGTGGCCTCGGTCGGGCCGTAGGTGTTCCACACTTCGCGCCCGTCCACGGCGAGCCGCTCGGCGAGCTCGGCCGGGCAGGACTCCCCGCCAAAGATCAACAGCCGCACCGCCTCCAACGCTTCTGCCGGCCACAGCGCAGCTAACGACGGCACCGTGGAGACCACCGTCACGTCGCGCGTTACCAACCACGGACCCAGGTCCATCCCACTGCGCACCAGCGATCGTGGCGCCGGCACCAGGCAAGCACCGTGGCGCCAGGCCAGCCACATCTCCTCGCACGATGCGTCGAATGCCACCGACAACCCGGCCAGTACCCGATCGCCCGGCCCAATAGGGTTGTCCTGTAGAAACATTCGTGCCTCAGCGTCGACGAACGCGGCTGCGCTGCGGTGAGTGACCGCAACGCCTTTGGGTGTGCCGGTCGATCCGGACGTGAAGATGATCCATGCGTCGTCGCGCAGCAGCGGCGCTCCGGCTCGCCAGCCACGCGAGGCGCCCAGCGTTCGTTCGATGCCGGACTCGGTGATGATCGCGACGACATCGGCCTCCCGAAAGACCAATTCGGCTCGTTCGTCGGGATCGTCGGCGTCTACCGGCACGTATGCCGCGCCGGTGGCCAGAACGGCCAGGATCGCCACATACAACGAATAGCTGCCCGAGGGCATCCGGATGCCGATCCGGTCGCCGCGGCCGACACCCCGGGAGGCCAGCCAGGCCACGCCGGCCGTCATATCGTCGATCAGCTCGCTGTAGGTAAGCTGCGCGGCGCCGTCGTCGATCGCCGCGGCGTCCGGGTAGCGGGCCGCGGTGTCGTAGATGATGTCGATCAGGGTGCGCGGCTGCGGTGCGGCAGCCGACAGCAGATAATGTGCGGGAATCTTAGGCGTCACCACCATAGGAACCCTACCCACGCGATGGGCGTCCAGAGTGCCGCTAGGGCCGTGGGCGAGACCAAAGCTAGGGCCGTCATGGCAATCTCGGTGCGGCATCTCGTCAGCGCCCGTTGAGCCGGCCGCGAAATTGGTGTCCTGAAATGTCAAATAATTGTCTCCTATTGTCAAGACTGGCCCGGGGGGTGTTGGTGCACAGTGGGTAGGCGGAGCTTCCGGCCCAGTTCGTCCACGAGGGCATCCCGCGCAGACGGAAAGGTGCTGCGCGCGGGCCTGGTCGACGATGACCACTTGCGGTTCGCTCCATCGCCAACCGCTACCAGACCCGAACTGGTCGGACGGCCGACGCCGGTTGGGCGGCCCAAGCATTGTGAGGAGCACACGATGGAACTGATGTCACCGGTCGACGCGCTATTCCTGGCAGCGGAGTCGCGCGAGCACCCACTACACGTCGGCGCGTTGCAGCTATTCCAGCCGCCCGCAGGCGCGGGACGGGCATTCGTGCGCGAGACCCATCAAGCGATGCTCGCATGCCAGGACATAGCGCCGCTATTCCGTCGCCGCCCCAGGACGTTGTCCGGTGCGATCACCAACCTCGGTTGGTCGATCGACCGCGACGTCGACCTCAGTTACCACGTGCGGCGGTCGGCCTTGCCTGCCCCCGGCCGGGTGCGCGAGTTGCTCGAGCTGACCTCGAGGCTGCACGCCAATCTGCTCGACCGGCACCGTCCGCTGTGGGAAACACACGTGATCGAGGGACTCAAAGATGGACGTTTTGCCGTCTATTCGAAGATGCACCACGCACTGATCGACGGCGTATCCGGGCTTGCCCTGATGCGGCAGTCACTCCAGGTCGACCCGCACGACGCCTTCCGTGCGGCCTGGTCGCCGGCGACTTCGCGTTCGCTGCGTGGTCGTGACCGCCGTGGCCGCCTGCATCAAATCGGTGAGATGCTGGGATCCGTTGCCGGGCTGGCCCCCTCGACGCTGCGGCTGGCCCATGCAGCGTTGCTGCAACAACGACTGACGCTGCCCTTCGGGACGCCTCGCACCATACTCAACGTTGCCGTCGGGGGCGCGCGGCGCTGCGCGGCACAGTCCTGGGACTTGGACCGGGTCGCGATGGTCAAAGACGCTGCAGGAGTGAGTCTTAACGACGTCGTGTTGGCGATGTGCGCGGGCGCCCTGCGTGCCTATCTCGACGAGAGAGAGGCATTGCCCGACGCGCCACTGGTGGCGATGGTCCCGGTGAGCTTGCGCGGCGAACACGATGCGGTAGGCGGCAACATGGTTGGTGCGGTGTTGTGTAACTTGGCAACGCACCTCGACGATCCAGCGGACCGCTTGGACGCTATCCACGCCTCGATGCGCGACAACAAGAAAGTGCTTGCCCCGCTGCCGCGGGCACAAGCGCTGGCGTTGTCGCTGCTGCTGCTGAGCCCGGCGGCGCTCAATACTGTGCCCGGCCTGGGCCGGGCGGCTCCGCCGCCGTTCAACGTGTGCATCTCGAATGTGCCCGGCGTGCACGAGCCGAGATACTGCAATGGCGCCCGGCTGGTTGGCAACTACCCGATGTCGCTGGTGCTCGATGGGCAAGCGCTCAACATCACGCTGACGAGTACCGCCGACAGTCTCGACTTCGGGCTGGTTGGCTGCCGCCGTAGCGTCCCGCACCTGCAGCGCCTGCTCGGGCATCTGGAAACGTCGTTGAAGGAGTTGGAGCGCGCCGTCGGCCTTTGATTGATTGTGCCGAGGTGGGCCGGTCATGCCCGCGGTGTTGCAGGACCGCGGGTCAGGTTGCGATAGCTTGCCGGGCCCATTCCGAACCACCTTTTGCACGATCGGGTGAGCACGCTTTGTTCGGCGTAGCCCAGCTCACGGGCCAGGTGCGACAGGCTCATGGCGGTAGTGCGCAGGTAGCGGTCGGCGGTGTTTTTACGGACCCCGTCAACCACAGCGGCAAAACTGGTGGCCTGGTCACCGAGTCTGCGCTGCAGCGTCTTTGGGTGCAGGTGAAATTGGGTGGCAACCACGTCGAGCGTCGCCGCACCGGTGGGCAACAGTTGGCGGACGATAGTGCGCACCGATTCCACGATCCCGGCACCGAGTGGGGTGATGCTGCTGAGATAGTCGACGACGGCGCGGTGGGCGAGGTCGTCGTGATGTAACGGGCGGCTCAGGTCGGCGGCGCGCACGGTGAAACCGGCGGTGCGTTCGGCGAAGGACGGCGTGCACCCGAAGTACTTCGCATAGCTGGCCTTCGGCGTCAGCGGGTCGTGCGGCAGATGCACCGACATCGCCGCGTACTGCGCGCCCATCAGCAGCCGGAATACCCCGAGCGAGACGCCCAGCGCCAGCTCCATCGTCTGCGGACACGCAATTGGCTCCTCAAGTGCCAAGTCGAGGGCGATGAACGATCGTTGCCGGCCAACAAGCGGCTTGATGTAGAGAACGATCACCGGGCTGTATGCCGCCATGAATGTGGTGAAGATCGCTAACGCGTCGGCCACGGTCGCGGCGGTGCGGGCCGCGACGCCGACTGGCCCCAAAATCTCGATGCCTTGTCGTCGCGCCAGCCGCCGCCCGAAATCCGGTGTGGCGGTGTCTGCTGCGGCCGACTCGAGTGCCCTGATGGTCGCCCGGATCGGAATGAAGGCGTCGTAGTTGCCAACATCTTGGTCCCGGATGCCCGTAGCACGCAGCAAGGCGGCCGGGTCGCCGCCCAATTCGGAGACCAGGCTGGGGTAGTTCGAGAGCGCGGTACCGCGCACCACGGACATGCCGTTGAGACTCTGCGGACGGTGGCGGCATGTCAAGCACCCCGAGCCGCGTGCAGTCGGCACCGACGGTCGCCTAATGTCGGTGATTGCAGGGTTGGGCCAACCGCTGACCCCTCTGATCGGAGTCATATCATGCGTGAACTCAGCGTCCCGGCAGATTTCACGGTCGCAGGAAACGACCACCTCGCCGGCAGCGTGTACGTACACGAACGCGAAGACCCCGACCAGGTGATCTTTCAGCGCCTCGTCGACGGCGTGTGGACGGATGTGACCTGCGCCCAGGCCGCCCACCAGATCCGCGCCACCGGGCTTGGCTTGATCGCCGAAAATGTGAAAGCTGGCGACCGAGTAGCCATTCTGTCGGCCACCCGATACGAGTGGGTGATCCTCGACTACGCGATCCTGTCGGTGGGCGCGGTCACCGTCCCGATCTACGACACCTCCTCGGCCGAGCAAGTGCGCTGGGTGCTGGAGGACTCTGGCGCGGTGCTGGCTATCGCCGAGACCGAGGCGCATGCCCATTTGATCAAGGACCTCAGCGCGGAATTACCGAGCCTGCGCAAGGTCTTGCAGCTCGAGTCAAGCGGCCCGACGGCACTCAAGGAGCTGGTCGCGGCCGGTGAATCGGTGGACGTCGGCCAGCTCGACGAGCGGCTGGCGGCGTTGCGGGCCGCCGACCCGGCCACGCTGATCTACACCTCCGGTACCACGGGCCGCCCCAAAGGTTGTCAGCTGTCCCACTCCAACTTGTTGTACGAGACGCGCGGTGCGGCGTCGTGCTTTCCCGACCAGCTGCGTAAGGGTGAGCGGCTGCTGGTTTTTCTGCCGCTCGCGCATGTGCTGGCACGCGCGCTGTCGATGTCGGCGTTCGCCAACAAAGTCACCATCGGCTACACCAGCGACATCAAGAACCTGATGGCCACGCTGGCCGCCTTCAAGCCAACGTTGGTGGTGTCGGTGCCGCGGGTGTTCGAAAAGGTTTACAACACAGCCGAGTTAAGGGCACAAGACAGCGGTCGGGGCAGGATTTTCGACATGGCCGCTCGTACCGCGATCCAGTGGAGCACGGCGCAGGACGCCGGCGGTCCCGGTCTGCTGCTGCGGACCAGACATGCCCTGTTCGATCGGCTGGTGTACGGCAAGCTACGTGCCGCGCTGGGCGGTGACTGCCATGCCGCGGTCTCCGGGGGTGCTCCGCTGGGTAAGCGGTTGTGTCACTTCTACCGCGGGATCGGGCTGACCATCTACGAGGGCTACGGCCTGACCGAGACCAGCTCGGCGATCACCGTGAACCGCGTCGGTGAAGAGCGGGTCGGCACCGTCGGGAAGTTGTTGCCCGGCAACAGCATGGCGATCGCCAACGACGGCGAGGTGCTGGTGCGCGGCGGCGTGGTGTTCAACGGCTATTGGCGTAACGAGAAGGCCACCGCCGAGGCGATCGTCGGCGGATGGTTCCACACCGGCGACCTCGGGTCAATCGACAACGACGGCTTCCTGTCGATCGTTGGCCGCAAGAAGGAGATTATCGTGACCGCGGGCGGCAAGAACGTGGCTCCGGCAGTGCTGGAGGATCAGCTACGGGCGCACCCCTTGATCAGCCAGGCGATGGTGGTGGGGGACAACAGGCCGTTTGTGGGTGCGTTGATCGCGGTCGACCCCGAGGGCTTTGCCGTGTGGAAGCAGCACCACGGCAAAGAAGCCAGCGCGGCGGTAGCGGATCTGATCGACGATCCGGACTTGCTCAGCGAGATCGATCAAGCCGTCGGTCAAGCGAATTCAGTTGTTTCCCAAGCGGAATCGATCCGTAAATTCCGCATCCTGCCGATCGACTTCACCGTCCTGACCGGCGAGCTGACCCCAACGCTCAAGGTGAAACGCAACGTGGTGGCACAACGCTTCGCCAACGAGATCGAGTCGCTGTACACCAAGCGCTGACCGCGGCGGCGGTGTCGCAACTTTCCCGAGGTGATCGGTGCCACCGGATTCGCTTAACCACCAACCGTTTTGCCGGACGAGTTGGTGCGCTGGTACGAACCATCGGGTCGCCGGGCTGACGCGTTGCTCCCGCCGAGGACCAATGGCCGCCAGCGCGGGGCCTAAAGACCCGCCTCAACAGCCCGGCTCATCGGTAGCGTCTGGTCCACAGCGGTATTGCAAGACTGGGCAGGAGTGCGGCGATGACCGTATTGATGACGGGGTTTCCCGGTTTTCTCGGCAGCGCGTTACTGCCGGGCATCCTCACCCGCACGGACAGCACGGCAATTTGCCTGGTGCAGTCCAAGTTCGCCGCATTGGCAAACCAGCGGGTGGCTGAGTTGAGTTCTGCTGATCCGTCTTTGCGCGGACGCATTGAACTCGTCGAGGGTGATATCACCCAGCCGGGGCTGGGCCTGGCTGCGGCCACCCTGAGTGAGGTCACCGAGGCGTGGCACCTTGCTGCCGCCTATGACTTGGCGGTGGCTCGTGAGGTGGCCGTGCGGATCAACGTAGACGGCACCCGCAACGTCCTGAACGCACTTGAAAACTGTCCGAAGTTGACCCGCCTGCACTACTTCAGCACGTGCTATGTGAGCGGGCGCTATGCCGGTCCGTTCAGTGAGGACGACCTGGAGGTTGGTGCGCCATTCAACAATTTCTACGAGGAGACCAAGCACCTCGCGGAGGCCGATGTGCGCAGGCGGATGTCGGCGGGGATGCCAGCAACGATCTATCGACCCGCTATTGTCGTCGGTGACAGTCGCACGGGTGAGACGCAGAAGTTTGACGGGCCTTACTTCATCATGCAGTGGCTGTTACGCCAGCCAAGGTACGCGATCTTGCCGGTCGCGGGAGATCCCACCACGACACGGGTCAACGTAGTTCCGCGGGACTTCGTCGTTGACGCGGTGAACTATCTGAGCGGACTGTCCGTTTCAGCAGGCCGCACCTACAATCTCGCCGATCCGCAGCCGCTAACAGTCGACGAGATGACAGCCGTGCTGGCCCGGGTGATCGGCCGTGAGCTGGTCAAGGTCCGGCTGCCGCGCAAGCTGGCGAAGGCGGCCCTGGCCCACGTTCCCGGGGTCTACCGGCTCATGCGGATCCCGCCCGAGGCGGTCGACTACTTCGCCCATCCCACTTTCTATTTGACCGATCACTGCCGTGCCGACCTGGCCAACGCCCCGGTGACCGGCCCACCTCCGTTCGCCAGCTACGTCGATCGGCTCGTGCAGTTCATGCGTTGTCATCCAGAAGTCGGTTCCGCGGCGATGTTCTAGCAGTACCGAACCGGGGCGCATCAACCTCGTAAAGGCGGGTGTGTAATAGCTGCATGGAGTTTATGATGCCCACCGACTCGATGTTTCTCTTCGCCGAATCGCGAGAGCATCCCATGCACGTGGGAGGCTTGTCGTTGTTCGAGCCGCCGCCGGGGGCCGGCCCGGAATTTGTCCGCCAGTTCTATGAGGCTTTGGTTGCCAACGACGAATTTCAGCCGACGTTCCGTAAACATCCCGCGACGATCGGGGGCGGAATCGCCCGGGTGGCATGGGCCTACGACGACGAGGTCGACGTGGACTACCACGTGCGACGTTCGGCGTTGCCGTCGCCTGGGCGGGTACGTGACCTGCTCGAGCTGACCTCGAGGCTGCACACCAGCCTGCTGGACCGCTACCGCCCACTGTGGGAACTGCACGTGGTAGAGGGTCTGAGCGACGGCCGCTTCGCCATGTACACCAAGATGCACCACGCCCTGGTCGACGGGGTGTCGGCGATGAAGCTGCAGCAGCGCACCTTGTCGGCCGACCCCAACGACACCGAGGTGCGGGCGATGTGGAACCTGCCGAGGCGGATGCGCCCGGAGTCCGGCAGTTCGTCGTCTCCGTTGGGATCGCTGGTCAAACTAGCGGGATCGGTTGTGGGACTTGCGCCTTCGACGTTGAAGCTGGCCCGTGCCGCACTGTTCGAGCAGCAACTGACGCTGCCGTTTGCGGCGCCGCACACAATGTTCAACGTCAAGATCGGAGGAGCGCGCCGATGTGCTGCGCAATCCTGGTCGCTGGAGCGCGTGAAGGCCGTCAAACAAGCTGCCGGAGTAACGGTCAACGACGCAGTCCTGGCCATGTGCGCCGGTGCGCTGCGCTACTACCTGATCGAGCAAGATGCGCTGCCACGCACCCCGCTAATCGCGATGGTTCCGGTGAGCCTGCGCTCGAAGGAGGAAGCCGACAGCGGCGGCAACCAAGTGGGCAGCATTCTGTGCAACCTCGCCACCAACGTCGAGGACCCCGCGGAGCGGATCCAGACCATCAGCGCGTCGATGCGCGGCAAC
Organism: Mycobacterium simiae; assembly: GCF_008370645.1. Lineage (GTDB taxonomy): Bacteria > Actinomycetota > Actinomycetes > Mycobacteriales > Mycobacteriaceae > Mycobacterium > Mycobacterium simiae_A. The sequence continues at coordinate 16,452 of NZ_VTZN01000104.1, forward strand.
AAGAAGGTGCTCTCGGAATTGCCGCGGTTGCAGGTGCTCGCGTTGTCCGCGCTCAACATGGCGCCGCTCACGCTGGCCGGTGTTCCGGGTTTCCTATCGACCATGCCGCCGCCATTCAACATCGTCATTTCGAACGTGCCGGGAGGCTCAGAGCCGTTGTACTACGGGGGCGCCCGACTCGACGGTGGCTATCCGCTGTCCAACATCCCCGACGGCCAAGCGCTGAACATCACGCTGGTGACCAACGCGGACAGCCTTGACTTCGGACTAGTCGGATGCCGGCGCAGCGTGCCGAGCTTGCAGCGGCTGCTGCTGCACCTGGAGGCGTCGCTGAAGGATTTGGAACAGGCCGTCGGGGTCTGAAAGGGCGCTGACGCATGCCTAGGCGCAGTGCCGGGTTGTTGGTGTATCGGGCGCCGGCCGGGGTTGTCGAGGTTCTCCTCGCACATCCCGGCGGTCCGTTCTGGGCACGCAGAGACGGCGGGGCGTGGTCGATCCCGAAGGGCGAGTACACCGGCGACGAGGACCCCTGGGCGGCAGCGCAGCGAGAGTTTTCCGAGGAGCTCGGGTTGCCGGTACCGGACGGGCCGCGAATTGAGTTGGGTCGGGCGAGACAACCGGGCGGCAAGGTGGTGACCGCCTTCGCCGTGCGCGCCAACCTCGACCTCACCGACGTGCGCAGCAACACCTTCGAGCTGGAATGGCCTCAGGGCTCAGGAGGGGTGCGGAAATTCCCGGAAGTCGATCGGGTCGGTTGGTTCCCGGTGGTGCAGGCGCGCGACAAACTGGTTACCGGACAGCGCGCTTTCCTGGATCGGCTGATGGCAGACCCTTCGGTGGCAGGCTTAACCGAGGGCTCGTAAGCAGTATCCAAACCTTGCCGAGGCAGATCGAGAATTACCTGGTGGCAATGCTGCGCCGATCCTTGGATCGGCTCCGGAACACGACGAGCGCAATCGCCGCCGCCACAGCGACAGCCAGCAGCGCGCCGGCGAGCAACAGCACTCCGATGGGGATGGCGACGGTGTCGTAGACAACCACTACTTGCCGGTACGTCTCGTCGTTGGGTGCGTTGGCGAACGTGAAATCCGTAGAGATGCGGGAGGTCTCGTTGACATCAACCACGGTCTTGGTCAAGTAGGAGCCATGGTTTGCGACCAATTCCCGCAACACCGGGTCACGGACGTCATCGGCAAGATTGCCGGCGAACTGGACTTGAGTGGTCTGCGCTGATCGGTCTGTGTCGGTGCGTTGCTGCCGGTGGTCAGCCAAGGTATAGACGACGACATGTTGGGGGTCCGGCGCGGCAACGGAAAGTCGCATCGGATAGACCAGCTGCGACGAACGAAAGCTCATCCGCACCGGATTGAGACCGCCCACGATCGGTGCTGTACTGGTCAACCGCATCGCGACGAACGCCCAACCTTCGCGCACGTAGGGATCGAGCGCTGCAGCTACCGCTGGTCGGATGGCATAGCCGTTGTCGGTTAACCAGACCTGCAGACCGCCGAGGTCACCGCCGGCCAAAGTGGTGGCCGCTAGCGGCCCGAGGTGCACTTGATTGACCACGGCCGGGGCCCGGGCGGCTGCGGCGTCGAGGTCTGCGGGGGCACTGGCACCGAGCCCCACGCCCCAATGTCGTCGATGCTGAATTTGGGGTGCGGTCAGCGCGTCTAGCTCCAGAAAGGTGGCTTTGTCACCCGCGGTGACGGTCGCCGGTGTGGGGGTGGGCACCACCAGCGCGACGTTGTCCGTCGTCGCGTCCATCGCGACTTGCATGATGATGGTCTCCGTCGTTCCATCCCAATGCACTAGCGCGACTTCATGATTCATGGTGGCGTGGGCGCCGCCGGGAGAGATTGCGGCACCACACGCGCAAGCATGGGTCGGCGCGGCCAGCGCGGTGGCGCCCACAGCCACGATAGCCAGCACAAAAGCCGGCAGAAAAGCGACGGACCGGAACTGGCACCCGCGTAGCACCGCCATAGCGCCGATGCTACGCGGCCCTGTGACGGTGACCACATGCCGCGACCGTACTAAGCCGCAGTGTGACGCCTGGCCGGCTGTTCGCTAACGGTACTGCGGGTGCTAGGCGCTGTGGTCGTCGCTGTCGGTTGAAGGCGGCGCGGCCAGGATGATGGAGATCGGTATGGGCGTGGATATCTCGAACTTGCCCTGCTCGTCGTAATAGGCGCCGATGGTGTATTCACCGCCGATCTCGATGGGAAACGAAAGCTCTTGAGTGAAGCACCGGTACTTGGAGGGTCTGTCGCCATCGTCGGGCCAGTGCCAACTGGCTTTGAGGGTTCCGCGCGGCACGCCGGCAGGATCTTTGCACACCACGTGGAGTTCTGGGTCATAGTCCGAGCCTGCTGTCGCATGCACCACCAGAACGACTGGAAGCTTTGCCCAGAGCGGGATTTGGTCGACCTGAAACCAGGTCATTGGAATGCGCGTGGCATTGATCGCGCCGTATTCGTCGAGCGTGGCGGTGCCCGCAACGAACAGTGAAGATACGTGCAGCATCACGACATCTTAAGGCTGTCGGATTGCTGAAGCGGAAAGTTCTCATCCAGGCGCGCCGCGCCGATATCCGGGGGTCGCATGCGGCAGTTGTGCGGTGCAGCTGCGGCCAGAGGCGTGGTGTATTCAGATTGGCGGAATTTTCCACCGCCGCAATGCCTGCCCAACGGGTCAGGCTATCGAGTTCTTGTACACCACGCCTTTGGGCGTGGCCTCCGATCGCATTGACCTAGAAGCCGACAGGGTTCTTATGAGTCGACGTCGTCGACCACGAAGATTGCCCACGAGTACGCGACGTCCGCCTCTTGGAAAAGGGCTTCATGGCTCATCAGGTATCTCCTTTGTCGCTATTTCAAGTGCCGCGCCGAAATTCGCAGCCGTACCACAATGCCCGACACGGCACACATGCGTTATCCACCGATCAGGTGGATCTCGCGACTAATTCCGGGTAGTACGAACGGCTGACAATGGGGGTCCCCCATCCGGGGGACAAGCGGTTCTTGAGGTTAGGCCAAGGTGACGCCGAACCAGCGGGTAAGCGCACGATCAAGCTCGTCGAGGTCGGGCGTCGGCGCCGCGGACGCCC